>CAMCUZ010000004.1 GCA_945879145.1 uncultured Mediterranea sp.
GGGCATAGCCTCTTCCATCGAAGGATACTTGGCAGCACGCTCTTCTTCGCTGATACCCTGAAGGGCAGCCCAACGGCGTGAGCCTTCGATGGTAATCTGCTGCGGAGTGCGGATACCGGCAACCACGTCTTCACCCTGTGCATTTACCAGGTATTCACCGTTGAAGATATTCTCACCAGTAGCGGCGTCGCGGCTGAAGCATACACCCGTAGCCGACGTCTCACCCATGTTACCGAATACCATGGCCATAACTGAAACAGCCGTACCCCATTCGTCGGGAATTCCCTCCATCTTACGATAGAGGATGGCACGCTCGTTCATCCAGCTGCGGAATACAGCACAGATGGCACCCCACAACTGAACCATCGGGTCGTTGGGGAAGTCGCTGCCAGTCTGTTCCTTGATAGCTTTCTTGAAGCGAGCTACCAGGTCCTTCAGTTCATCTACAGAGAGGTCCTTATCAAGCTTCACGCCACGAATGGCCTTTACCTCTTCAATAATTGCCTCAAAAGGATCAATATCTTCCTTGTTGACGGGCTTCATGCCCAAAACGACGTCGCCATACATCTGTACGAAGCGGCGGTATGAGTCGTAAACGAAGTGGGGGTTACCCGTCTTCTTGACCATGCCCTCGGCCACCTCATCATTCAGACCCAAGTTGAGGATGGTATCCATCATACCCGGCATAGAAGCGCGGGCACCCGAGCGAACAGAAACAAGCAGAGGATTCTCCAAACTGCCGAACTTGCAGTTCATCAGTTCTTCTACATGAGCCACAGCCTTGTTCACCTCATCCTGGAGAATCTCAACAATCTTCTCCTGACCTACTTCGTAGTACTCATTACATACATCGGTCGTGATGGTGAATCCGGGAGGAACCGGCACACCGATGAGGTTCATTTCTGCAAGGTTGGCACCTTTACCACCAAGCTGCTCACGCATTTTTGCGTTACCTTCTGCCTGGCCATTACCAAAGGTATAAACTCTTTTTTTGTCCATCATGTTATTTATTTAAGTTCAAAAAATGGTTTTTTCTCTCATTTCTATGTTGTGTTTGGCTGCAAAGCTATCAATAATTCTGAAAATATGAAAATTTTTTCGATAAAAAATCGACAAAAAGTTGAGAGAATGGAGCATTTCTGCTTATCGCCACAATATATTTTGTCTAAGCCATCTATTTTTAAAGAATAATACGTAAATTTGCGGCAAATTTATTAGATTTGGTGTAAAAGTGGCAAGAAAGAGAAAAGAACTTCCCCTGTTGGAGAAGGTGACAATAACAGATGTGGCCGCCGAAGGAAAGGCCATCGCAAGAGTAGATGACATGGTTGTATTCGTGCCCTACGTGGTGCCAGGCGACGTGGTGGACCTGCAGGTCAAGCGGAAAAAGCACCATTATGCCGAGGCCGAAGCCGTCTATTTCCACAGCTATTCACCCGTTAGAGCGGTGCCCTTCTGTCAGCACTACGGTGTATGCGGCGGATGCAAATGGCAAATCCTGCCCTACGAGGAGCAAATTAAATACAAACAGAAGCAGGTGACGGATAACCTGACGCGTATCGGCAAGATTGAATTGCCGGAGATTTCGCCCATCTTAGGCTCGAAGAAAACACAATATTACCGCAACAAACTGGAGTACACCTTCTCCAACAAGCGCTGGCTCACGGCTGAAGAGGTGAAGCAGGAGGTGACCTACGATCAGATGAATGCTGTAGGTTTTCATATCCCTACGGCTTTTGACAAGGTGCTGGCCATCGAGAAGTGCTGGCTTCAGGACGATATCACCAACCGCCTGCGTAACTCCATACGCGACTTTGCCTACGCCCACGGCTACTCCTTTCAGAACTTGCGCACCCACGAGGGCATGCTCCGCAACCTGATTGTACGCACCTCTTCTACGGGTGAGTTGATGGTGATTCTGGTCTGCAAGATTGAGTCGGACGAGGAGATGGAGCGCTATCGCGAGCTGCTGCAATTCGTGGCCGACACGTTCCCCGAAATCACCTCCCTCTTATACATTATTAATAATAAAGTGAACGATACGATTACCGATCTGGAGGTACACACCTTCTGCGGCAAAGACCACATCTACGAGGAGATGGAGGGACTACGCTTCAAAGTAGGACCCAAGTCGTTCTACCAGACTAACAGCGAGCAGGCCTACGAGCTCTACAAGGTAGCCCGCGAATTTGCCGGCTTGACAGGCAACGAGCTGGTCTATGACCTCTACACAGGTACGGGAACGATTGCTAACTTCGTAGCTCGACAGGCTCGCCAGGTGGTAGGCATCGAGTATGTACCCGAAGCCATTGAGGATGCCAAAGTCAATTCGAACATCAACGGCATTACCAACACCCTCTTCTACGCCGGCGACATGAAGGACCTGCTGACCGATGACTTTATCCAGGAGCACGGCCGGCCCGACGTCATCATTACCGACCCCCCACGGGCAGGCATGCACCAGGATGTGGTGGACGTCATCCTTCGGGCTGAACCGCAACGCATCGTCTATGTGAGCTGCAACCCTGCCACCCAGGCACGCGACCTGCAACTGCTCGACGCCAAATACCGCGTTACGGCCGTACAACCAGTAGATATGTTTCCTCATACCCACCACGTAGAAAACGTAGTACGCTTAGAAAAAAGATAACACACTCCCCAATCTCCCCAGAACCAGAAATATGAAAGTAAAGACCAACGCCCGCGCCCGGGCACAATATACCAACTACAACGTAAAGGAGCCCATGGAACTGATGGAGTTCCTCTCATCCGTCATGCCTCAGGCCAGCCGGACCAAGATTAAGTCGTTGCTAACCAAGCAGATTGTGCTGGTAGATAACGTCATTACCACCCAGTACAACTTCCCGCTCCAACCCGGAATGAAGGTGCAAATCAGCCGCGAAAAGGGGAAGCACGAGTTCAACCACAAGTTACTCAAGATTGTCTATGAGGATGCCTACCTCATCGTGGTGGAGAAGGCCGAAGGATTGTTGTCGGTCAGCACAGAGCGGCAAAAGGAGCGGACCGCCATCTCTATTTTGAACGACTACGTGAAGCGAAGCGGACAGCGTAGGCGTGTCTATGTAGTCCACCGACTGGACCGCGACACCTCCGGGCTGATGATGTTTGCCAAGGACGAAAAGACGCAAAACACGCTCCGTGACCATTGGCACGACATCGTGTTCGACCGCCGCTACGTGGCCGTGGTAAGTGGTGAGATGGAGAAAGAGCAGGGTACCGTACACTCCTGGCTGACCGACCGCAAGCTCTACGTCTCCTCTTCACCCGTAGATGACGGCGGTAAGGAGGCGGTGACCCACTACCGCACCATCAAGCGAGGCAACGGTTACTCTCTCGTAGAACTGATGCTCGAGACAGGCCGCAAGAACCAAATTCGTGTACACATGCAAGACCTCGGTCACCCCGTGGTGGGCGACGGCCGCTATGGTCTGGAGGAGGTGAACCCCTTGAACCGACTGGCGCTCCACGCCTTCAAGCTCTGCTTTGACCACCCTGTGACTGGCGAAGAGCTCCGCTTCGAGACCCCCTACCCTCCTGAATTCAAACGGCTCGTACAACCCTGACGATAGTCCATCATTACTTCGTCAGCTTCTTAATCTGCTCCTTGCCTTTATCAAACAGGCGGCGGTTGGTCTGGGCGATATCCTCCACGATGGCGTCATTAATCTGCTTCAAGCCGTTGATATAGTCTTGTGCGCGTTGAAACACGTTGGGTACCAGCACATTCTTCTTTACCACAGAGGGCACGATCACCCGCAACTCCTTGGGTAGAATCTGCACCTCCACCACCTCGCCGGCCATCATCGGGTCCCCATCAAAATGCACCACCCCAGGCTTCTTGCGCAAGATACGCAGCGAGCGGCAACGGAAGCTCTTCACATGACTATTCTGGTCGATGCTGCGATTGAAGAGCTGAAAGGCCAGCGAAGGTGCCTCAATCATGCTGAAAGGCTCGAGAATCGTCACATCCAGCAGTCCGTCGCTCAACGAAGCATGGGGCGCAATATAGGCGTTGTTGCCATACTGCGAGGCGTTGCCGCAGGCAATCACAAAGGCCTGGTAGTGGGATGAAATGCCATCCATCTCCAGCTCATAGGTCTCAGGCTTGTAGCGCAGGCTCTCTTGCAGCATCTTCTCCAGATAAGTGAGCGGTCCACGCTTGCCCGCCTGCGAGAACTTCAGGCTGACGAAGGCGTCGAACCCCACGCCGCAAGTACAGAAGAAGGGCACCTCATTCATCTTGCCGTAATCAATCTCTGTCGTCTTCGCCCCGTTGATGACCTGCAGAGCTCCCCTCACCTCCATCGGAATCTGCAGGTGGCGCGCCAGTCCGTTGCCCGATCCGCAAGGAATGATGCCGAGGGCTGTCTGCGTATGAACCAGCGAACGGGCAATCTCGTTGATCGTACCGTCTCCGCCCACGGCCACCACGGCAAAATACCCCTTGTCAGCCCGTTCGGCCGCAATCTTCGTGGCATGTCCGGCATATTCCGTATAGACCACTTCCACATCAAAAATCTCCTTATCAATCAGTTCGCCCACCTGCCGAACGACAGCAGCCTTGCCCTGCGTTCCCGAGATCGGGTTGATGACGAATGCGATACGTTTCTTTTCTTCCATTTGATTACGTTGCGTTGTAGGTTTCAGCTTGCTATTTACTTTGAAATTGAAATGCAAAAGTAATATAAATAGCCGAAATAACGGCTTGTTTGTTGTTTTTTTATGTTTATAAGCAACTTTTTCGCAAAAAAGAGAGTGAAAGAAAACATTTTTCCCTATCTTTGCACGCTGTATCAACCATGATACCCTCCCACATAACAGGGATAAACCGACGAGAAGTAATATAATATATAAGATAGTAAATGAATTTACTCAAAGAAAAATTTGCGAAATACGACCTTCCGCAGCAATTTATGGCGAAAGGCGTCTATCCTTATTTCCGCACCATCGACTCGCACCAGGATACTGAAGTGCTGATGGACGGCAGAAAGGTGCTGATGTTCGGCTCGAACGCCTACATGGGCCTCACGTACGAAAAACGCATCATCGATGCAGCCATAGCAGCTACTGAGAAGTACGGCACAGGATGTGCCGGTTCGCGCCTGCTCAACGGGACGCTCGACATCCACGTGGAGCTCGAGAAGGAACTGGCCGAATTCGTAGGCAAGGACGACGCACTCTGTTTCTCTACCGGATTTACGGTTAACGAGGGTGTGATTCCGCAATTGGTAGGTCGAGGCGACTACATCATCTGCGACGATCGCGACCATGCCTCGATTGTGGACGGACGACGTCTATCTTTCGCTACCCAACTGAAATACAAGCACAACGACATGGAAGCCTTGGAAAAGGAACTCCAGAAATGTGAGCCCGAGGCGGTCAAGCTGATTGTAGTAGATGGCGTCTTCTCGATGGAAGGCGACCTGGCCAACCTGCCGGAAATTGTACGCCTCAAGAAAAAGTACAACGCAAGCATTTACGTGGACGAAGCCCACGGCCTGGGCGTCTTCGGTAAGCAGGGCCGAGGCGTATGTGACCATTTTGGCGTGACTGATGACGTCGATTTGATCATGGGTACCTTCAGCAAGTCTCTCGCCTCAATCGGCGGCTTTGTTGCCGGCGACAAGGAGGTCATCAACTGGCTGCGCCACAACGCGCGCTCCTACATCTTCCAGGCCAGCAACACCCCAGCAGCCACAGCTGCAGCCCGCGAGGCACTTCATATCATCAAGAATTCACCTGAACGTATCAAGCAACTCTGGGAAATCACCAACTACGCCCTGAAGCGATTCCGCGAGGCAGGCTTTGAGATTGGCGAGACGGAATCACCCATCATCCCGCTCTACGTGCGTGATACAGAGAAGACTTTCGCAGTCACCAAGATGGCCTTCGACGAAGGCATCTTCATCAATCCCGTCATTCCGCCCGCCTGCGCTCCCCAAGACACCCTGGTACGTGTAGCCTTGATGGCTACCCATACGCGCGAGCAAGTGGACTTTGCCGTGGAGAAGCTTACCAAGTGCTTCCGCCAGCTGGGCATAATTGAATAATCACACGTCCCCCCTGCTACCATATGGCATAGATATTTGACATGGTAATTATCTATTTAAGTTGCGTCAAAAAGACTTTCTTGCTTTGCTTGAAAGTATTTTTGAATAAAAATTAACGTAGATGTGAAAGGCTTGCCTGTGAAGGTAGGCCTTTTTCTTTACCTACCAATCCACGCGCGCGAACCTTAAAAATATAAACAGCAGGTTTATGGGCCAAGGATTTGGTGGTGCGGTTTTTTTTTGCGACCTTTGTGGCCTGATTAGATTGAAAGAATAATGCATGACCTCAAGCTCCATACCAAGATCCTATTGCTGACATTCCTGCTGGCTATCTCTCAGCTACCAGCCCATGCTACAGCATCCCAACCTCAACCCCAACGTACGTTGGAGCACGAGGCCGACAGCATCTCCTTCTCTCTGATTACCTGCGGACAAGGAGACGAAATCTACTCCCTCTTCGGCCATACGGCCATACGCTACCGCAACCCCCTGCAGCAGGTAGATATCGTTTTCAACTATGGCGTATTCGACTTCAACACCCCCCATTTTGCCCTCCGGTTTGCCTTGGGACAGACCGACTACCTACTGGGCGTAAACGACTTCAGCCGCTTCTGCGCCTCCTATACCTGGATGGGACGTAGCGTGAGCGAGCAGCTACTCAACCTCACCTCTGAGGAGAAGCTCCTGTTGCTCAGGCTCTTGGAGGAGAATTACAGCCCCGAGAACCGGACCTACCGCTACAACTTCTTCTTTGACAACTGTGCCACACGCCCCCGCAACCTGATTGAACGGGCCATCACTTCGGGTACACTCCACTATGCCCAACCGATGGACCAACCCTTGGGCGAGATTTCATTCCGTAGCTTGATTCATCGCTACAGCACGCACGCACGCTGGTCACGCCTGGGCATGGACCTCTGTCTGGGAAGCAAGGCCGACCGCCCCATCACCCGACGCGAGATGGAGTTCGTACCCTTCTGTCTGCGTGACGACCTGCGCCAAGCCACGATCATCGCCCCCGACGGGAGCAGCCGCCCCCTGGTCATCGAGGAGCGACGCTGGAACAGCCTGCCCGAGACTTACATGCCAAGCGCCACAGCAGAAAGCGCGAATGCCACCACGCCAGAAGAGGGTCCCACCACGAGGGTTGAAGTGCAGGAGCCTGGCTTTCAGCTGACCCACTTCCTCACACCCGAACGGGCCGCTTTGCTCCTCTTGTTGATGATCATCGGAGCCACCCTCATGGGCACCCTGCGTCGCAGACAGACCCTCTGGATACTCGACCTCTTCTTGCTCGCTTCTGCAGGCCTTGCTGGCTGCATTCTGGCCTTTCTGGCCCTCATGTCCGAACACCCCTGCGTGGACAGCAACTGGCTGCTCCTGGCCCTCCACCCGCTCCACCTGGCCTGCCTGCCTTGTGCCCTCCGTCGCATCCGCAAAGGAGTCTTGAGCCGATACCAAGTGGCCAACCTGGGTGCATTAACATTATTTATCATTGTTTCCTGCCTAAAAATTCAGATAATTCCGCTAAGTGCCGTATATTTGGCACTTTGTTTGTTAGTTCGTGCTTTGGCCAACATCTGGCTGAGCCGACACATTAGGCCGACCGCCCCTGAAGAGAGGCGGCCTTTACATACGAGAAAGAAACAGAGATGAAGACGATACACAAAGATATCCTACTGGCCTCGCTCATAGCCATCGCGGCGGGAGGACTCAACGCCCAGACGTTGCCCTCTGCGCCCCGCCTTGTCGTGAGCTTGACCATCGACCAGTTGCGCACGGACTACATGGAGTACTTCGCGCCGCTCTATGGCGAACGCGGCTTCAAGCGGTTGCTGCGCGAGGGGAAAGTCTATACATACGCCGAAATGCCCTTTGCTGCCCCCGACCGTGCCTCGGCCATAGCTACACTCCAGACTGGAGCCGTACCGTCACAACACGGCATCGTGGCAGAAAACTGGATGGACACGAAGACCCTTCGCCCCGTAAACTGCGTGGACGACGCCGCCTTCATGGGTAACTATACCGATGAAAGCTCATCGGCCAACTCCCTGCTGGTCACGAATGTAGCCGATGAGCTACGCATAGCCACACGCAACAGGGCCTTGGTCTATAGCATCGCCCCCTTCCGCGATGCCGCCATCCTGAGTGCAGGCCATGCCGCCAACGGTGCCTTCTGGATCAACGAGGTCACAGGGAAGTGGTGCAGCACCACCTACTATGCCGACTTCCCCTGGTGGCTCAGTCAGTACAACGACCGCCACTCCGTGGACAACCGCATCAAGGAGCTGGTATGGACCCCCTCCTACCCCGTGGAGAGCTACCGTTACCTGCCGGAATGGCGCGAAACCGCCTTCCGCTACAAGTTCGACGCCGAGCGCGAGAACAAGTACCGTCGGCTCATCACGAGCCCCTACGCCAACGACGAGGTGAACCAGCTCGTCGAGACCCTCTTCTCGAAGAGCACCATCGGTCAAGACCCCATCCCCGACCTGCTGGCCCTCACCTACTATGCGGGCAACTATAACCACCTCTCCGCGACCGATGGGGCCATGGAGCTACAGGACACCTACGTGCGGCTCGACCAGAGCATAGCCCAGCTCATCGAGCTGATAGACCAAAAGATTGGCTTGGGCAACGTACTGGTTTGCATCTCCTCTACCGGCTACTCCGACGCCGAGATGCCCGATGCCGCCCTCTACCGTACACCGGGAGGCGAATTCCACATCGAGCGATGCGCCACCCTGCTCAACATGTACCTGATGGCCACCTACGGCGAAGGGCAATACGTAGAAGGCTACTACAACAACCAGATATACCTCAACGAGAAGCTGATAGAGAACAAGCAGCTCGACCTGAACGATATCGAGAGCAAGGCCGAAGCCTTCTTGGTGCAGTTTAGCGGCGTGGACCGCGTCTATGCCGGCCATCGGATGCTACTCGGCACCTGGTCGCCCCAGCTGGAGAAGCTCAGCAACGGCTACCACCGCAAGCGCTCGGGCAACCTCACCCTCACCCTGCTACCTGGATGGGTCAACGCCTCGCAACACAGCAAGGTGCAGCAACGCATCTCGCGCAACGCCTATCTGCCCTCTCCCCTCATATTGATGGGCAGCAGCATTCAGGCCCAACGTATCACGACCCCCGTATCGGCCCAACGCATCGCCCCCACCCTCAGCCGTGCGATGCGTATCCGCGCCCCCAACGCCAGTCAGTTGCCGCCGCTCGACCTCTGAGCAGCCCCCTTTATTTCTGGGAGAAATCCTGCGAAGCCAGAACAAAAAACATCATCCAACAGTTACGAAAAATAAAAAAGAAACAACAATATGGGATTCAACAACTTTTTAAGTGCCATCTTTGGCAACAAGTCAACCCGCGACATGAAAGAGATTCAGCCTTGGGTTGAGAAGGTAAAAAAAGCCTATCCGGAAATTCAACAGCTCGACAACGACGCCTTGCGCGCCAAGACCCAGGAGCTGAAAGCGTACATCCGCCAGTCGGCAGCTGCCGAACGGGCCAAGGTAGAAGAGCTGCGAGCACAAGTCGAAGCCACCGAGCTGGAACAACGCGAGGCCCTCTTCAACCAGATTGACAAAATCGAGAAAGAGATTCTCGAGATCTACGAGAAAGCCCTCGACGAGGTGCTGCCTGTAGCCTTCGCCATCGTGAAGGATACGGCTCGCCGATTCTCAGAGAACGAAGAGATTACCGTCACAGCAACCGACTTCGACCGCGAGCTGGCCACGACCAAGGACTTTGTGCGCATCGAGGGCGACAAGGCCATCTACCAGAACCATTGGGTAGCCGGAGGAAACGAAATGACCTGGAACATGGTGCATTACGACGTACAGCTCTTTGGCGGCGTGGTGCTCCACAAAGGCAAGATTGCCGAGATGGCTACAGGTGAAGGTAAGACCCTCGTGGCCACCCTCCCCGTGTTCCTCAACGCCTTGACCGGCAACGGCGTACACGTGGTCACGGTCAACGACTACCTCTCCAAGCGCGACTCCGAATGGATGGGCCCGCTCTACATGTTCCACGGCTTGAGCGTAGATTGTATTGACAAATATCAGCCCAATAGCGACGCGCGCCGCAAGGCCTACCTGGCCGACATCACCTTCGGTACCAACAACGAATTTGGCTTCGACTACCTGCGCGATAACATGGCCATCAGTCCCAAGGACCTCGTGCAACGCCAGCACAACTACGCCATCGTCGATGAGGTTGACTCCGTGTTGATTGACGACGCCCGTACCCCCCTTATCATCTCGGGCCCCGTGCCCAAGGGCGACGACCAGCTCTTCGAACAGCTCCGTCCGCTCGTAGAGCGCCTGGTTGAAGCGCAGAAGAAGCTGGCCACCCAATACCTGGCCGATGCCAAGCGCTTGATTGCCTCCGACGACAAGAAGGATCAAGAGGATGGATTCCTGGCCCTATACCGCAGCCACAAGTGCCTGCCCAAGAACAAGGCACTCATCAAGTTCCTGAGCGAACAGGGCATCAAGGCCGGCATGCTCAAGACCGAAGAGATCTACATGGAGCAGAACAACAAGCGTATGCACGAGGTGACCGACCCGCTCTACTTCGTGATCGACGAGAAACTCAATAGCGTAGATCTGACCGACAAGGGTATCGACCTGATTAGCGGAAACTCGGCCGACCCCACCTTCTTCGTCCTGCCCGACATCACGAGCCAGCTCTCAGAGTTGGAGAACGAGAAGGATTTGACCGACGAGCAACGACTGGAGAAGAAGGATGCCCTGATGACCAACTACGCCGTAAAGAGTGAGCGTGTACACACCATCAACCAGCTGCTCAAGGCCTACACCATGTTTGAGAAGGACGTAGAGTACATCGTGACGCCCGAAGGCCAGGTCAAGATTGTAGATGAACAGACAGGCCGCATCATGGAGGGCCGACGCTATAGCGACGGTCTGCACCAGGCCATCGAGGCCAAGGAGGGGGTCAAGGTGGAGGCTGCCACGCAGACCTTTGCCACCATCACCCTGCAGAACTACTTCCGCATGTACCACAAGCTGTCGGGTATGACCGGTACGGCCGAAACCGAGGCAGGCGAGTTCTGGGACATCTATAAGCTCGACGTCGTGGTCATCCCCACCAACCGGCCCATCGCCCGCAACGACATGAACGACCGCGTCTATAAGACGAAGCGCGAAAAGTACAACGCCGTGATTGCCGAGATTATCGCCATGCGCGAACAGGGCCGCCCCACCCTGGTAGGTACCACGAGCGTCGAAATCTCCGAGTTGCTCTCGCGTATGCTGACCGTCAACAAGATACCCCACCAGGTGCTCAACGCCAAGCTCCACCAGAAGGAGGCCGACATCGTGGCCCAGGCTGGTCAGAGCAGTACCGTAACCATCGCCACCAACATGGCCGGTCGTGGTACCGACATCAAGCTGAGCCCCGAGGTGAAGGCAGCAGGCGGTTTGGCCATCATCGGTACTGAGCGCCACGAAAGCCGCCGTGTGGACCGCCAGTTGCGTGGTCGTGCCGGACGTCAGGGCGACCCGGGTTCGTCGGTATTCTTCGTCTCACTCGAAGACAACCTGATGCGCCTCTTCTCCAGCGAGCGTATCGCCACGGTCATGGACAAGCTGGGCTTCAAGGAGGGCGAGATGATTGAACACAACATGATCTCCAAGTCCATCGAGCGCGCCCAGAAAAAGGTAGAAGAGAACAACTTCGGCATCCGCAAACGCCTGCTGGAGTATGATGACGTGATGAATAAGCAACGTACGGTGGTCTATACCAAGCGCCGCCATGCCCTGATGGGTGAACGCATCGGCATGGACATCGTCAACATGATCTGGGACCGTGCCGCATCGGCCCTCGAAGACCCCACGTACGAAGATGTGAAGTTCGACCTGCTGCAATGCCTGGCCATCGAGCCGCCCTTTACCGAAGAGCAATTCCGCGAGGGCAACCGCGAAAAACTGGCCGAAGCCACCTTCGAGGCCGCCATGGTAGCCTTCAAGCGCAAGACCGAACGCATGGCCCAGGTAGCCTACCCCGTCATAAAGGACGTCTATGAAAAGGCCGGCCACATGTACGAGAACATCCTCATCCCCATTACCGACGGCAAGCGGATGTACAACATCTCCTGCAACCTGAAGGCCGCCTACGAAAGCGAATGCAAGGAAGTCGTCAAAGCCTTTGAAAAGAGCATCCTGCTACACGTTATCGACGAGGCCTGGAAGGAGAACCTGCGCGAGCTCGACGAGCTGAAGCACTCGGTTCAGAATGCCAGCTACGAGCAGAAAGACCCGCTCTTGATCTACAAGCTCGAGTCGGTAAAGCTGTTCGACGCCATGGTCGAGAAGATCAACAACCAGACCATCTCCATCCTGATGCGCGGCCAGATTCCCGTGCAAGAGGCACCCGCCGAGGCTCCGCAGGCCGCTCAAGCCGCACAAGCCGCACAAGCCGCTGCTGCTGCACAGGCTGCCGCAGCTGCTCAAGCCGCACGCCAACGCATCCAGGTGCGTCAGGCTGCTCCCGAGCAACGTCAGGACATGAGTAAGTATCGCGAGCAGAAGGTGGATCTGAACGACCCCAACCAGCAAGCCGCAGCCGCTCACGACACCCGCGAGCAGCCCAAGCGCGAGCCGATACGTGCCGAGCAGAAGATTGGCCGCAACGATCCCTGCCCCTGCGGAAGCGGCAAGAAATACAAGAACTGTCACGGCAGAAATGCCTAAGCAGGAATTTTCTTAACAAAAAAAGGATGAAACGGATTAACCTACGTATGCTCTGGATGGCAGCAGCCGGAGTGAGCCTGCTGACGGCCTGCCAAACCATCGAGACCATCTCCATGGACTACATGCTGCCGGCCGAAGTGAGCTTCCCCGAAGAGCTCAAGCGCGTAGCTGTGGTCAACAACAGCCCCGTCATCAAGCCCGAACAGACTCTCATCGAAGAGAAGGGATCTGAAAAGAGCTTCTGGGGCGATAGCAAGCGGGCCACGGAGGCGCTCGCCAACGCCCTGGCCGAGGGGAATTACTTCGACGAGGTCATCATCTGCGACTCGTTGCTTCGCGCTACCGACCCTCAGCCGGCTGCCCATCCGCTCACGCTGGAGGAGATCAATCAGCTGACGCATGCGCTCGACGTGGATTTCCTGATTTCGCTCGAAGGGTTGATTGTCAAGACCAAACGCGACCTGCAATACCTACCCGAGTGGAGGGTCAACTACGGTTCCATCGACGCCAAGGTCTATGCCACCACGCGCATCTACCTGCCCAACCGGGCCAACGCCATGGCTACCCTCCACTCCAACGACAGCATCTTCTGGGAAGAGAGCGCCCTCCACGAGAGCGACCTGCGCCGCCTACTGCCCGACGACGTAGAGGTGCAACGCCAGGCATCCGACTTTGCCGGGTCGCTCCCCGTACAGCAGCTCCTGCCCCATTGGAAGAGCGCACAACGCTACCTCTACGGCGGAAGTAGCGTGAACCTACGCGACGCCCTGGTCTATGTACGCGAGAACGATTGGACCCAGGCCATCGACCTTTGGAAAAAGGAGTACGAGGTGAAGAACGTCAAGCGCAAGAAGGCCGCCGCCTACAACCTGAGCGTGGGCTACGAGATGCAAGACCAAATGGAGGAGGCCGTACGCTGGATCGGCCTGGCCCTGCAGCACACCCAGCCCGAGACCACGGAACAGCTCATGATGCAGCTCTACCAGCAGGAACTGAAGCAACGTCTTGGTGGCATGCAGCGTCTGCAGCTCCAGACCCGCCGACTCAACCCGTAGAGAAAGCTGCTGCAAGCCCGGAATCCGAATCAAAAAAAGAAAAAATTGCTGCCTGATGAAAGATTTTTGGCCAAATACTTGCACGAATCAAACAAAAATAACTACCTTTGAGGTGCAATTTTAATAAGCCCAACAACATGAAATTAAGTTCATCTTCAACGAAGCTAATCGAACAGACCATCCGCAAGGCGCTCGAGCGCTATTGTCAGGCCGAGGAGAAAACGTATGTGACTGATATTCACCTGCAACCGAATCAGACGTCCGGCGAGTTCTTCATCTATGATGATGATGACAACCTGCTGGCCGAGGCCGTTGTCGAAGAGTGGATGACCTACGCCGAAGACGACTTTAACGAAGAGGTGGGTCGTCTGCTTGCCTCGCTGCTCGACAAGATGAACAAATCGGGCCAGCTGGCCAAGGTCAACATCATCAAGCCCTACTCCTTCGTTCTGGTTGACGAGGATAAAGAGGGCGTGAGCGAGCTGCTCCTGATGGACGACGACACCCTGTTGCTCAACGAAGAGTTGCTCAAAGGCCTGGACGAAGAGCTGGACGCCTTCCTCAAGGATCTGCTTGAAAAGTAGAATATCACATCATAATCAAGGGGCAGACCTAGCCAAGGAGAAGGATAATCTTCCCACATTTGCTTAAAGGATTTAAAAATTAAAGGGCAGATACCTTCTTCAGGTCTCTGCCCCTTGACTTTTTATTCAGAGGTTGTCTCTTACTTGATTTCCCAGCCCAGGGCGCTGGCGCCCAGTACGGCGGCATCCGCATCCTTCAGCTCAGACATCAACAGTTTCGTCTTGCCCTTGTAGATGGTCAGGATATTCTCATCGATAGCCTTCTGGATGGGCTTGAAGATGTATTCGCCCGACTTGGCCAGACCGCCAAAGAGGATGATGGCCTCGGGGCTTGAGAAGGCGATGAAGTCAGCAATAGCCTCGCCCAGTATCTGACCCGTAAATTCAAAGATGTCGAGGGCCAGCTTATCGCCCTTCACGGCTGCATCATACACGTCCTTCGAGGTGATGTTCTCAGCCGGGATGGCACGCAGCAGGCTGGGCTCCGTGCTCGAGGTGAGGAACTCACGCGCCGAACGGGTGACGCCCGTAGCCGAGCAGTAGGTCTCCAGACAGCCCTTGCGTCCGCAGCCGCACTGGCGTCCGTCGCGACGGATAATCACGTGGCCCAGTTCGCCTGCAAAGCCGTCGTGGCCATACACCAGCTGACCGTTGATCACGATACCGCTACCCACGCCTGTGCCCAGGGTAATCATGATGAAGTCCTTCATACCGCGTGCAGCGCCGTAGGTCATTTCGCCGATGGCAGCTGCGTTGGCATCGTTGGTGAGGGCGGTGGGGATGCCTAGGCGCTCTTCGAACATGGTTGCCAAGGGGATAACGCCCTTCCAGGGCAGGTTGGGTGCAAACTCGATGGTGCCGCTATAGAAGTTGCCGTTGGGGGCTCCGATGCCGATACCTTTCACTTTGTCCACGCCGCCGTTAGCCACGATGAGCGGAAGCAGGTTTTGGCAAACTGCATCCACATACTCCTCAATCTCAGCATAGGCGCCAGTCTTGATCGAGCTGCTGGCTACAATCGTTCCGCGTGCGTCAACAATACCAAAGACGGTGTTTGTGCCGCCTATATCTATGCCCACTACGTAGGGCTTTTCCATGTTAGTATTCATGATATCTACTCATTTTTATAGGTTAGTATTTATTTTACGCGAACAAAATTGGTGAACTTTTTTGAGATAACAAAACGTTTTTCAAAAAAAATGCGCTATACTTGCAACTTTTTCCTATCTATCAACGTCTGATAGAACAAAAATGGCACAAAACATACCTTTTTTAGAGAGTGAACCAACCAAAGTATAAACGCTTTTGTAATAAACGAACAAGATTGTGATAGATTTAAGAGAGATCAACAAGACCTACAACAACGGGGCTCCGCTGCATGTGCTCAAGGGCATCAACCTGCACATCGACCAGGGCGAGTTTGTCTCCATCATGGGAGCCTCGGGGTCAGGGAAGTCCACCTTATTAAATATACTGGGCATCCTCGACACCTACGACACGGGCGAGTACCGCCTGGCCGGCACGCTCATCAAGAACCTGAGCGAGAACCGCGCCGCCGAACTGCGCAACCGCACCATCGGATTCATCTTCCAGTCGTTCAACCTCATCAACTTCAAGAATGCCATGGAGAACGTGGCCCTGCCGCTCTTCTACCAGGGTGTGAGCCGCCGCAAGCGCAACGCCATCGCCATGGAGTACCTGGAGAAGCTGGGACTCAAGGAGTGGGCCTACCACATGCCCAACGAGATGAGCGGCGGACAGAAGCAACGTGTGGCCATCGCGCGCGCCCTGATTGCCAAGCCCAAGATCATACTGGCCGACGAGCCTACAGGGGCCCTCGACAGCAAGACCTCGGTCGAGGTGATGCAAATCCTCAAGGAGCTCCACGCCGAGGGGATGACCATCGTGGTGGTGACCCACGAGAGTGGCGTGGCCAACCAGACCGACAAGATCATCCACATCAAGGACGGCGTGATAGGCAGCATCGAAGAGAACATCGACCACAACGCCTCCCCCTTCGGAGTCAACGGCTGGATGAAATGAGGATAAGGTTTAGGGATTAGGGATAAGGTTTAGGGATAAGGTTTAGGGTTTAGGGATTAGGGATAAGGGATAAGGTTTAGGGATTAGTGATTAATGTTTAATGTTTAGTGCTACAACTCGTAGCTCGTAGCTTGTAGCTCGTAGCTCGTAGCTCGTAGCTTGTAGCTTGTAGCTCGTAGCTTGTAGCTTGTAGCTCGTAGCTCGTAGCTTGTAGCTTGTAGCTCGTAGCTCGTAGCTCATAGCTCGTAGCTCGTAGCTTGTAGCTTGTAGCTGTATAGAGAATTATATGTTTGACCTTTGGCAAGAAATTTATGGCACGATGAAGCGCAACAAGCTGCGCACGGCGCTCACGGGGTTTGCCGTGGCGTGGGGCATCTTCATGCTCATCGTGCTGCTCGGGGCAGGCAACGGATTGATCCATGCCTTTGAGCAGAGCTCCGGCGAACGGGCACTCAACGTCATTCGCGTCTATCCTGGATGGACCCTCCTGCCCTACGACGGACTGGCGGAAGGACGCTTTGTGGAGCTCGACAACCGCGACATGACCGAGACCGCGCGCCTCTTCCCCCAGGAGGTGATCGAGACGGGCGCACAGGTGACCCAGGGTGGCGTGACGCTGAGTTACGGCACAGACTACGTCAGCACCACCCTGATGGGCGTGTCGCCCACGCAGATCAAGATCGAGGCCGTGAAGCTGGTTTCCGGACGCTTCGTCAACGAGATTGACATCCAGCAGCAACGCAAAGTGATTGTGCTCCACAAGAACTCGGCCGAGACCATCTTTAAGCAGCTCCACACAGACCCCGTGGGAGAGTTCATCCACGTGGGGGCCTTCGCTTTCCAGGTGGTAGGTATCTACGGCGACATGGGCGATCAGGGGCAACGGGGTGCCTACGTGCCCTTCTCCACCCTTCAGACCATCTATAAGCAGGGCAGCAACAAAATCAATACCTTGCTCTTCACCACCCGCGGACTCCACGATGAAGCGAGCAACCTCGACTTCGAGGAGCGCTACCGCCGCGTGCTGGCCGGACTCCACCGTTTCGACCCCGACGACACGGGGGCCGTATGGATCGGCAACCGCATGCGGCAGTATATCCAGTCGCAGCAGGCCATGGGCGTGATGACTACCGCCATCTGGGTGATCGGTATCTTCACGCTGCTGAGCGGCATCGTGGGCGTGAGCAACATCATGCTCATCACGGTCAAGGAGCGCACCCACGAGTTCGGCATCCGCAAGGCCCTGGGTGCCAAGCCGCGCTCCATCTTGTGGCTCGTCATCTCAGAGAGCGTGGTCATCACCACCCTGTTTGGCTACATCGGCATGGTGGCGGGCATCGGGGTGACGGAGTGGATGGACAGCTACTTCGGCGCCCAGACGATGGATGCGGGCTGGTTTCAGCAGACCATGTTTACCGACCCCACGGTCGATCTGCGTATCGCCCTGCAAGCCACGCTCACGCTCATCATCGCGGGCACGCTGGCCGGCTTCTTCCCCGCCCGCAAGGCCACGCACATCCGCCCCATCGAGGCGCTGAACGCCGTGTAGCTCCGCGACCCTCATTTTCCGCCCATACAACAATATTAAAACGAAAAAGATAATGAAACTTTACGACAGAGATACATGGGAAGAGATTCTCGTGACGATTACGCGCAACCGCACGCGCAGCCTGCTGACGGCGTTTGGCGTCTTCTGGGGCATCTTCATGCTCGTCAGCCTGATTGGTGGCGGAAACGGCGTAGAAGAGACCATGAAGCGGCAGTTCGAGGGCTTTGCGCAAAACTCCGCCTTCGTGGTGGACCAGCCTACGAGCGAGGCCTACAAGGGCTTCCGCAAGGGGCGCTGGTGGTCCATCGAGCTGCAGGACGTGGAGCGCGTACGCAGCGTGGAGGGCGTGCAGCTGGTCACCCCCACATTCGCCCTCTGGGGGCGTAACGCCATCTACGGCGAGCATAAGTACAACTGTGCCGTCAAGGGGCTCTACCCCGACTATGAATACATCGAACACCAGCCGATGAAGTATGGCCGCTTCATCAACGAGGTGGATATCCGCGAGGCGCGCAAGGTGTGCGTCATCGGCAAGCGCATCTACGAGGCCCTCTTCACCAAGGGCGAAGACCCCTGCGGATGCGACATCCAGGTGGACGGCATCTACTACCGCATCATCGGCATGACCGACGGCGACAGCAACATGAACATCCAGGGGGCCGCCTCGGAGAGCGTGGTCCTGCCCTACAGCACCATGCAGCAGGCCTACAACATAGGCAAGACTGTGGACGTGCTCTGCTTCACGGTCAAGGAGGGCGTGCGCGTGACCGACGTGCAGCCTCAGGTGGAGAGCGTGCTCAAGCAGGCCCACCTCATCGCGCCGGACGACAAGCAGGCCGTGATGATGCTCAACGCCGAGGCGATGTTCTCCATGGTCGATAACCTGATGAAGGGCATCCGCGTGCTGATGTGGATGGTGGGTCTGGGCACCCTGCTGGCCGGCGCCATCGGGGTGAGCAACATCATGATGGTGACCGTCAAGGAGCGCACCACCGAGATAGGCATCCGCCGCGCCATAGGTGCGCGCCCCAGCGAGATTCTGCAGCAGATTCTCGCCGAGAGCATCGTGCTCACCTCGGTAGCCGGGATGAGCGGCATCACGTTTGGCGTCTTCGTGCTCCACGTGCTCGAGGCCGCCGTCAATCCCCCCGGCCAGATCGAGGTGAACTACCAGATCTCCTTCGTGATGGCCCTGGGCACCTGTATGCTGCTGGCCGCCCTGGGCCTGCTGGCTGGCCTGGCCCCCGCCTACCGCGCCATGGCCATCAAGCCCATCGAGGCCATCCGCGATGAGTGAACAGTTGAAATGAATACATAAATAATTTACAAACGATATGAAAGCAAGAAAATTCTTTAAAGCGGCCGGTCTTTGTGCCATCGGACTGGTCTTTGTATGGACCTTTGTCTTCCTCTATCAGAAGTCGAAGCCCGAAGTGAAAGTCTATGAGCTGCATCAGCCCGAGGTGACCGACCTGGTGAAGAGTACCATCGCCACGGGCAAGGTGGAGCCGCGCGACGAGGTGCTCATCAAGCCCCAGATCTCGGGCATCATCGACGAGGTCTATAAAGAGGCGGGGCAAACCATCCGCAAGGGCGAGGTGATCGCCAAGGTCAAGGTGATCCCCGAGCTCGGCTCGCTCAACAGCGCCGAGAGCCGCGTGCGCCTGGCCGAGATCAGCGCCCGTCAGGCCGAGACCGACTTCGGCCGCATCAAGCAGCTCTACGAGCAGCAGCTCGTCAGCCGCGAAACGTATGAGAAGGAGGAGGTCAACGTCAGCAAGGCACGCGAAGAGCTGCAGACCGCCAAGGACAACCTCGAAATCATCAAGGAGGGCATCACCAAGAGCAGCGCCTCGTTCAGCAGCACGCTGATACGCAGCACCATCGACGGATTGATTCTCGACGTGCCCATCAAGGTGGGTAACTCGGTCATCATGTCGAACACCTTCAACGACGGCACCACCATCGCTACCGTGGCCAACATGAACGACCTCATCTTCCGCGGCAACGTGGATGAGACCGAGGTGGGCCGCCTGAGCGAAGGGATGCCCGTGAAGCTCACCATCGGCGCCCTGCAGGGTCTGACGTTCGACGCCACCCTGGAGTACATCTCGCCCAAGGGCGTGGAGAGCAACGGCGCCAACCAGTTTGAGATCAAGGCTGCCATCACCCCGCCCGAGGGTGTAACCATCCGTTCGGGCTACTCGGCCAACGCCGAGATTGTGCTGGAGCGGCAGGAGCAGGCCCTGGCCATCCCCGAGGGGTGCGTAGAATTTAGCGGCGACACCACCTTTGTCTATGTCCTGACCAAGTCCGAGCCCGAGCAGCAGTTTGAGCGCCGGCAGATTCAGATCGGCATGAGCGACGGCATCAAGATAGCCATCAAGAGCGGCCTGAAGCAGGAAGAGCAAGTGCGCGGCGGCGAGCAGAAGAAGGGATGAGGGATGAGTGTTTAGTGTTTAGTGATTAGTGTTTAGTGTTTAGTGATTATCCACCTGTAGGGGCGCAATATCTTGCGCCCTGAAAACCGCAACAAACACCGCAACAAACACCGCAATTGTGGCTGTCACTGGGCGGAAAATATTCCGCCCCTACAGGTTAATAATCCGTATAACCCGATTCCCGTTTTAAATTTTAAATTGAACATCGTTTTAAATTGATTCCCATCGCCGTTTTAAATTTTTAATTTTAAATTTTAAATTGAATATCGTTTTTAATTGAACACCCCCACCGTTTTAAATTTTAAATTTTAAATTTTTAATTGACTTACGTTTTAAATTGACTTACGTTTTAAATTGAAAAAAATGAACAAAACGTTATATACCGCCTTCGCCCTGCTGATGGGCACCCTGGCAACTACACCCGCCACTACAGCCGTGGCACAGCAGACCTCAGCCTCGGCGCAGCAGACCTCAGCCGTGGCAGATCAGGCTGCCGGCCAAACCTGGAGCCTGCGCCGATGCATCGACTATGCCATCGACCACAACATCAACATCAAGCAGACGGCCAACGCCGCAGAGCAGGGCGCCGTAGAGGTCAACACCCGGCGCTGGGCACGACTGCCCAACCTCAACGCTTCGGCCGGACAAAACTGGAACTGGGGACGCACGCAGACCGCCATCAAGGACGAGGCCACGGGCGACTACTCCACCGTCTATGTCAACACCTCCAGCCACGGCACCAACCTCTCCGTAGGCACCTCCGTACCCCTCTTTACCGGCATGCAGCTGCCCAACCAGCTGGCCTACGCCAAGCTCAACCTCAAGGCCGCCCTGGCCGACCTGCAGAAGGCCAAAGACGACATCGCCGTACAAATCGCCTCGACCTACCTGCAGACCCTCTACAAGCTCGAGACCTACCAGGTGGCCCAGGGACAGACCGACCTGAGCCGACAGCAGCTGGCCCGCATCGAGGCCCTGCAACGCCTGGGCAAGGCCTCGGCACAAGAAGTGGCCGATGCCCGCTCGCGCCTGGCGCAGGACGAGATGAACCAGGTGGAAGCCCACAACAGCTACCAGCTCGGCCTGCTCGACCTGAGCCAGCTCATCGAGCTCGACACGCCCGAAGGCTTCCAGCTGGAGCGCCCCGCCGTAGCACTCACCCTCCAGCCGCTCACCCCACCTGCCGAAGTGGCGCAGACCGCCCTGGCCACCAAGGCCAGCATCCAGGCCGCCAAGCATCGCCTCGATGCCAGCCGCCACGCCATCCGCATCGCCCAGAGCGCCTACTACCCCCAGCTCAGCCTTAACGGAAGCCTCGGCACCAGCTACTACTCCACCATCAACCGCACCTTCAGCCAGCAGATGAGCGACAACTTCAACAAGTACGTAGGCTTCAGCCTGAGCGTGCCCCTCTTCAACCGCTTCACCACGCGCAACCAGGTGCGCACCGCCCGCCTGCAGCAGCAGAACTACGCCCTGCAGCTCGAAGGCGCCAAAAAAAACCTTTACAAAGAGGTGCAGCAGGCCTGGTACAACGCCACGGCCGCCCAGGCCAAATACGCCAGCAGCACGGCAGCCCTCCAGGCCAGCACCGAAGCCTTTCGGCTGATGACGCAGAAGTACGAGAGCGGCCAGGCCAACGCCGTAGAGTACCACGAGGCCAAGCAGAACCTGCTCCGCGCCCAGAGCGACGAGCTCTACGCCAAGTACAACTACCTCTTCAGCACCAAGATTCTCAACTTCTACAACGGCCAGCCGATAGAATAGCCGGCCAGCCATTCGCCCCACGTCCCCCCAGAGCAGGCCGAAGAGACGTATCCCCCCGTGACTCAGAGCAGACTGATGATGAGGATTCCGCCCCATCATCAGCCCGCTCTGGGCTTTTTTTTGCGCTCAAGATACCTCCAATTCCATTATTTTTATACATACTATTTAGATATTTCAGATTAAATACCGACATTCGCCGCAAAAAAATACCATCTGAAAACATCCAAATACCGAAAAAACGATGAGCCTTTCACTATACGACAGCATAATCTATGGCAACTTAAGAGAAGAAAAACTTAACGAACTGAAAACCACAAAAGATATTGGCCTGCTTAACCAAGAGATTTCTAAGCTGTGCTCGCAAAACAATCTTCAACTCCATGAACTTGAAGAGCTTTTGGTGAATCTGATCGAAAAGGAGTATCTGGCCCTTTTATCGGATGACTATGAAAAAGACCGGAAGCTGCGTAAAGAGGCTGAGAAACAGCATAAAGCCTGTTACACGGCCTATAATGAATATCACATCTTCCGAGTGGACGCTCTGTTTGAAAGGAGCAGATATACCACTTGCTCAGACAGGCTATACAGCCTGCTCGGAATAGTGGACAACCTAAGAACCATGCTTCACTTAATCAAACTGGCTATTGCGGCAAAAAATGATGAAATCCTTCTAGGCGAAGTACGCAACGTGATGCTTCGAGTACTCCAATTGGCCGAATCTACAGAGATAAAGCGCATCAGAGAGTCGCTGATGATGCTCTACTTTAACTTACTAGGTACTTTTTGGCACCTATTGCAATCGAATACCATGGGATTGTTTTACGAATTCTCAGAGACCTATCGTTTGTTTACCAATGAATATCCCCCCGAGGAGTTGGAGCGTGCATACCATAAGCTGATACAAAGCACATCGGATGCTCAGCGGAGTGCAGGGCAAACAGGACAACCCTCACAACCGGAGCCTCTGTCCGAGACGGGGGGAAACGAATGGGTTACGCGTTTCCTGACAGAAGCCAAAAAGTACCATTTTCAAGACCTGGAGAAAGTGAAAGCCCTGGATTCGGAGCAAAAGGTCAAGAAGCTGGTGGCCCGCATACTCGGTATGGATAGGTCCCTCGAACAGCCGGCGGCTTATGCGGCTGCGATTCTGGTATATCTGGGCTTCGAGAACTCGTTCAGTCTATATTATGATGGCCCGTTTACGCGAGCAAACTACGATAGATGGTGCGAACAAAACATCATGCGCTATCCCCCAGAGCGGGCCAAAGGGTGCGCCTTCAAGCACTACAGGCTCTCCGTACACCTGAATGCCAGAGAAGCCAGCGGCGGGAACTACAAATATAAAGGATGGTATTACTACGGTGGCATAGTACAAAAAGAGTATCAAGAGATACTCAACGAATGATGAGCAAACGCTACGAATAGCGAAAAAACCTTAAAAGACCGCGAAAGACCAAAGACCAGAAAAAGACCAGAATCCACCGTCAGAAGACCAAAAAAGACCATACATCTTTGCGTCACGGTTAGTTCCTCACATGGAATAACCATGACATTTATGAACAATAAAAATTCAAACAAGATGGCAGGGCAGAAAGAACAGTATCGCCCGAGCCGCGTAAGAGAGATTTTCACCGAGTATGTGAACAATAGTCAGGATGACGGTTTCCACAAGCTCTTCGCCAACACAGAGCCGTGCATTACGCTCAAGTTCATCACCCGCAACCCGGGACGACTGGCCGAGGGCGAGTACCTCGCAGGCACCATCCTGCGCGATGGCCAGGAGCACTACACCTTCATCGAAGACATCGACAACCTGCCAGCCGCCGCATCGGCCACCTGCCCAGTGAAGGCTATCCAACCGCTGCGTAACCCTATCATCTACCGCGGCAAGTACATCAACATCCACCGTGCGAAGGATGGCACCCTCTATCCCACCTTCTGCCGACCGCTGCTGAATGACGGATTCACCATCGCGGACTTCTGCCGCGAAGCCGCCTGCGAGCTGTTCGCCATAGCAGGCCACGTAGAGAAGTTGATGCCTGGCATGAGCGCCTAATACCGGCTGCACAACAGTCTCAGAGTCTCAGTCTCAGTTCAAAATTAAGTCACAATTCACATCTCAAACCCCTCTTATATCACTTATAACTAATTAATAATTAAATAGTTATATAATATAGAGAGGATGATGACCCACCTTAAAAACGAACTGAGACTCTGAGACTGAGACTGCGGCCAACCTCTACAAACCCCAAAATAAACATCTAATTCCCTATAATGCAATGAAATACGATATCTTTAGCAACACCGCTCCGCAGATGCCACGACCCGGTAAAGGCACCGAAATCTGCAAACTTATCCTCTCACAGATTTCCAAAGACATGCGCGACCCCCTCATTCCGATGGTGATTCCGGCATTAGCGTCCCACTTATCCGAGGTGGAGTTCATGTACTCCGACAACGTTTTCTACGAACTTTGTGGCCAAATGGGCCACTTGATAGGCCCTTCGGGCATCGGAAAACAGCAATTGACGCGTCTCATAGAGGCCGTTTGCCGCTCTTTTCGACAGCATGATGAGACTGAGTTCGCGAAACTGGTGGATTGGCAACGGCAAATCAAGACCCGAGGGGCCAACAAGGAGAAGCCGGAACGGCCAGACGTGAGCTTCTGGTTCCCACCGGCCGACATGACCAATCCCGCCTTCCTGCAGAACGCCATGGCGTGCGAGAAGCTGGGCGCACGCACGCAGTACATCAACCTGCCTGAGGTGGAGATGGCCAACCGCATGTGCGGCGGACACAGCCAGGTGAGTCAGACCATCCGCAACATCTACGACCGGCAGCGGGCAGGAGCCCTGCGTGCCACAGCCGACGGCGTGACTGGAAACCCCCTGCTACGGGTCAACATCACCTTCACCTCCACACCCGATGCGGCACGCCTCTTCTACCGCAAGGACCTGACCAACGGATTCTTCGGTCGAATCCCCTTCGCCTACAAGGCACGCGGCGAACGCAGCCCACGCATCCCCCGCCAAGGGCGGTACGAAGAGACCTTCCTCAAGAAGCTCGACGCCTACCTCATCCGGCTGGACAACTGCAAGGGCAACTTCGTGGTGCCACAGCTCAACAAACTGGCTGACGACCTAGCCGCCGAGATGGCCCGCCTGGGTGACCTGACAGACGATGATATGCTCTTTGAGCTCTCCCACCGCTGCATCTTCTCCGCCTGGAAGAAGGGGGCTACGCTCTGGATTCTCAACGACCAGACCTGGACACGCTCCATCGGTGAGTTCGTGGAGTGGTTCTGCTACTACGACCTCTGGAGCAAGATCATGGTCTTCGGCGACCTCTTCAAATTGGAGGATATTCCGTCAGCCGGCGGAAAGCAAAGCGGCCCGCAGAACATGCTGAACAACCTCGAAGACTCCTTCAACGAACAGCAACTGGAAGCCCTCCGCCTGAGTTTGGGCAAGGAGGTGACCAAGACCAAGCATCAGCTCAACGTCTGGAAAAACCGTGGCTTCATCACCTACTGCCCCCAGACGGGACTCTACAGCAAGACCCAGGAGTACCTCAAGGGCTGCTCCAACAGGTGCAACAAAATCGAACAACCTAAATAACAAACGATATGATAGACCGTTTCCTTCTCCAAAGGCTGCGCTACCTCCCCATCGAGGAGGTGGCCCAGCGCCTGGGGCTCACCGTGAAGCAGCACAAGAGCCTCTGCCCTTTCCACGACGACCAGCACCCTTCGCTCAGCTTCAGCATCCAGCGCAACACGTACCGATGCTTCGTATGCGGCGCACATGGAGGCACCATCGACCTCACCATGCACCTCCTGGGTAAAGACTTCACCCAAGCCTGCTACTGGCTGGCCGATGAAAACTGCATTCCTGAAAGACCCTCTCAATCCCCTTTAAAGGGGGAGGAAATGAAGCAGGCCCAGCCTCTCTTCGACCCCGTGCGCTATGCACGCCTCTTCGAACACCCCACGCTGAGCCCGGAGGCCTGCCGCTTCCTCTACGGGGAGCGACACATCGACCCCCGCGTAGTGAGCTGGTGCCGCCTGGGCAGCTGGCGCGACCGCAAGGGCATCAACTGGCTCCAAATCCCCTACTTCGACCCTAAGGGCCAACTCATCGGCATACAGAACCGCAACCTCGACAACCAAAGCCCCCGTTTCCGCTTCCCGCGTGGCAGCCGATGCAACTGCTACAACCTGCAGGTGATACGCCTGCTCCGACAGGGCGAACCGCTCTACATCACGGAGGGGTGCTCCGACTGCTGGGCCATGCTCTCGTCGGGCCGCAAAGCCATCGCCATCCCCAGCGCCTCCCTGCTCAACACCGAAGCGCTGCTCCAGGCCCTGGCCCAACTGCCGCCACACATCAGCACCAAGCTCACCCTCCACATGTACCCCGACCGCGACCTGCCCGGCGAGCGCCTCTTCCTGCAGCTGCAAGCCCTGCTCCCCACCCTGCAGCACCACCAGCTCCCCCCAGGATGTAAAGACTTCGGCGAAGCCTGGACCCAACAGCTGGCTCCACGCATCACCCCATCCCATGCTATTTCATCCTAAAAAAAACCAAAGAGAACGATATGGAACAAACATTCACACAACGGGCCTACGCCAAACATGAGCTGGCCCTACGCTACTTCCCCCACTCCAGGACCAAACGTGCGGCCGTGGCCCACTTCATGGAGATGATTCATCAGACCCGCGACCTCTATCCCGCCCTGCTCGCCCAGGGCTACAACAAGTACGCCAAGTGGTTCACCCCCAAAGAGGTACAGCTCATCACCCACTACCTCGGCGAGCCCTGACCCTGCCCCGAGCCCATACACGTTGCGGCAAATCGGACAGCGTACGCAAGAAAAAAAGGCCCGAAAAGTAACGGAAAACGCAGCCAAAGCAAGGCAACGACAGGGCGCGTCGGCAGAACGCATTAACTTTGCACCTGTGAAGAAAGGAGAAAAGCGCGCACCTCCTGCGGTACCCGAAGACATCCCGATGTCATCCCGAAGGCCATCGCTCCACACAGCTAACCCATTTGTTTAACAATTTAACCATCAGCAAACTATGGCAAGAATTACCCCCATCGATGTTATCAAGGGCATCAGCGGCAAGTACGGAAGCGGTTCGAACGACTACTTTGCCACCAACACCTCGAGTAACCGCATTCGCCTGGCCAAGTACGCCAACCCCTACCAGGGTCCCGCCACCGAGAAGCAGTTGGCCCAGCAAACCCGGTTTGCCACCCGTCAGGCTGTGGTAACCGCCTGGCTCAACGCCAACAAGCCCACCGCCGAAAACGGCACCAAGGGCACCGAGGCCTACCAGTACGTACAGAAGCTCAAGCGCCAGTACAACCTGAGCAACATCTCGCAAGTGCTCTACAAGTACATGACCGACGAAAACGTCATCCAGCTGCCCGCCGCCAGCGGCGACACCAGCACCCCCGGTAGCGGCGGAAGCTCCGGAAGCGGCGGCAACCCCGGAAGCGGCGGCAACCCCGGAAGCGGCGGAAGCGATAGCGGCGGCGGCGATGCCGACATCGAGTGACCATCAGGAACCGCAGAAGGCAATTCAATTTAAAATTTAAAATGAAGTGGATCTCTGCGGTTCCTAATCACTAAACAAGCTACAAGCTACAAGCTACGAGTGACGAGCTACGAGCTACGAGCTACAAGCTACAAGCTACAAGCTACGAGTGACGAGTTGTAGCCCTAATCCCTAATCCCTAATCCCTTATCCCTTATCCCTAATCCCTCCCCCCATGACAGAAGAAAACAAAAAGAAATTGATCAAGTTCCTTTGGAATTTCATCACCTCGCTCATGACTGCCATTGGCACCGCCCTGGGCGTAAGCAGCTGTTTCTGAATTCACCCACTTGTAGGGGCGCAATATCTTGCGCCCGGATGCACCCACCGTTTACACTCATACCGTTATAGGGTACACGTTGCTGTACACGTTGCGGCACACAGGGCGGAAAATAGTCCGCCCCTACAAGTAAGTAAACCTTATCCCTAATCCCTTATCCCTTATCCCTAATCCCATGCTCCTCACACTTCAACGCACCATGCGGACCGACCGCTACACCATGGGCACCCTCGCCATCGACGGCACGCCCTTTTGCCACACGCTCGAACCCGTTGACCGGCAGCTCACGGCCGCCACCATCACACTCCAGCAGAAGGTGGTCGGGCAGACCGCCATCCCCACGGGTACCTACCCCATCCTGCTCAGCTACTCGCCCCGCTTCAAGCGCACGCTGCCCCAGCTCTTCAGCGTGCCCTGCTTCGCGGGCATCCGCATCCACGCGGGCAACACCGTGGCCGACACCTCGGGGTGCATTCTGGTGGGTCGGTACCTCTCCCCGGGACACCTCTGCGACAGCCGCGCCACGCTAGCCCAACTCATCAAACGCCTCTCCAGCTGCACTTCGGACAACCTCCCCTCCATCGAAGTACGGGCATAAGCGTAGGCCATTTTAGGATGAGGTTTATCCACCTGTAGGGGCGCACTATCTTGCGCCCGGATGCACCCACGTTCACCACATACCCAGTTGCGGCATTCAGGGCGGAAAATATTAGCTTCGCTCAAAACATCTTATAAATTATTTCACTAAGGTATAGTCCGCCCCTACAAGTAAGTAAACCTTATCCCTTATCCCTAATCCCTTATCCCTAATCCCTTATCCCTTATCCCTTATCCCTAATCACTACTCCATCTGGCTCCAGGCGGAACGGCCGTTGTAGCGAATCTGCAACACAGCCCACCAGATGGCGATGTTGAACAGCGATGCGACCGACTGCACGGGATGATAATCGAGCAGGAGTAAGCACACCACCAACTCAGCCAGCGCAGAAGCCACAAACAGGTAGAAACCCAGCTTGCGCCAGCGCATCAGCAGCAGCGAAGCCACCACATTACAGCTGGCCAGCAGCACAAGTAACACCACCGTCCACACGGGATATACCGGCTCCTCTGGATCAAGCAAGTTAATCACTTGCATCAGCACACTACCAGCATTTACCAGCAGCACTAGCCAAAGCCAAAACGTAACGCAACCATGTCGTTGCTTCAAATCATTGTTTGTCATTTGATTCAATTTAAAATTAAAAATTAAAGCACGCTTTTATTTTGTATTCCACTCGGCTTGCACTATCTTTTCATAACATAGGCTGCGCCTCGGGAATAAAAATAAAAGCACGCTTTTATTTTGTATTCCACTCGGCTTGCACTATCTTTGTCCCCCACAGAAATTAGTTATTTAGGAGGATAATGGCTCAAAAATTCATTATCGGCGCCGATGGCGTATTACGGTTCGGCTCCGTCTATCTACACAAGGAGCTGCTGGCCCCCGGCGAGTCGTGGTGCTACGGCGGAGGCTTTTGGCAAATCGACCATGCACGTGCAGCCGTGGCACTCTACGGACGGTCGTTTGACTTCGGCCTGCCCGGCTTCGACCACCTGCAACGTATCGACTGGTCCGGCCTAGGCGGACAACCCCACACCCTCTTCTATTACCCCCAATGGCCCGACCAATCCATGGTCCGACCTATCACGGTACCTCGCCCACATCAACCGCAACACATCTCATCAAGCGAGACACGAAACGAATACGCCCCCACCCCCCATCATTGCAACCAGGATGAACCGGACAAACAGACTGCACCTGTAGGGGCGGAATATCTTCCGCCCTGCAAACCGCAACAAAGCCCGCAGCAAGCGCCACAACCCAGCCTTCAACCCCGCCGTATCGTGGTGACGGGCGGTAGCGGATTCCTGGGGAGCAGGGTGGCCTGGTATCTGGAGCAGGTCTGCGGCTACACGGTCTTTGCTCCTTCGCATGCAGAAATGGATCTGACCGATGCCGATTCCTGCCGCCGCTACCTGGCCGCCACCCGTCCCGACGCCGTGGTCCATACGGCAGCCATCAGCTCAACGGGCTTCTGCCAAGAGCACCCCGAGACCTCGTGGGCCGTCAACGTAGAGGGTACACTCCACCTGCTGCAAGCTGCCCTCCAGCAAACCGAACAACAGCAAGCCGCCAGCAACCAGCAATTGGCCAGCAACAACCAGCCTCCCCTCCGCTTCATCTATATGAGCTCAGACCAGGTGTACCAGAACGACACCAACCTCTGGACGGAGACCTTCGGCGAGGAGGCTACGGATGACTACCTCAACCACCCTCCACGCAGCATCTACGGACGCCATAAGCTGGAGATGGAACAGCGTGCACAGGCTCTCTGCCCTGAGGCCATCGGCCTGCGCCTTACCTGGCTCTACGACAGCCGCCATGACCCCGCCATCCCCCAGGCACCCGAACGGCTGCGGCAAGACCACGGCCTGATAGCCAACCTGCAACGGGCCAGCCGCGAGGGTACCCCCCTCAAGGCCTGCACCCGCGAGCGGCGCGGAGTGACCAACGTATGGAAGGTGGTGCAGGTCATCGCCGCCCTCCTCGAAAAGCCCCATGCCCCGGGAGGCATCTACAACTGCGGCGAAGAGTGCGTATGGAACAGCTACAAGCTCTATCAGGTGATGGCCATTACCGAAGGCCTCGACCCCGCGCTCATCCTGCCCGACGACTCGTGGGCCCGCTCGCTGGCCATGGACACGACGAAGCTCAGAGCTTTACTCTCTTCTTGACCGACTTCGACTCGTTGTGGAGCCGGTCGAGCGCCGTCACCACATAGACGCACTTGGTGCGGCCATCGCGGTAGGGCAGCTTGTAGAAGGTGTGGGGCGTGACGCACACCAGGTGTGAGGCATCGTTCAGGTCCACCTTCTCCCCCTTCTCGAAGCGATAGACGGCATAGTTCACGGCGCGATCCATCTCCGTGCGGTACTTGGGCGCGGTCCAGAAGAGCACGTAGCCATCCTCCATCCAGAGGGGCTTGAGGTGCTTCACCTTGCCGGGCGCCTCGTGGTCGATAAAGTCAAACGTAGGCACCAGGGCCGGATAGCGATGGTACTCCGTGCGCAGCAGGTCGGCATAGTGGCCGGCATTCTCTACCACAGCCGAGGCGGGCCATTGGCAGCTTCCGCCGATACTCTGGTAGGCACGTTGCAGCCGCATCTTGGCCGCCATCTGATGCTGCTCGGGGCGAGCCGGATCGGCATGCTGCACGGTATTCATCACGCTCTGGCCGATGAAGAGCGGACGCCCCTCGGTATGCTTGGCCCACCAGTCCACCAGCTCGGCATAGTCGGCGGCAGGGTGTCCTATCTGCCAGTATATCTGCGGGATATTGTAGTCAATCCACCCTTCGCGCGCCCAGAGCAGGACGTCGGCATAGAGGTCGTCGTAGTTCTGCAGACCGTTGGTCTTGCTGCCCAGGGGGTCGCTCTTCTCGTTGCGGTAGATGCCGAAGGGCGACACGCCGAATTTCACCCAGGGCTTGATGCTACGCACGGTCTCGTGAATCATCTTGATGAGCAGGTTCACGTTGCTGCGGCGCCAGTCGGCCCGGTTGTCAAACCCTCCGCCATAGCGCGCAAAGCTCTCATCGTCGGGAAACTCCTGCCCCTTCTGCGGATAGGGGTAGAAGTAGTCGTCCATGTGGATGGCATCCACGTCATAGCGCGTCAGGATATCGGTAATGACCATGCAGATGTGGCGTCGGCTCTCGGGCAGGGCGGGGTCGAAGAAGAGCTGATTGCCGTAGGTCACGAACCACTCGGGATGGAGGCGGTAGATGTGGCTGGGCGCCAGCTCGTTGGCCAGCGAGGTCTTCACGCGGTAGGGGTTGATCCAGGCGTGAAACTCCATGGCGCGCTTGTGGCACTCGTCAATCATAAACTGCATGGGGTCCCACAACGGAGTGGGCGCCACTCCCTGCTGCCCCGTAAGGAAGCGACTCCAGGGCTCAAGCTGCGAGGCATAGAGCGCATCGGCCTCGGGACGCACCTGGAAGATGATGGCGTTGATGCCGGCCCGCTGCAAGGCGTCGAGCTGGCTCACCAGTTGGCGGCGCATGACCTCGGGCTGGAGGCCCTTGAACTGACCGTTGACACTCTGAATCCAAGCCGCCCGAAATTCGCGCTTGGGATAGCGTTGGCTGTTATCCTGAGCCATCACACCCCTGCACCACGCCAGGCAGAGGCCCACACAAAAGAGATAGAATAGATGTTTTTTCATTCTGATATATGTCACATTTTTTTAAGTTAAGTTTCACCTGTAATGCGGCCCCCAGCTGACCATGACCTGTGCAGGACGGAACATACCTCCCCCCGAAGGAGCCACAAAAATACAATCCTCGGGCTGAATAGCGAAATAATAGGCCAATAATTTTAGTTAAAAGCAGAAAATCACTATTTTTGCGGCACGAACCATACGGTAACATGAACCAAACATTAAATAGATTAAATACATTAAATATGTGAGGAGTATGATTATGAAGAAGAACCCCCTTTATCGCGTGATGATAAGCGCCGCCGCCCTGGCCACCACCTGTCTAGCTACCAGCAGCTGTACCCCGCGCACGCAATCAGCCACCTCGACTGCCCAGGAGGATGAACAGCTGATGCTGGTGGGCACCTACACGGATGCGGGCGCGGAAGGCATCTACAGCCTGCGCTTCAACCAGCAGGACGCCTCGTGGCAACTGCTCGACTCGGCCCAGCTGAGCAACCCCTCCTTCCTGGCGATCGACTCGCGCCGCAACCTGATCTACGCCGTGAGTGAAAACGGCGGACCGACCGACGCCCTCAACCTGCTCTCACTCACCCCCGCGACAGGCGCCATGCAGCTCCTCGTCAGCCAGCTCACCCAGAGTGCAGCCCCCTGCTACGTCAGCTTCGGCCCCAGCAACACGGCTACAAACCCCAGCAGCCCGGCAGCTGAGACCTCTTGCGGCCCAGCAACCGAGACCCCGCGAATGGCGGTAACGGCAAATTATACCGGCGGTTCGCTCAGCCTCTTCCCCCTGGATGAGCAGGGCTACCCCCAGCCGCTCGACACGCTCTTCATGGGCCAAACCAACCTACACGACCCCGTACGCCAGGAGGCTCCCCACGTACATTGTGCCCACTTCGCACCCGACGGACGCTACCTCTTCGCTACCGACTTTAGTAGCGACCGCCTGCTGCGCTTTCGAGTGCAAATCGAGCCCCAGGCTGCAAGCCCAAAGGCCGAGACCTGCAAACCCAGCCGCCTGCTGAGTAATCCCGAAGTGGCGGCCACCCTGCCCGAAGGAAGCGGTCCGCGCCATCTCACCTTCTCGCCCGACGCACGCCACGCCTACCTGATTACCGAGTTAAGCGGAATGGTTCACGTATTTGATTATCAACCCGAAAGCGGAACGCTCACCCTAAAGCAGACCATCGAGACCGACTCGGTACACGCCCGCGGGAGTGCCCACATACAGCTCAGTCCCGACGGACGATTCCTCTACGCTACCAACCGCCTGGAGCACGAGGGAGTAGCCCTCTTCGCCGTCAACCCCGACAACGGACTGCTCACCCCCGCAGGCTATCAGCTCACAGGCCGCCATCCGCGTCACTTCAATCTCACGCCCAACGGCCGCTACCTGCTCGTGGCCTGTCGCGACAGCCACGCTATCGAGATTTACCTGCGCAACCCCGATACCGGTGCCCTGACCCCCACAGGAAAGTCCATCCCCCTGAGCAAACCCGTCTATGTAGGCTGGTACAACCAGGAATAGCGACACAGGCAGCGCCTCTACAGAAAGCGCTTTACATTTTTGATTCTCTAACGATTCTAGTAAATAAAAAGAAATGAACAACAAACAGCACTCAACTGATACGAGTTATACGAGGAAATGCCTGCTGGCAGCAGGTCTGACCCTCATGATAATCCCCACTACGGCCTTGGCACAGACCGAGGTAACCGTAGGCGTGATGCGCGGCAAAGAGTATGGCGTGACCTACATGCTGCCCCGCACAGAAATTGAAATACTGCTACAAGTCACCCGCCACCACTACACCCCGGGCGAGTACATGAAGTATGCCGAGCAATACCTCCACTTGGGCAACGTGAAGCCCCAAGAGAACCTGACCTACTCGCTCGACAAGGTCACCATGCGCCCCATCGGCGTGCCCGACAAGGAGCACACCTACTTCGTGCGCCTGCGCGACAAATCTACCGCCCCCCTCATGGAGCTGACCGAAGAGGGCATCGTGCGCTCCATCAACATGCCCTTTAGCGGCACGCCCAAGGCCGACAGCCCAGCCACCACCCAGCCCCTCGACCCAGCCACGCAGCCCCTCGACCCCCGCAGCTTGATGACCGAAGAGATACTCATGGCCAACTCCAACGCCAAGCGGGCTGAGCTCGTGGCCAAGGAGATCTACGACATCCGCGACAGCCGCAACGCCCTGCTGCGCGGCGAAGCCGACAACATGCCGAAAGATGGCACCCAACTCAAGCTGATGCTCGACAACCTCAACCGCCAGGAACAGGCTCTGACCGAACTCTTTACCGGCCACGTGGAGCAGCAGACGCAACTCATCCCCCTGCGTATCGAGCTGAAAGAGAGCACGAGCCAGGTGGCCTTCCGCTTCTCGCGTCTGCTCGGACTGCTGGACAGCCAAAACCTGGCCGGCGAACCCTACACGCTGGTGGTGACCAACCTCACCCCTGAGCTGGGCGCCCCACTCACGCCCGAGGAGGAGAAGAAGCAGCTGGATGGCGTGGCCTACAACGTACCGGGACGTGCACGGGTGCAGCTCATCCATGGCGGACAGATGCTCTACGACAAGGAGATCCCTGTAGCTCAATTTGGCTCCAAGGAGTACCTGGCCCCAGTCCTCTTCAACAAGAATGCCACCACCAAGGTGCTATTTGATGTGAACACAGGAGCCATCCTCAAGGTAGATCGCGGCGAATAAAAATGCTGTAGGGGCGGAAAATTTTCCGCCCCTACAGGTGATTATCGATTATAAATAATACCTTATCAATTTTATTACAGGCGGGCACGGATGGCTTTGCTGGCCTCCTCGTAGCCGGGCTTGTTGAGCAGGGCGAACATGTTCTTCTTGTACGCCTCTACGCCGGGCTGATTGAAGGGGTTCACGCCAAGCAGGTAACCGCTAATACCGCATGCACGCTCGAAGAAGTACATCAACGAACCGATAGCCTCCTCCGTCAGGGCGGGAATGACTACGCGCATGTTGGGCACTCCGCCATCCACGTGAGCCAGCTGCGTGCCGAGTTCAGCCATCTTGTTGACCTCGTCCACGTGCTTGCCGGCCAGGAAGTTCAAGCCGTCCAAGTTCTCCGCATCACTCGGAACCGTCAGGCTGTGGTTCACCTTCTCTACCGAGATAACCGTCTCGTATATGGTGCGCTCTCCCTCCTGGATCCATTGACCCATGGAGTGCAGGTCGGTCGAGAAGTCAACAGCTGCGGGGAAGATACCCTTGCCGTCCTTACCCTCTGACTCGCCGTAGAGCTGCTTCCACCACTCGCTTACGTAGTGCAGTTTGGGGTTGAAGTTAACCAGAATCTCAATCTTCTTACCCTGCTTGTAGAGCTCGTTGCGCGTAGCGGCGTAGATGGCAGCAGGATTCTGCTCGAAGGGCACGTCGGCTCCACACTTCTGCTCCATGGCAGCTGCTCCAGCCACCAGGGCACGGATGTCGTAGCCGGCCACGGCGATGGGCAACAGACCTACCGGGGTCAATACAGAGAATCGGCCACCCACGTTGTCGGGGATGACGAAGGTCTTGTAGCCCTCCTTGTCGGCCGTTACGCGAGCTGCACCCTTCTTGGCGTCGGTCACAGCCACGATTACCCGACGTGCCTCCTCCTTACCACGCTGGCGTTCACATTGTTCGCGCAGCAAGCGGAAGGCCAGAGCCGTCTCGGTAGTCGTACCCGACTTGGAGATATTGATGATACCAAATTTCTTATCCTTCAGGTAGTCGGTCAGTTCATACAGATAGTCCTCGCCGATGTTGTGACCTGCGAAGAGAATGACCGGACCATCCTTCTTTTCCCGCAGCCAGGCAAAGCTATCGCTCAAGGCCTCAATCACGGCGCGTGCGCCCAGGTAGCTACCGCCGATACCGGCCACTACAACGGCCTCGCAATTTTCACGCAACACTTGCGCCGTAGCCACAAGGTCGTCGAGGTGTTCCTTGGTGATAGACGAAGGCAGGTGGAGCCAGCCCAAGAAATCGTTGCCCAGACCCGTTCCATTCTCTAATGCTTCTTGAGCAGCCTTAACCTGCTCTTTATAAGCCTCCAAGCTCTCCTTACCGATAAAGCTCAGGCTTTTTTCAATGTTCAACTGTACCATATTTATATGAGTTAATAACTTGTGTTTCTGTCTTTTTGCTCCTCGTAAAAAACGCCAACTACATGTTCTTAAGGTTTTATGCAGATTTACCGGAATGAGTCGGTCAGCAGTTTGATCTCGATGGTAGGCGAAATGCGCTCGTAGAGGATGTTATAGACCGCATCTACGATGGGCATGTTGACGTGGTAGTGCTTGTTGATCTCCTTGATACACTTGGTGCCGTAATAGCCCTCAGCAATCATTTCCATCTCAATCTGCGCACTCTTCACGCTATAGCCCTTACCAATCATGGTGCCAAACGTGCGGTTACGGCTGAAGTTGCTGTAGCCCGTCACGAGCAGGTCGCCCAGATAGACCGACTCGGCCACGTGGCGCTCCAAGGGATGCACGGTTTGCAAGAAGCGGTTCATCTCTTGAATGGCGTTACTCATCAGTACGGCCTGGAAATTGTCGCCATACTTCAGTCCGCTACAGATACCTGCCGCGATGGCATAGACGTTCTTCAATACCGAACTGTACTCGATACCGGCCACATCGTTGCTGATCGAAGTCTTGATGTAGGCCCCCGAGAGGTGGCGTGCCACAGCGGCAGCCTTCTCGGTATCGATACAGCCTATGGTGAGGTACGAAAGGCGTTCCAAGGCCACCTCCTCAGCATGACAGGGTCCAGCCACCACGGCGATATTCTCGGGCGGTACGCCGTACTCCTTGGTGAAGTAGTCTGACACGATCACGTTGTCGTCGGGCACGATACCCTTGATGGCCGTAATGATGAATTTGTCCTTAATCTTGGTACGCAGTTTCTTGAGGTGCGACTTAAGGTAAGGCGACGGGGTGACAAATATCAAGGTATCAGATTGTTTCACCACTTCGTTGATGTTGGAGTTGAAGTTGATACGTTTCACGTCGAACTTCACACTCGTAAGGTAAGCGGGGTTGTGCCCCAGCCGCTTGAAGTCGGCAATCCGGTCGTCGCGACGCATATACCAGTTGATGGATTCGGATTTACCCAGAACCATCTTGGCTATGGCCGTAGCCCAGCTGCCTCCTCCCATTATGGCTATCTTTCCCGGTACTTTCATATCTTATTGATCCATTCCTCTACCTCTTTCACGGTGGGGTTGGTGAGTTCAAGCTTGTATTTCTTATTGATGCCGCAAATGTCCATGTGTACCTTCTGCGGGTTAACGCCCTCCATGTCGGCCACCAGGTTGTAGCCAGCCTTCTGAATCACAGGCACCCACTCTTCGGGGATGCCGAGTGCTACGTAGCGTGAGGCGGGGTCCTTGGGCGGAGTCTGCTCAGGACGCATCTGCGGGAAGAAGAGTACCTCCTGGATGAAGGGCTTGCCCGTCATGAGCATGGTCAAGCGGTCGATACCGATACCGATACCCGAGGTGGGAGGCATACCATACTGCAGGGCCTTGAGGAAGTCCTGGTCGATGAACATGGCCTCGTCGTCGCCCTTCTCACTCAGGCGGAGCTGCTCCTTGAAGCGTTCCTCCTGGTCGATGGGATCGTTGAGCTCGCTATAGGCGTTGGCCAGCTCCTTGCCGTTGACCATCAGCTCGAAGCGCTCGGTCAGTCCGGGCTTGCTGCGATGGGCCTTGGTCAGGGGGCTCATCTCTACGGGATAGTCGGTAATGAAGGTGGGCTGGATGTAGGTGCCCTCGCAGAACTCGCCGAAGATTTCGTCAATCAGCTTGCCCTTGCCCATGGTGTCGTCAATCTCCATCTTGAGTTCCTTGCAGATCTGGCGGATTTCCTCTTCACTCTTATCGCTCAGGTCGTAGCCGGTCTTCTCCTGGATGGCCTCGAGGATAGGCAGGCGACGGAAGGGGGCCTTGAAGCTGATGGTCTTACCATCGATTTCCACGTCGGTAGAGCCGTTCACCTCTAGGGCGATACGCTCCAGCAGCTTCTCGGTAAAGCTCATCATCCAGTTATAATCCTTGTATTGTACGTAGAGCTCCATGCAGGTGAACTCAGGGTTGTGGTTCTTGTCCATACCCTCGTTGCGGAAGTTCTTGCCGATTTCATATACGCCCTCAAAGCCACCCACGATGAGCCGCTTGAGGTAGAGCTCGGTAGCGATACGGAGGTAGAGGTCGATGTCGAGCGAGTTGTGGTGGGTGATGAAGGGGCGTGCGCTGGCTCCGCCGGGAATGGATTGCAGGATAGGGGTCTCGACCTCGGTATAGCCGGCTTCGTCAAACACGGCACGCATGGTCTTGATGACCTTTGAGCGCTTCAGGAAGGTCTCCTTCACGCCGTCGTTCACAATCAGGTCCACATAGCGTTGGCGGTAGCGCAGCTCGGGGTCGTCGAACTTGTCATAGGCCACACCATCCTTATACTTCACGATGGGCAGGGGGCGCAGGCTTTTGGCCAGCACGGTCAGTTTCTTGGCGTGAACGCTGATTTCACCGGTCTGGGTACGGAAGACAAATCCCTCCACGCCCACGATGTCGCCCAGGTCGAGCAGGCGCTTGAAGACGGTATTGTACATCTCCTTATCGTCGCCGGGGCAGATGTCATCGCGCGTCACATAGACCTGCACACGTCCCTTGGAGTCTTGCAGCTCCATGAACGAGGCCTTTCCCATGACGCGTCGGCACATGATACGGCCCGCAATCGATACCTGGCGAGGCTCGGCATCGTCGTTGAATTCAGCTTTTATATCAGTAGAAAAAGCGTTGGTTACATACTCTGCTGCAGGGTATGGCTCGATACCCATGGCACGCAATTCATTCAGGCTATTGCGCCGAATGATTTCCTGTTCACTAAGTTCCAGTACGTTCATTTCGTTTATTCTGAATCAAATTTGGGGACAAATTTAGAAAAGATTTTTTAGATTCCCCACATTTTTTGCTAAATAATCACTAGAACAGACCATACACCTATTTAATATGCGAAAGAAAGAGCAAACAATGTTCGATTTTTACCCAAAATAGGCCCATATACGAACTTTGCGAGCAATTTTGCAAAACAATTCCTACCTTTGCGGCGTTGAAATAAAGCTATAGTGAGTAACCCGTGGCTAGTAGCTAGTAGCTGGTAGCTAGTAGCTGAGAACTGGTAGCTAATAACCCGTAGCTAGTAGCTGGTAGCTAGTAGCTGAAAACTAAAAAAGATGAAGAAGATGATGAGACACTTGATGGCAAGCATGCTGCTGGTACTGAGTGCAGCAGCTTCGGCCCAAGAGCAGTTTGTACCGCTAAAATATGGCGACATGGAACAATGGGTAGTGCGCACCATACACGAATCGAGCGTGATTGGAGGTGCCGACAAAACCCTCTTCGAAATAGGCCCCAACCAATCCATCGCAGGCAACCAACCCTATACCAACCGGGGTGGCTCACCCTGGGGTACATCCAACGTCATGGCCAAGGTGATGGGTATCGTGAAGACCAACAATACCGTTTATCGCGATGTGCACCCCGACGGGGGCTTCTGCGCACGCATGGAGACTCACATCGAAAAGGTGAAAGTGCTCGGCATGATGAACATCAGCGTGCTGGCTGCCGGATCCATCTTCCTGGGCGACATGAAGGAACCCATTACCGGAACCAAGGAGGGCGTGCAAGCCATGAACTGGGGCATCCCCTACACCCAGCGCCCCTACGCCCTGCGCTACGACTACTGTGTGCGAAGCAGCGGAGAGCCCAGCCGCATCAAGCTGACCGGATTCAGCAAACGCGGCGTGGTGAGCGGACCCGATAAGGCCATCACGGTACTGCTGCTACAAAAGCGCACAGAGGATGCCCAAGGCAACATTACCGCCCGACGAGTGGGTACGCTGGTCGTTACCTACGAGAAATCCACCAACGGCTGGGTGAACAAAGCCTCCTACCCCATCCTCTATGGCAACATCACCAGCCACCCCGACTACAACGCCGAGCTGATGGGCCTGCGCCAATCCGACTATGCCCGCAACAGCAAAGGCGAAATGGTGCCCGTCAAGGAGATTGGCTGGGCCACGGATAAGGAGACCCCTACCCACCTACTGCTGCAATTCTCCTCCAGCCACGGAGGAGCCTACGTAGGCACCCCGGGGAATACGTTCTGGGTGGACAACGTGGGATTAGTCATGAAATAAACTTTTGATTATGAAGAAGCTGACTATACTTTTCAGTATCGCCCTGCTATGGAGCATACCCCACCTGCAGGCTCAGGACACAACGCCAACTACCGACCTGCAGGCTACTACCACACCTGCGTCCGTACCCGCCGACAGCACCAAGCGTATCGGATGGTTCAACCGCTTCTTGAACTATTTTAATGACGCCAACAAGGAGAAGCCCCAACGTAAGTTCGACTTCAGCATCATAGGCGGTCCGCACTACAGTACCGACACCAAGCTGGGTATCGGCCTGGTGGCTGCTGGACTCTACCGTACCGACCGGAATGACTCCATCCTACCGCCCTCGAATATCTCACTCTTCGGCGACTTCTCCTCCGTGGGATTCTACCTGCTCGGCATACGCGGTACGCACCTCTTCCCACACGACCGCTACCGGCTAGACTACACCCTCTATGGCTTCTACTTCCCCAGCAAGGTGTGGGGTATAGGCTACGACGAGGGCAACCTGGACGCCAACGAGTCGGAGATGAAGCGCTGGCAAGCCCGCATCAAGGTGGATTTCCTCTTCCGTCTGGCCCCTCGCTTCTACATGGGACCAACCGCCTCATACGACTTTGTGCTGGCCAAAGAGGTGGAGCGACCGGAACTGCTCCACGGTATGGACCGACGTACCTCTAACCTGGGTGTAGGCTTGACCATGGTCTATGACTCGCGCGACGTGATGACCAACCCCCATCGCGGCATCTACGCTTCACTCAGTCAACATTTCCGCCCCGCTTTCCTAGGCAACGACTACACCTTCTGCACTACCGACTGGCGCTTGAACCTCTACCGCAAGGTGTGGAAAGGCGGATTGATCGCGACCGACTTTCGCGGCACGCTCAACTTTGGTGACCCGTCGTGGGGTATGATGGCCCTGCTGGGAAGTTCGAACACCATGCGTGGTTACTACGAAGGACGCTACCGCGACAAGCATAAGATGGAGGGAACCATCGAGTTGCGTCAACACGTGTGGAAACGCAACGGCCTCGTGGTGTGGGCTGGAGCAGGCACGGTCTTCCCCAAGTTCAGCGCCCTCCGCTTCCGCAAGATTCTACCCAACTACGGCCTGGGCTACCGATGGGAGTTCAAGAAAAATGTCAACGTGCGCCTGGACTACGGCTTCGGCAAGAATGGGCAGTCTGGCTTTCTGTTTAATATCAACGAAGCATTCTGATTCATATCAACGAAGCGTTCTGACCCCGCCCAAAACCCCTCAATTTCTCTAATCGAAAATGAATTATCCTAACACATTTCATCATCTGCTGGCACGCTGCTGCCGCCCCCAGCTACTCTACTTTTACTACCTCATCGCCCTGTTGCTGCCCAATATCGGCCTCACGATAACCGAGCCTATGGAACCGATGGCCCGCATCAGCAACCTGCTGCTACCTGCTGCTCTCTACGCCCTGCTGCTCACGCTCAGCCCCAAGCCGGGTAAGATGATCTGGATACTCTTTCCACTTGTCTTCATCGCAGCCTTCCAGCTGGTGCTGCTCTACCTCTTCGGTCGATCGGTCATCGCCGTGGATATGTTCCTCAACGTGGTCACCACCAATCCAGGCGAAGCGATGGAGCTACTCGACAACCTCATCCCTGGCGTGGCCGGCGTCTTTATCGTCTATCTGCCCGCACTCATTCTAGGCCTCTGCTCCCTACGCCTAGGAGAGCCGCTACAGCCCGCCTTCATCTTGATGGCCCGCAAGCGGTCGGCCGTAGCCCTCGGGGCGGGATTGCTCTGCTTGGGCGCCACCTACCTGACCGAGCCCCACTACGCCGCTCGCAAGGAGCTCTATCCGCTCAACGCCTGCTACAACCTCTATCTGGCCGTGGAACGAGCCAACAAACAGATACACTATGCTGAGACGTCGCGCCACTTCAGCTTCAAGGCACACTCTACCCGACCTGAGGAACGCGAGACCTACGTGCTCTTTATCGGCGAAACGGCCCGCGCCTGCAACTTCAGCCTCTATGGTTATGCACGCGACACCAACCCACAGCTGAGTCAACTCGAGGGCCTGGTGACCTTCCGCGATGCGCTAACGCAATCCAACACCACACACAAAAGCGTGCCCATGCTGCTCTCAAGCGCCTCGGCTGAGGATTTCGACCGTATCTATGGGGAAAAGAGCCTGATTACAGCCTTCCGCGAAGCGGGCTTCCACACCCTCTTCCTCTCCAACCAACGGCCCAACCACTCGTTCATCGACTTCTTTGGCATGGAGGCCGACGAGTACCACTTCTTGCAAGAGGAGCAGCCAGGCGAGGAGATTCCCTCGGACGCCGACCTGCTAAAGGGCGTAGAACAAGCCCTCCAGAAGGAATATCCCAAGTTGCTCATCGTGCTCCACGCCTACGGCTCGCACTTCAACTACCACGAACGCTATCCCCGCTCGATGGCCTACTTTACCCCTGACGACCAGACCGATGCAAAGTTCAAGAACCGGGCCTCGCTCGTCAACGCATACGATAACTCGCTCCGCTTTACCGATGCTATCCTGGGGCAGCTCACCTCACTCCTCGAAGCTCGTGGAGGTACGGCAGCCTGGATCTACACCTCCGACCATGGCGAGGACCTGTTTGACGACAGCCGCCGCTGCTTTCTCCACGCCTCGCCCGTACCCACCTATTATCAGATTCACGTTCCGCTTTGGGTATGGCTCTCAACCGACTACCGCACCCGCTATCCTGTAGCCGCCGAAGCTCTCGCCGCCCATTCAAAGAAGCCTGTAGCCACCAGCCTCTCGCTCTTCCACACCCTACTGCAACTGGGCGGACTTAGCACCCCGATGGTGACCGACACGCTCTCGCTCTGCTCTCCGCACTACCACGCTACGCCACGTTATTACCTCGACGACCACAATCGCCCTGTCCCCCTGAAGGAGCTGGGCCTGACCGACGAAGATATCGCTCAATTCCATCGTCATGACTTAGCATTCGAGTGAAAGCAATCAAGTCCTGTAAAGAATACGCCTTCTATGGGAGGTTAATAGGCCTTCTGCAGGAGATTAATATGCTTTCGGCAGGAGGTTAATATGCCTTCTGCAGGAGCTTCTTCATCTTAGTTAAATAGAGTCTCGTCTTTTGTAGGGGCAGAATAGACCTTCAACGAAATTAGTGAAGAATCACGATATACAAAAAGAAAAGAGGCAGCTACGTTTCACAACGCAACTACCCCTGCAAACTTAAAACAACCAACAAAAGAAATAGATTATACTCTTAATTATCTGATAAACAGCAATTCACGATATTTAGGAAGTGTCCACATCTGATTGTCAACAATCAGTTCGAGCTTGTCGATGTGGTAGCGAATCTCCTCCATGGCCGGAACAATCGTGTCGTGGTAGGCAATAGCCTTTTCGCGCTCTGACTCAATCTTGTTGGCCACCTTGCGAGCCTCAATCATGGCATCTACATGCTCCTTGATGAAGGCGGTACGATCGGCAATCTCCTCAATCAGCTCCAGGTTCTTGGCTGAGAGCTTGGCAGCCTTTTCAGCCGGGAAGAGCTCCTTCATCTTATAGACGTTGTCAATCAACTCGCTCTGATACTGGGTAGCGACAGGGATGATATGGTTCATGGCCAGGTCGCCCAGCACGCGGGCCTCAATCTGAATCTTCTTGGTGTACATCTCCCACTTCACCTCGTTGCGGGCTTCAAGTTCCTTATGGGTCATGACGCCGGTCTTCTCAAACATGGCCACACTTTCGGCTTTGAGATAGTTGTCGAAGATGACGGGTACACTCGTCTCGCAATCCAGACCGCGACGAGCAGCCTCGGCCTTCCATTCATCGCTATAGCCGTTGCCGTCAAAGTGGATAGGCTTACAGATCTTGATGTACTTACGGATGACATCCAGAATGGCCGTAATCTTTGGTTCACCTTTCTCAATCAAGGCATCGACCTCTTGCTTGAATTCAGCCAGCTGCTCGGCCAAGGCGGCGTTGAGAGCAATCATGGCGCTGGCGCAGTTGGCCTCGCTACCTACGGCACGGAACTCAAAGCGGTTGCCCGTGAAGGCGAAGGGGCTGGTGCGGTTGCGGTCGGTATTGTCAATCATCAGTTCAGGAATCTGCGGGATATCGAGCTTCATGCCCTGCTTGCCGCTGAGAGCGATCAATTCGTCGGTCGTACTCTCTTCAATATGATCCAGCACCTGGCTCAGCTGCTTACCCAAGAACGACGAAATGATGGCAGGGGGTGCCTCGTTGGCTCCCAGACGATGGGCATTCGTGGCACTCGAGATGGAGGCTTTCAGCAGGCCGTTGTGGCGATAAACCGCCATCAACGTGTTGACCACAAAGGTGATGAAGCGGAGGTTCTCTTCGGGCGTCTTGCCCGGAGCATGGAGCAGCACACCCGTATCGGTACCCAGCGACCAGTTGTTGTGCTTACCGCTACCGTTCACGCCCTTAAAGGGTTTTTCGTGCAACAACACGCGGAAACCATGGTTGCGAGCAATCTTACGCATCAAGCCCATGATGAGCATGTTGTGATCCACGGCCAGGTTGCACTCCTCGAAGATGGGAGCCAGTTCAAACTGGTTAGGAGCCACCTCGTTGTGGCGTGTCTTAACAGGAATACCCAGCTTGAGCGCCTCAATTTCCAGGTCCTTCATGAAGGCAGCCACACGCGGGGGGATGGCGCCAAAATAGTGGTCTTCCAGCTGCTGGTTCTTGGCAGAATCGTGTCCAGTCAGGGTGCGACCCGTCATCAGCAGGTCAGGACGTGCAGCATAGAGACCTTCGTCCACCAAGAAATACTCCTGCTCCCAGCCCAGGTAGGCAAATACCTTCTTCACCTCGGGATCAAAATAGTGGCAAACCTCTACAGCAGCCTTATCCACCGCACGGAGGGCTTTGAGGAGTGGTGCCTTGTAGTCGAGTGACTCACCCGTATAAGCCACGAAGATGGTGGGGATGCAGAGTGTATCATCTACGATAAAGGCAGGCGACGAAGGATCCCAGGCAGAATAGCCACGTGCCTCGAAGGTGTTGCGGATACCGCCGTTGGGGAAGCTGGAAGCATCGGGCTCCTGCTGAACGAGCAGTTTTCCGGTAAATTCTTCCATCATACCGCCCTTGCCGTCGTGCTCCACAAAGGCATCGTGTTTCTCGGCCGTACCCTCTGTCAAGGGGTGGAACCAGTGGGTATAGTGTGTAGCGCCCATCTCTATGGCCCATTTCTTCATACCAGCAGCCACCTCATCGGCGATGCTGCGGTCCAGCGGAGCTCCGTTGTCGATTACGTCAATCAGCTTAGCATACACCTTACTGGGCAGGTAGCGGAACATCTTTTCCTTGTTGAACACGTACTTGGCAAAGTACTCCGAAGGACGTTCTTTAGGTACCGTCACTTCTAATGCGCGTTTCTTAAACGCAGTCTCAACGACTCTGAATCTTAATTTAGACATACTGTTTTAAGTTTTTGAGTTTATAAGATAGAAATTTCAAAGTTCAAAACAAATTACTCGTAGCTCGTTACTCGTAGCTCGTAGCTCGTTACTAGTAACTCATAGCTTAATTATTATACGTACCCTCTCCGTGCTCATAGATGTCAAGGCCCTCTTCTTCGATGCGCTGTGGCACGCGCAGGCCATGAATCTTATCGAGCGACTTGAAGATGATAAATCCCATGCCAGCTGCCCAAGCACCTACTACGATGGCGCCAAAGAGCTGAGCTCCGAAGAATCCCCAACCATGACCATAGAACAAGCCTTCGCTCGTGGAGAAGAGACCGGTCAGGATCGTTCCCATGAATCCGCAGACACCATGTACTGAGGAGGCACCTACGGGGTCGTCAATCTTGAGTACCTTGTCAATAAAATCTACGGCAAAAATCATCAGCACGCCACAGATGGCTCCAATCAAGGCAGCCCCAGCATCAGATACGCAGTCGCAACCAGCCGTGATACCTACCAAGCCAGCCAAGATACCGTTGAGTGTGAGGGAGAGTGAAGGTTTACCATACTTCAGCCAGCTGACCGCCAAGGCGAAGAAACCGCCTGCACAGGCAGCCAGGTTGGTGGTAAGGAAGACGTGCGAGATGGCAATCTGATCATCGGTCGTGGCAGCAGCCAGCTGTGAACCGGGGTTGAAGCCGAACCAGCCAAACCAGAGGATAAAGACACCCAGGGCAGCAATAGTCAAGTTATGACCAGGGATAGCGCGCGACTTGCCATCCTTGCCATACTTACCGATACGGGGACCCAGAATGGCAGCACCAACCAAGGCAATCCAGCCACCCACGCTATGCACAATCGTCGAACCGGCAAAGTCGTGGAACGTAGCGCCAAACGTTTCCGTCATGAACGAACCTTCATCGCCATTCATCAGCCAGCCACCACCCCAGGTCCAATGGCCACTAACGGGATAGATCAGCACGCTAATGAAAATGGTATATACTAGATACATCGAGAATCTCGTACGCTCGGCCATAGCGCCACTCACGATGGTGGCTGCGGTAGCGCAGAACACGGTCTGGAATATCAAGAACCCCTCGTTAGGCAAGTTGCCGCTATCGTAGAAGCTGCTGTCGAAGAGGCTGGGCAAGCCTACGAAATCGCCAGCACCAAACATCAGGCCAAAGCCGATGAACCAGAAGAGCAACGAGCCAAACATGAAATCGACGAAGTTCTTCATCAAGATGTTGGCCGTATTTTTTGAGCGGGTAAAACCTGCCTCTACCAGCGCAAAGCCGGGTTGCATAAAGAAGACGAGCATGGCCGCCAAGAGCATCCATACGGTATTGATGCCATCAGCCAGTTGTATTGTAGTGGTATCCATAATCTTTGTATTTGTTTAGTTTGATATGTGAGAATATTTCAATATGTAGTAGTGGTTTGTGCTACGCAGTTATCGCTCCTGTTCGGCATTATAGAGGGCGATGTCGCCCCGCTCTCCTGTACGAATACGGATGGCATCTTCAATGGGGATGACGAAAATTCGTCCGTCGCCTATTTCACCCGTCTGTGCAGCCTGCAGGATAGCTTGTACCGTCTTCTCCGCATTCTTGTCGCGTACGACAATCGAAATGAGGATGCGCTCAATCGAGCTGGTATCGTACATCACTCCGCGGTAGATGCGCGCCTGGCGAGACTTGCCGATGCCGCGCACTTCGTAGTAAGAGAACCACTCGATGTCGGCCTCCAAGAGGGCATCTTTAACCTCCTCAAACTTCGTTTTCCTGATAATTGCTTCAATCTTTTTCATACTCTATTACCTATTATATGATTAAAAACTCATTCCAAATACAAAATAGGCCCCTTCCGAACGAGGATTCCAAATAGCCTTGGCCGAGACGGGCAGGGAGAAGCTGTCAAGTTGTACAAATAAATTAACTCGTTGTATTTGCTCTAACTTATCCTAATTAACCTATTAAAAAAAACTCCTTTTCTTCCTGATCATCTTGACCCTCTCTTCAAGATCTATTTGAACTGTACTGAACTACTTTTTCACTCTCCAAACTCCATTTCTCTTTTCCTCTTTTACATTTTAAATTAGCCAGCGCTGAAGCCGCTTCATGGCCTCCTGACAATCTTCGTGACTACCAAAGGCGGTCAAGCGAATGTACCCTTCGCCGCTGGGTCCGAAGCCCACGCCCGGGGTACCTACCACGTTGGCTTCGTAAAGCATCTGTTCGAAGAACTTCCAGGACCCCATCCCATCGGGCGTCTTGAGCCAGATGTATGGAGAATTTACCCCGCCGAATACCTTCAGGCCAGCCGCTTCAAGTCCCTTCTTCATCGTACGGGCATTCTCCATGTAGTAGTTGATGTTGTCACGTACCTGCTGTTTTCCTTCAGGTGAGTAGATTGCCTCCGCAGCACGCTGGGTGATGTAGCTGGCCCCATTGAACTTGGTACATTGGCGACGGTTCCAAAGCTTACCCAGGGGGATGCGGTCGCCCGTTAAGGTAGCAGCCGTCAGCTCCTTAGGCACCACGGTATAACCGCAACGCACGCCGGTAAATCCTGCCGTCTTAGAGAAGCTGCGAAACTCGATGGCACACTTCTTAGCGCCCTTGATTTCGTAGATGCTATGAGGTACGTTATCTTCTTGAATGAACGCCTCGTAGGCCGCATCAAAGAGAATGAGCGTATCGTTGGCCAGAGCGTAATCCACCCACTTCTTGAGCTGGTCTTTGGTGAGCGTGGTGCCTGTAGGATTGTTGGGATAGCAGAGATAGACAATATCAATCCGCTTATCGGGGATGGCAGGGATGAAGTGGTTTTCTGCCGTACAAGGCATGTAGGTCACGTTACTCCACTTGCCATCGGGTTCGAGTACTCCGGCCCGTCCGCACATCACGTTGCTGTCGATATAAACCGGATAGATGGGGTCGGTCACACCCACGCTGTTGTCGTGACGAAGAATGTCGCCGATGTTACCCGTATCACTCTTGGCTCCGTCATTCACAAAGACTTCGCTCGGCGTGAGGTGAATACCCCGCGGCTGGAAGTCATTCTTGATGATGGCATCAATCAGGAAGTCATATCCCTGCTCAGGTCCATAGCCGCGAAAAGTCTTCTCGCTGGCCAATTCATCCACCGCCTTGTGCATGGCCTCGATGCAGGCCTGAGGGAGGGGACGCGTCACGTCGCCAATACCCAGTCTGATCAACGACTGCTTGGGGTGAGTAATCTTGAAACTATTGACTTTTTTTGCAATATCAGAGAAGAGATAACTTCCCGGTAACTTAAGGAAATGTTCGTTGACCAATGCCATATCTTTTGTTGTTTTATTGTTGTTAGTTGTTATTGTTTATTCTCTTATTTCTATTTTCCCATCAAAGACGATGGTAGCTGGGCCTGTCATCATCACATGACCCGTCGCTTCGTCCCAGGTGATTTCGAGTGTGCCACCATCCATCACGATGCGTGAGTGGCGTGGACACCGGCCCGTCAAGGCAGCAGCTACAGCCGTAGCACAAGCACCTGTCCCGCAGGCCTGGGTGATACCTGATCCTCGCTCCCACACCCTCATGCGGAGGCCCCCGTCAGGCTGAGGCTCAACAAACTCTACGTTGATGCGGCCCGGGAAGAGCGGGTGATGTTCCAGCAATGGACCATCTTGGGTCAAATCGATATCAGCCAGATGCTCCACAAAAAGGACCAGGTGTGGATTACCCATAGAGACCGTAGTCCCTACATAGCGATGAGCTCCCGCAAAGATGGGCTGTTCACGCATGGGCTTCGCCCCCTGGCCGTCATAATCTGCCGGTTCATCTGCTGGGAGACCCATATCTACAGTTACGGATTGCACTTTATTCCTTTCGTTGAGATGCAGATTGAGCATTTTAATACCCGACAAGGTATCCAGCGCAATGCTGGTTTTGTCTGTTAGTCCATATTCATAGACATACTTTCCGATGCAACGCGAGGCATTTCCACACATCATGGCTTCTGATCCGTCGGCGTTGAAGATGCGCATCGAGAAGTCAGCCTTGTCTGATGGACCGATCAGCACGAGGCCATCACTACCAATACCCGTATGATACTTACTCCACTCCACAGCCAGCCGCTCTGGGTCAGATATCGGGAAGCGCTTGGTATCTACGTAGATGTAGTCGTTACCAGCTCCATGCATCTTTGTGAATTCGATTATCCTTGTCATTTTGTTCATCAATCTTTGTTGGTTTTATCCTTTTGCCTTAAAACGCTGCAAAGATACGACATTTTGTTTTCCAACAAACATAATCTACTATCTTTTTTCTATAAAAAAGTATAATTAATTTCTATTCGATAGCAGAAGCAATATTCAAATTACAAATTGAAAGTATATTCATCTTGATAATTACAATATGATAATTGAATTTGATAAATTCAGATGATATGTCAATTCATCCTCTCCTTATACCTATTATATATAAGAGTGACCTCCAACAAGTGGATATAAAAAAGCCCAAGGCTATGGATCAACCTTGGGCTTACTATACACGAATTACTAATCACTAATCACTTCAAAACGCACTCATCGACCTCCAGCCGGCAGGTTGCGTAGCCAGAAATCGGCCATGGTGCGGCGCAAGTGGAGGGTGGTTCCTTGCCGTTCGCTGATACTGTGACTGCGCATGGGATAAGAAACCTGATAGAACACCTTACCCAGACGCACCAGTTCGTTGACCATCATCTCGCAACTCTGGTAATGGACATTATCGTCACCTGTACCGTGAATCAGCAGCAGGTTGCCCTTCAACCCTTCCGCAAAATGGATGGGAGAACCTTTGCGATACCCCTCAGGATTGCGTTGCGGGGTGTCCATATAGCGCTCTTGATAGATGGTGTCGTAGAGACGTTGGTCGGCCACAAAGGCCACGGCAATACCGGTATGGAATACGTCGGGGTAGCGGAACATGCAGTTCAACGTCTGACTGCCTCCTCCACTCCATCCGGTTATTCCCACTCGGCTCAAGTCGATATAGCTGTACTGACGGCCCAGGTCTTGGATACCCTGTGCCTGATCCCGGCTGGCCAGCACACCCACTTCTCCATAGATGCATTTACGCCAAGCCCGTCCACGTGGAGTATTGGCACCACGGTTCTCGATGCTCACCACGATATAGCCCTGGTTGGCCAGATATTGGTGCCAAAGGCTTCCACCCTGCCAGACATCCTGCACGGTAGCGCTGGCGGGCTCACCATAGACATCGATAATGACGGGGTAGCGACGTGTAGAGTCGAAGTCAGCCGGTTTGATCATCCAGGCATCCAGCCAGAGGCTGTCGCTTTTGACTTTGACGAACTCTTTATCCTTGAGGCCAAGCGAAGCCCATTGCTCTTGGGCTCGGCTGTTGTCGGTAATCAGCTCCACCCGGCGATGCGACGGGAGAGCGATGCGGTCCACAACGGGTGGCATGGCCGCGTTGCTGAAGGTGTGAACAGCCCATCGTCCTCCTGGAGCCATGCTGTAGTGATGCTGTCCGCTCTGATCGGCAGGAGTGAGGCGACGCACCTCTCCCTTGCCAAAGAGCTTCGCCTCGTAGAGGTAACGCTGGGTGTAGTTATCGGGTGAGGCTATGAAATAGACCACACCCCGCTTGAGGTCCATGCCCAGCTCATCCACCACGTCGAAGTTTCCGCGCGTGATGGGCACCATCTGGCGTCCATCGCGGCTGATGCGGTAGATGTGTCGCCATCCATCGCGTTCACTCTGCCAGGTGAACCATTGGTTTCCTTTGAGCCAGGTCACCTGGTCGTTGGTCTCCAGCCAGGCGGCATCCGTATCGGTAAAGATGTTTTCTGCCTTACGTTCTCCTACGCGGGCAATCCATACTCGGTTGGTATTCTGCTGGCGGTTCATCTGCTGGATGAAGAGCTCCTGCGTACCGGGAATGAAGTCCATGCGGGGGATGTAGTTTTCGCGAGGGTCGCCGGGGAGTTCAATCCAAGTGGTCGCTCCGCCATCAGCCGACACGGTTCCTACCTTGACAGCCGCGTTGCGCGTACCCGCTTTGGGATAAGGGAAGCGCTGGATGGTGGGATAGATTGAATCGACATTATTGATGATATCAAACCATCCCGTACCGCTCGTATCACTCTGCCAATAGGCAATCGAGGTTCCATCGGGACTCCAGCGGAAGCCATCGCGGCAGCCAAACTCCTCCTCATAGACCCAGTCGAAGGTGCCGTTTACACACTCGGCGTTGCCATCGCTGGTCAGGGCCACCCGCTGGCCGTCGGCCAGGCGCTCCACGTAGATGTTGTTGCCACTCACGTAAGCGACGCGATCGGCCTGCGGAGCGAATTTGGCAAACATGAGCGAGGCCTCTGGCAGGCCTTTACCCAATTGTTGCAACCGTCCGTCGGCCAAGCGGAGCACCCAGTAGTCACCACGGGTGTCATAGCGCCACACCCTGCGGGTATTGGTATAGATCAAGACCTGCTCTTCCTTTTCATCCAGCTGGAAGCTGCGCACACGCAGCTGCTTGCCTGTAGCAGGATTGATCAACTGCTCAGCGGGGATGATGACCTGCCGTTGACCATCCTTGGCCTGGTAGGCCACCACCTCAAAGAGGCCATCCTTGCGGCGCTCCATCTGCGTGTAGCGCTCGCCGTCGGCCATCCAGCGTACCGAGCGTCCCCATTCTGTTTGAATCAAGTTTCCTCTCACAGCCTCTTCGAGCGTAGGCACATGTTGTGCCTGAACGGTCCAGGCCAATACAGCTCCCCAGAGAGCTGCAAGTAGTTTCCATTTCATAGGTGCGTAAATGTTATAAATTTTAGAATCCAAAGCGGGCGCTATTCCAAAAGTCGGCAGCCATCTCGTCCCAGCTCAGGATGGTAGCTCCGATAAAGTCGCGGGTATATCCGTTGAGATAATTGCGTGCAGCCTCCTCACCCTCCTCCTGGAGGATGGCCTGGTAACGGGCCTCCACCATGGGGAGTTCCATCTGGCCCTTCTGCTCAAAGTGGAGCAGCTGCTGCTCGATAGGCTTACGCCAGGTGCCCCAGCGCAAGGCGGCCAGCTTGTTGGCCTCGCGGTAGTGCCACAGGGCAGCATCCTTGCGGTAGCGGTGGTTGCCGCAGATGCCATAGAGCGCAGGCAACTTGGTCACCCCGCTGAAGATAGGCACACGCGGACTCTGCCCGGGGTTATCCATGGAGAACCAAACGACGCCTCCCACGGCATCTGGCAGCCACGAACGCAGTTGGATGACCGTAGAGTAGGCACATTGGGGCACAGAGACGTTGCGCACATTCTTCACCGCTCCCTCGTGAAGGGCATTCAGCAGTTTCTGCTCATCGGCCCGCATCCACGGGTTGGCCTTGGGGCTGACGAGGGTATCCACTTGGCCATCTTTCCGCTTGACCGTGACCTTCAGATTGCGCGTCATGTCGAGGTCGGTACCCTCGTAGGTCTCACGCAGCAAGGCCATCACCTGGGTCACATCCACCTGCTGCTCTGGCTTCACGCTGAAGGGTAGCTCCTCGGCGTTGATGTCGAGTTGAAGCGAAGGGGCCAGGGCGTTGAGGATGAACCATTCGCGCACGCTGAACGACTTCTTCTCGCCAAAGTAGTTGCCTCCGCTGTAGGCTTTCCAGAACTTAAAGGGTTCCTTTCCGTCCCAGTAGCCCAGTCGGCGAGCCACGTCAAACACGTTGTCCGAGGCCATGAAGTGATCCTTGTCCTTCAGGTTAAGGGTGGAGATGCGCGATATGTTGGCCGAGACACCCACGTGGTCGTCAGGAATACGCTGGGCGGCCCATACGCCCCCTATGTTCTCCTTGCCTTCGCCGAAGACCTCAAACTGCCACACCTCCTGCGGGTCGGCCACAGTCAGGCACTCGCCGCTGTCGGCATAGCCGTACTGCTTGATGAGCTGTCCCATCAGCTGGATGGCCTCGCGGGCCGTGGTGCAGCGCTCCAGGGCGATGCGTTGCAGCTCCTCAATCATGAACATGCCCTTGGGATTCCGCAGCTCCTTGCGTCCGCTGATGGTGGTCTCGCCCATGCCCAGTTGCTTCTCGTTCAGGCAGGGATAGGAGGTGTTGAGGAAAGCGTAAGTATGGCGCACCTGAGGGATTTCGCCCTTCACCTTGACGCCTGTGCGGTCGGCCGGGAATTCAGTATGCATCAGTCCGTCGTAGATGGCGGTCACGGTGTCGCGCTCATAGTCCTGGGCGGCTGGGATGTTAACCCAGGTACGATACCAGCTGTCGCAGGTGTGACTGGTAATGACAGAACCGTCGGCACTGGCCTTGCGCCCCACCATGATGCTGGTACAGCTCTCTGGGTCGCGCGGATGGGCCGTCTGGGCCTGAGCAGTAATCCCCATCTGAGCCAGGCCCATCACCAAGAGGAGAAAAGATTGGATTGTTTTCATTCGATGATATGCTATAGTTCTTGGATATACCAATTACGAATCACTTAAAGAGTTTCTTGCGGATCTCTTTGGGGAGGGCGTCCTTGTGTACCATGATGTAGATGGTCTTGGCACGCACATAGCTGGTGGACATGTTAAGGTAACCACCAAAGCGGTTGCGATCCGTACCCCAGGAGTTCTTGGTGATGTAGTAGCGGGTACTGTTCTGGTCGGTAACGATACCGGTAATGTGCATCAAGTGGTCATCGGTTGTGACAAACTTCTGGTAGCCCTCTTGACGCACCTCGGGAGTTACCTCCACCTCGGGACAAGGATGCTCAAAGCGGTAGGCCTCCTCCAGCATGTCGCGCTGCTCCTGACCAGAGAGCTGTTCGAAGCGCTCACGATCGGTAGTCGATAGGTCGCTGGCCGTCCGCTTTTTCGGGTTGATGGCTACACCGTTCTTGTGACTGAAACCGCGCTCGCTCACGTCGCCATCCCAGCAGACCGTATAGCCGTTGGTCAAGGCGTGGTCCATCACCTGCATCAGCTCATCCAGCGGCAGGTTGTACATCAGCTGATGCTCCCAGTTGTCGGGCACCTCGGGAGCAAACTGCTGGTAGTAGGGCTTGTGGGTGAAACTGGTCAGCTCTACATAGTCCTCCATGTTGAGACCCAGGCTGGCCGCAAAGCTCTGCGGCGTGTAGTTCTTGCCCTGGTAAGTGAACTGCTCAGGCAGCGGGCCCAGGTAGGTATCCATCAGCGCATTTACCAACTGATTGTACTGCGGCGAACGAGCCTTCAGCTTGACCGAGGCATCGGCCAGGGCCCTGACGTAAGTAGCCAACTCCTGGTGGTCATGGCGGTCCGAAGCGTAGTTGATGCCGTGATAGACCTCTTCGGGCACGATACCCACCTGCTTGAATGCGTTCACCCAGGTGTGCGACAGGCTGCCTTGACCTACGTTGCCCTGTCCGCGACGGTAGTAGTTGTCCTCCATCTGATTGAGATACTTCTGACGCACAATAAACATCTCCGAGAGGTCATACTCCCCCTTGCCCATGCGGAGCAGTTCTGCCTCCATGAACGAGGTGGTGGCAAAACACCAGCAGGTGCCCGTTGCAGCTTGGTTCTTCACTGATGTGACCGGCACGGAGACCACATTCGTAAATTGATACCCACTCTCCTGAGCGGTAGCGGCCATGGCGCAAAACAGCAAGGCCATCATTTCAAATCTTACATTCATAGTAAATTCGATATAAATTGTTACAGTTGAATTGAATTCGCTAGATTTTGCTGTAAAGGTAGGCATTCTTTTTGGCACCTCCAAATAATAAAGGGAGAAAAAGATGGCAGAGTATAGAACAGATAAAAGAATAATTTCAAGGAATCATTTGGACATTCAATAGAAATCGCTTACTTTTGCCTCATGAAAAAACAAAGTGCAAGACTATGGAAGGAAACAATAAATACATCCGTTTTGACTGGGCCATGAAGCGACTGCTTCGCAACAAGGCCAATTTCGCCGTTCTTGAGGGATTAATGACCACGTTGCTCAACGAAAAAATCACGATCGTCAAGCTGCTGGAGAGCGAAAGCAACCAAGAGAGCGAGTTTGACAAGTACAACCGTGTGGACCTGCTGGCCGAAGACAGCCAAGGGCGACTCATCCTGTTTGAGATACAGAACAACAACGAATATGCCTACTTCCAGCGCATGCTGTTCGGCACCTCCAAGCTCGTGACGGAATACATCAACCGTGGTGAAGGCTACGAGAATGTACGCAAGGTATTCAGCATCAACATTGTCTATTTCGCCTTGGGCAGCGGAAGCGACTACGTCTATCATGGCAAAACCGAGTTCCGCGGACTGCATAACAACGAGCTACTCAACCTCACCCCCTTCCAGCAGCAGACTTTCCGGGTAGATACGGTCAGTCAGCTCTATCCGGAGTACTACATCCTGCGCGTAAACGACTTCAACAAATGGTCGGTAGTGCCCATAGACCAATGGATCTACTTCCTCAACACGGGCGAGATTCCCGACGAGGCCAACGCTCCCGGTCTGCCCGAAGCCCGCGAACGCCTCCAACTCGACCACCTGACCAAGGCCGAACTCGAAGCCTATTACCGCCACCTAGACAACGTAATCATCCTGCGCGACAACATCAACACCGAACGAGCCGAAGGACGAGCTGAGGGACGGGCCGAAGGACGAGCTGAGGGACGAGCCGAAGGACGAGCCGAAGGAATGAAAGAAGGACGGGCCGAAGGAATGAAAGAAGGACTAGCCGAAGGAATGAAAGAGGGCCTCGCCAAAGGACGTGCTGAAGAAAAGCGAGAAAACGCGCGCAATTTTAAGAAACTCGGGTTATCCGTAGAGCTGATTGCCCAAGCTACCGGTCTGGATATCGAGGAGATTAACAAATTATAAAACTCATAATACCCATGAAAAATCACTTATTTCTACTTTCTTGCCTCTCCGCTGGAGTAGGTCAGCTGATAGCAACCCCGGCTCAGGCCGAAGAGGGAAAAGGAAAAAAAACGCAATCCCAAACGCCCAACGTCATCGTTATCCTGGCCGATGACCTGGGCTATGGCGACCTGCAATGTTACGGAGCAAAAAATGTGGAGACACCCAACGTCAACCGCTTGGCGGCTCAGGGCATCCGCTTTACCAACACCCACGCCGTGGCGGCAACCAGTACCCCCTCACGCTACTCCCTCCTCACGGGAGAGTATGCCTGGCGGCGACCCGATACCGACGTGGCTGCGGGCAATGCGGGCATGATTATCCGTCCCGAGCAGTACACCATGGCTGATATGTTCAAGGCAGCGGGCTACCGCACGGCGGCTTTCGGCAAATGGCACCTGGGCCTGGGTGATAAGACTGGAACGCAGGACTGGAACGCGCCACTCCCCTGCGGATTGGCGGATATCGGCTTTGACGAACACTATATCATGGCCGCTACGGCCGACCGCGTGCCCTGTGTATTCATCCAGAACGGACAGGTAGCGAACTACGACCCCTCAGCCCCCATCGAAGTCAACTACCAAAAGAACTTCCCCGGCGAGCCTACAGGCAGAGAGAATCCCGAACTGCTCTACAACCTCCGCTCCAGCCATGGACACGACTTCTCCATCGTGAACGGCATCGGTCGCATCGGCTACATGAAGGGAGGCGGCAAGGCGCTGTGGAAAGATGAAGATATCGCCGACTCCATCACCTCGCACGCTATCGACTTCATCCGCCGCAATCAGGATGAGCCCTTCTTTATCTACTTCTGCACTAACGACATCCACGTACCCCGCTTCCCCCATCCCCGCTTCCGCGGCAAGACGAACATGGGGCTGCGTGGGGATGCCATCGCCCAGTTTGACTGGTGCGTGGGAGCACTCATGCAGGCGCTCGACGAGATGAAACTGGCCGACAACACCTTGATTATCCTGTCGAGCGACAACGGCCCCGTGGTGGATGACGGCTACGACGACCAGGCCGAAGAGCTGCTCCACGGCCATCAGCCTGCCGGACCGTGGCGCGGAAACAAGTACAGCGCCTTCGAGGGTGGCACCGCCGTACCTGCCATTGTGCGTTGGCCGGCTCAGATCAAAGGCGGACAAGAGTCGGACGTGCTGATGTCACACATCGACTGGATGGCCTCGCTGGGCAGTCTGCTCCACGCCCGTCTGCCCAAAGGCTCAGCCCCCGACAGCCAGAACCGCCTGGGCAACCTGCTGGGAACAGATGCTACCGACCGACCTTGGATTATCGAACAGGCCTCAAGCCACGTCCTCTCCGTGCGCAGCAAGGAGTGGAAATACATCGAGCCCAGCGATGGTCCGGCGATGATTCCCTGGGGACCGAAAATCGAGACGGGCAACCTGAGCACCCCTCAGCTCTACCACATCAGCCAGGAACAGGACGAGCACACCAACGTAGCCGCTGAACACCTTGACATCCTTTTCGAAATGCAGAACATCCTGCGTCGCGAACGAGCAAAATAGAGGTGCAAATTGTAACGCTTTATTTCACCATAACACCTTATAAATAAGGCCAATAGGAGAAGTAAAGCGTTACATTACAGTTATTACAGAAGTTTTTTTATTGGATGCTATATTTCTCTTCTTTCTATATCTATCTATATATATCTATCTATATATTAATAAGTTATATATATATAGAGAGAGAGGGATATCACATACGCAAAAAAATAAGCTGTAACAACTGTAATGTAACGCCAATAAAAAGATAACATTCAGTCAATCAACATATTAATTTGCCACAGGCGTTATTTTCCCTACGAGGCTACACCCTAATTAGCAAGCCAGACGGCTATAGTTTACCATATTTACCACAAATGAAGAGCGATACAGGGCGAATCATCCTGCTCAACGGTGTAAAATCGGATGAATTCCTTGCCATAAAAATTGCATCCGAAAGCAAACAGGAGGCATCTCGAAACCTGAAAGAAGGTCACAGGCCTCCCATTTGTTGAAGAATCCATCATTAGAGAACAAAGTGGACATCCGCCCTGCCTACCCCCCCCTGGTGAGAGGGTAGGCATTCACTACTCCACGCTACCCAAGCCTCAATTCTTCAGATAGTAATTCACGGTGGTCACCACGCGTATGCTCTTGACGTAGGGCGTGTTGCTGTCGCGATCTTCAATCACGAACTGACCTTGCGAGGCATTACGTATCTTGCCCAGACGGCTATCGCTATCCTTGGCAAACTTCTCGGCAGCAGCACGGGCGTTGCGTGTGGCCTCCTCTATCATGCGGGGCTTTATGTCGTTGAGCTTCGTGAAACTGTAGGTTACGTTGTAGCGGTAGTCGCCACCCGTGATGGCGATGCCCTGCTTGAGCAGCTCGGCCTGCTCACTCATCAGCTGGCGCACAGCCTCCACACGACCCGAAGTGACAGTAATGACCGATGTGGCGTTGTAGCGGTAATTCACCTGCTGCGCCCCGTAGCGCTCCGCCTCCATGTCGATAATCTCGGGAGCGGCTATACTGATCTCCTCCTCCTGAATGCCACGGCTCTTGAGGAAGGCCACGATGGCTTGATTCTTCTTGTTGATGTTGGCATAAATAAGGGCAGGGTCGTTGCCAATATCCTTGAACATCAGCGGCCACACCACCTTATCGGCCGGCACTTCCATCTCAGCCAGCCCCTTGACCGTCACGATACGGTCCTTCGCGATAAATTCAGAGATTCCGTTTCTCACTTGATTGCCCAGCAGCAGCAACCCTATGGCGATAATGATCGCCTCCCATTTTAGACTTTTCATGTGCTATATACATTTTGTTCAAGCACAAAAATAACGCATTGTCTGCAGTTTCTGTTCATAGCCCAGAAGAAATCTGAATCCATTTAATATACCGACATGATTTTTTAGTGTATTTAATTAAAAAAAGCAGAGAGAAACGATAAATGGTATGGGAAAATTCACTAACTTTGTCGGTCGAAAATGTAACTAATCCCTAGATCCTTATGTTGACTCAACTTATCAATGCAAAAATTCTCACCCCCCAAGGGTGGCTGAAAGATGGCTCTGTACTGATCAGAGACGGTAAAATACTTGAAGTAACCAACTGCGACCTGGCCGTAATCGGCGCACAGCTGATTGACGTGAAAGGCATGTACGTACTGCCTGGAGGCGTGGAAATCCATGCCCATGGCGGCGGCGGACGCGACTTTATGGAGGGCACCGAGGATGCGTTCCGCAAAGCAGCTGCCACCCACATGCAGTATGGTACCACCTCCATCTTCCCCACCCTCTCGTCGAGCACCGTACCCATGATTGAAGCAGCCGCCGAGACCTGCACCAAACTGATGGCCGAACCCGACAGCCCCATCCTGGGCCTCCACCTCGAAGGCCACTACTTCAACATGAAGATGGCTGGCGGACAGATGCCCGAAAACATCAAGGATCCCGACCCCAACGAATACATCCCCATCGTGGAAAAGTGGAACTGCATCAAGCGCTGGGATGCCGCTCCTGAGCTGCCCGGCGCCCTGCAGTTTGGTAAATACATCACCGGCAAGGGCATTCTGGCCTCGGTAGGCCACACACAAGCTGAATACGAAGACATCCACGCCGCCTTCGAGGCCGGATACAGCCACGCCACCCACTTCTACAACGCCATGCCGGGATTCCACAAGCGTCGCGAATATAAATATGAAGGAACCGTGGAGAGCATCTACCTGATGGACGATATGACCGTAGAGGTGGTGGCCGACGGTATCCACGTGCCCCCCACCATCCTCCGCCTGGTCTATCGCATCAAGGGCGTAGAGCGCACCTGCCTGATTACCGACGCCCTGGCCTGCGCAGCCAGCGACAGCAAGGAGGCCTTCGACCCACGCGTCATCATCGAAGATGGTGTCTGCAAGCTGGCCGACCGCTCGGCGCTGGCCGGTAGTGTAGCCACCATGGACCGTCTGATCCGCACCATGGTGCAGAAGGCCGAAATTCCTCTGGCCGACGCGGTACGCATGGCCAGCGAAACGCCCGCACGCATCATGGGCGTAAGCGACCGCAAAGGCTCGCTCCAGAAGGATAAGGATGCCGACATCCTCGTCATGGACGAAGAACTCAACGTACGCGCCGTATGGGCTATGGGCAAACTGGTCGTGGACAAATTGGCTAATAACTAAAAACAACAACGGAATATGAGAACAAATCTTAGCTCACAAATTACACTCAATAGGGTTTCAACCCGCTATTACCGCCCCGAAAACGCCTTTGAGCGCTCGGTGCTGACCCGACTGGAAAAGGTGCCTACCGAGATTTATGAGTCGGCCGAGGAGGGTGCCGGACAAATTGCACTCGACATTGCCCAGCTCATCCGCGACAAGCAGAAGGCCGGACGCTTCTGCGTACTGGCCCTGGCCGGAGGAGCATCGCCCCGCAGCGTCTATGCCCAGCTCGTACGTATGCACCAGGAGGAGGGACTGAGCTTCCGCAACGTCATCGTATTTAACCTCTATGAATACTACCCCTTGACGGCCGATGCCGTAAACAGCAACCTCAACCAGCTGCGCGAAATGCTGCTCGACCATGTGGATATCGACCGGCAGAATATCTTCAGCCCCGACAGCACCATCGCCAAAGACGCCATCTTTGAATACTGCCGCCTCTACGAACAACGCATCGAGAGCTACGGAGGTATCGACATGGCCATCCTGGGCATCGGACGTGTGGGCAACATCGGCTTCAACGAACCGGGTTCGCGCATCAACTCCACCACACGACTTATCCTGCTCGACAACGCCTCGCGCAACGATGCGGCCAAGATTTTTGGCTCCATCGACAATACCCCTGTCAGCTCCATCACGATGGGTGTACAGACCATCCTCAACGCCCGCAAGGTCTATCTGCTGGCCTGGGGTGAGGAGAAGGCACAGATGATCAAGGCCTGCGTGGAGGGCAACATCACAGACACTATCCCCGCCTCGTTCCTGCAGACCCACAACAACGCCCACATCGCTATCGACCTGAGCGCAGCCAGCAACCTGACGCGCATCCAGCGCCCCTGGCTCGTCACCTCGTGCGAGTGGAACGACAAACTCATCCGCAGCGCCATCGTATGGCTCTGCCAGCTGACTGGCAAGCCCATCCTCAAGCTGACCAACAAGGACTACAACGAAAACGGCCTGAGTGAACTGCTGGCCCTCTTTGGTTCAGCATACAACGCCAACATCAAGATTTTCAACGACCTGCAGCACACCATCACGGGATGGCCAGGCGGGAAGCCGAATGCGGATGATACCTACCGTCCGGAACGGGCCAACCCCTATCCCAAGCGCGTAGTGGTCTTCTCGCCCCACCCCGACGACGACGTTATCTCTATGGGCGGCACCATCCGCCGATTGGTGGAACAGAAGCACGACGTCCACGTGGCCTACCAGACGAGCGGTAACATCGCCGTGGGCGATGAAGAGGTTGTTCGCTTCCTCCACTTTATCAACGGCTTCAACCAGCTCTTCAACCAAAGCGCCGACCAGGTCATCAACGAGAAATATGCCGAAATCCGGAAGTTCCTGGCCCAGAAGAAGGATGGCGACATGGATACGCGCGACATCCTGACCATCAAGGGTCTGATACGCCGTGGCGAGGCCCGTACTGCCTGCACCTACAACAACATCCCCCTGGATCATTGCCACTTCCTTGACCTTCCCTTCTACGAGACAGGCAAGATTCAGAAGAACCCCATCAGCGAAGCCGACGTGGAGATTGTACGCAACCTGCTGCGCCAGGTAGCACCGCACCAGATCTTCGTGGCCGGCGACCTAGCCGACCCCCACGGTACACACCGTGTCTGCACAGACGCTGTCTTTGCAGCCATCGACCTGGAGAAAGAGGCCGGAGCAGAATGGCTGAAAGATTGCCGCATCTGGATGTACCGCGGAGCCTGGGCTGAATGGGAAATTGAGAACATCGAGATGGCTGTACCCATCAGCCCTGAAGAGCTGAGAGCCAAGCGCAACTCCATCCTCAAACATCAAAGCCAGATGGAGAGCGCACCCTTCCTGGGCAACGACGAACGCCTCTTCTGGCAACGCAGCGAAGACCGCAACCGCGGTACCGCCTCACTCTACGACAAGTTGGGCCTGGCCTCATACGAAGCCATGGAGGCCTTTGTAGAGTACAAGCCCCTGTAAGGAGTGAATGCCCTCCGCAAAGCAGGTTCCAGAACAGCTGGCCCTAAAGAGAGTGGCATCCCCCATCCATAATCCAACGCCCTGAAACACAGATGATATAAATCATGACGTGTTTCAGGGCGATTTTTCGCCCATGGACCACAGAGAGGACAAGATGTACAGCGCATGATTAGCCAGAAGGCGAATACACTCATCACTAAACACTCATCACTAAACACTAAAAAATGAAGATACTCCCCCTCACCCTACTCCTGCTCGCTACCTGCACACAGGCTGCCCTGGCACAGACGGTGGAGCAAACCGTAAGCCAACGGCTCACGGACTACTTCGCCACTTACACCACCACCGATGCGGAGATCAACCGGTGCCAGCTCGACAGTAGTACCATCGACTTTAATCGCCGCACCCTCACCATCTATGCCAACGACGCCTTTGGTTATCAGCCCTTCCGTCCCGAAAAGGTGAAGCAGATTTACGAAGAGATTCGCAGGTTGCTTCCAGGCCCTGTGAACTACTTCAACCTCTCCATCCGAACCGGCGACTACGCCATCGAAGCGCTGGTGCCCAACTACTACCGTTCCAAGCGCAAGGAAGAGGAGAAGGCACGCCTTTATACCGGCATCAAGGAGCGGCATGCGGCCCCCTGGGTGAGCTGCACCTCTACGCCCTACCGCATCAGCAAGGGACTGGCCGGCCGCCACATTTCCCTCTGGCAAAGCCATGGCCGTTACTTCGTGAACCGCGAAGGAGAGTGGGGCTGGCAACGGCCACGCCTCTTCTGTACCACCGAGGACCTGTTCACGCAGTCATTCATTCTTCCCTACCTCATCCCCATGTTGGAGCAGGCCGGGGCGGTGGTCTATACCCCACGCGAACGCGACACACAACGCCACGAAGTGATTGTGGACAACGACACGCCGGGCAGCTCGCGCTACCTGGAGGTGTCAAGCCGCAAGGCCAAGTGGCAGACGGCCCCTGAAAAAGGCTTTGCACAACGGCAAGCCATCTACCGCGACAACGACCATCCCTTTACCGACGGAACAGCCCGTATGATTGCCACGGAGCGCAAACCCGAGCGGGCCTTTGCCGAGTGGATTCCCGACATCCCCGCCACGGGCGAGTACGCCGTCTATGTGAGCTACCAGAGTCTGCCCGAGAGCGTACCCGATGCCAAGTACAGCGTATTCCATAGTGGTGGAGTGACTGAATTCCGCGTCAACCAGCAGATGGGCGGCGGCACCTGGGTCTATCTGGGCACCTTCCGCTTTGACCAGGGACGCAACGACTACGGCATGGTGACCCTCAGCAACGAGAGTGCGACACAGGGAGTGGTGACCGCCGACGCCGTGCGCTTTGGCGGCGGCATGGGCAACGTGGCCCGCGAGGGGAAGGTGAGCGGATTGCCCCGCTACCTGGAGGGAGCACGCTACGAAGCCCTCTGGAACGGCATGCCCCAAGAGGTCTATAACGGCTACCAAAGCGGCAACGACTACAACGACGACATCAACAGCCGCTCGCGCACGCTTAACTACCTCAACGGCGGATCGGCTTACAACCCCCGGGCTGAGGGGCTCGGCGTACCGTTTGAGCTCAACCTGGCCCTCCATAGCGACGCCGGCTACCACGACGATGACCAGCGGGTAGGTACCCTGGGCATCTACACCACGCGCTTCAACGAGGGGTTGCTGAGTGCTGGTTCGAGCCGCCTGGCCTCGCGCGATCTGGCCGACCTGCTGATGAGTCAGCTCAACCGCGACATACAGACCGCCATGGGCAACGGCTGGAACCGCCGCAGCCTGTGGGACCGCAACTACAGCGAGACACGCCTGCCCGCTGTGGCCTCGTGCATCATCGAGCTCCTCTCGCATCAGAACTTTGCCGACATGGTGTGGGGCTACGACCCCGTGTTCAAATTTACCGTGGGGCGTGCGCTCTACAAAGGCATCCTGCGCTTCCTCGCCACTCAGCACCACACGGATTACGTGGTGCAACCCCTCCCCGTGACCCACTTTGCCATCCACTTTGGCAAGAAGAAAAATAGCTTCGAGCTGACCTGGCGCCCACAGGCCGACCCGCTGGAGCCTACCGCCACAGCCGATGAATACATCGTCTATACCCGCATAGGGCGCGGAGGATTTGACAACGGCGTGCGCGTCAAGGGCACCTCCTATAGCCTCAAGGTCAAGCCTGGAGTGGTCTATAGCTTCAAGGTAACTGCCGTGAACCGCGGCGGAGAGAGTTTCCCCTCTGAAATCTTGAGCGCCTATAAGAGCAAGCAGAAGGAGAAGCAACGGGTGCTCATCATCAACGGATTTGACCGTCTGAGTGGTCCCGCCATAATCAACAACGCGCAGCAGGCCGGCTTCGACCTGGCACAAGACCCGGGGGTGCCCTACCTCAAGGATATCTCGCTCTGTGGCTATCAGCAGGTGTTCGACCGCCGGCTGGCAGGCAAACAGCTGGGCGAGAGCGACAACACCCTGGAGGGAGTGCAGATGGCAGGCAACAGTTTCGACTACCCCTTCATCCACGGCAAGGCCATCCAGGCCACGGCAGGCTACAGTTTCACCTCGTGTAGCGACGAGGCGGTAGAAGAGAACCTCGTGCCACTATACGCCTACGACGTGGTGGACTACCTCCTCGGGCTGGAGAAACAAGAGGAAGGCATCTCGATCCACCGCTACTACAAGACCTTCAGCTCGCCCATGCAACGCGCCCTCTCCTCCTACCTGACCATCGGCGGACGCCTGCTGGTGAGCGGCGCCTACGTAGCCAGTGACATGCAGCAGAGCGAGAGCAACCGCCTCTTTCTGGACCAGGTATTGAAGTGTGGCTACAGCGGAGCAGCCACCACCACTCAGCCGTACTACCGCGTGAACGGCATGGGCCAGGAGGGGCTACTGCAACGCCTCCCCAACGAGACCTGCTACCCCCTCCCCTCGACCGACCGGCTGCGAGTCACGCCCGAAAGTTTTGCTGCCATGACCTACGCCGACGGCACCCCGGCCGCCATAGCCTATCGAGGGGCAGAATATCGCACCTTCATCATGGGCTTCCCCCTAGAGAGCGTGACCGATGAGAGCGTGCGCCAGCAATGGATGGCCTCCATTTTGCACTTCTTGACCTCGAAAAGCAAATAAATCGCCCCGGATATGGTGTGGATATGCAGAGAAAAACCTATCTTTGCCTCCGCATTCTGATGTCGAACTTTAAAACCATTCGAACGATGTTTACGATTCAAACCAACCAGAGCGGTACCCGCTCAATCAACGTGTCAGAAGAGAATCTGGCCACGATCGAAAAATATGGACTGTTCCGTCACCTGATAGACAGCAACGGCATCGTGGACGAGAGCGTGCTGGAGAAGTTGCGCCTCAACATCCGCGACCTGATTGCCTCGCAAGAGGGCAACTGCAAAGATCTGCTCGACCTCTGCATCGACGTGATTTATCATAGCAACATGAAGGCGTTTGGCCTCAATCAGCTCATCATCCTCTACCTGCAATGGCTCAACCAACCGGTAGAAGAGGCGGCTGAAACGGAATAATCTACTGACCACCCCCTATCAACCCCAGGATAGCGATGAAGAGCATAGATACCTGTACCCCGTTGCCCTACAGCCCGTTGATACCGGCTGTCAAGGCCATCTGCGAAGCCCAGCAGGGTGAAACGCTGGAGATTGTGACCAACCAGGAGCAGGTTTTTGCCGACCTGAAGGAGTTTCTGGCCGAGCAGGGCATGGGCTTTCGCGAGATTTACGACCGCGACAAGATGAGGCTGCAATTCACCAAATAAGCAGATGAGAGCATACCAACTGACCGACTGGCTGCCCACCACCAAGAAAGAGGTGGAGTTGCGCGGATGGGATACCCTCGACGTCATCCTGTTCAGCGGCGATGCCTACGTAGATCACCCCTCATTCGGGGCGGCCGTCATAGGCCGCATCCTCGAGGCTGAGGGGTTGAGAGTGGCTATTGTGCCTCAGCCCAACTGGCGCGACGACCTGCGCGACTTCAAGAAGCTGGGGGCGCCACGCCTCTTCTTCGGCGTGAGTGCCGGCTGTATGGACAGCATGGTCAATAAATACACCGCCAACAAGCGGCTGCGGAGCGACGATGCCTATACGCCCGATGCACGCCCCGACATGCGGCCCGAATACCCCTCGATAGTCTATACCCAGATTCTGAAGCGCCTCTTCCCCCAGGTGCCCGTCGTGCTGGGCGGCATAGAGGCCAGCATGCGCCGGCTGACTCACTACGACTACTGGCAGGATCGCGTGCGCCCCTCCATCCTGGTGGAGAGCGGGGCCGACCTGCTGATCTATGGCATGGGCGAGAAGCCCATCGTGGAGCTGGTACGCCGCCTGAAGGAGCACCCCCAGGGCATCCCACTCCATGCGCTGCAGATACCACAAACCGCCTCACTCCGCTCCACGGCAGTACCCCCCGAGGCAGACGACATCCTGCTCTACTCGCACGAAGAGTGCCTGGCCGACAAGAAGAAAGAGGCCGCCAACTTCCGCCACATCGAGGAGGAGAGCAACAAAATCCATGCCCAGCGCATCCTGCAACGGGTAGGAGCGCAGACCGTGGTCGTCAATCCCCCCTATCCCCCCTTGACGGAGGCAGAGCTCGACCACTCGTTCGACCTGCCCTACACGCGCCTGCCCCATCCCAAGTACAAGGGCAAGCGCATCCCGGCCTACGACATGATCAAGTTCTCGGTCAACATCCACCGCGGCTGCTTCGGCGGCTGCGCCTTCTGCACCATCTCGGCCCACCAGGGCAAATTCATCATGAGCCGTAGCAAGGAGAGTATCCTGCGCGAGGTGAAAGCTATCATGGAGCTACCCGACTTCAAGGGCTATCTGAGCGACCTGGGTGGCCCAAGTGCCAACATGTACCGCATGGGAGGCCGCGACCACGCGCTCTGTGAGCGTTGCAAGCGCCCCTCGTGCATCCATCCCCACATCTGTCCCAACCTGAACAGCGACCATCGCCCTCTCCTGGAAATCTACCGTGCCGTCGATGCCCTGCCTGGCATCAAGCGCTCCTTCATAGGCAGCGGCGTGCGCTACGACCTACTGCTCCATCACAGCCCCGACGAGGCCATCAACCAGAGCACCCGCGAATATACCCGCGAGCTGATCAGCCGCCACGTCAGCGGTCGCCTGAAGGTAGCTCCCGAGCACACCAGCGACCAGGTGCTGCAGATCATGCGCAAGCCCCCCTTCAGCCAGTTTGAAGCCTTCAAGCGCATCTTCGACCGCATCAACCGCGAGGAGGGACTACGGCAGCAGCTCATCCCCTACTTCATATCCAGCCACCCGGGTTGCCGCGCCGAGGAGATGGCCGAGCTGGCCGTCATCACGCGCCGCCTGGACTTCCACCTGGAGCAGGTGCAGGACTTCACCCCCACGCCCATGACCGTCTCCACCGAGACCTGGTACACAGGCTACCACCCCTACACGCTCCAACCCGTCTATAGTGCCAAGCGCCCCCAGGAGAAACTGGCCCAGCGGCAATTCTTCTTCTGGTACAAGCCCGAAGAGCGCCAGAAGCTCATCAACGAGCTCAAACGCATGGGCCGAAAAGAGCTCATCAACAAGCTGTTTGGAAAGAACTGACGTAAATTTGAGGGCGGGGGTCAATTTAAAATTTAAAATTTAAAACGGTGGGTGCATCTGGTCAGTCCTCACTCATCACTAAACAAATGTTAAAGTTGCGCCAACGAGACGCAGTATTTTCCTCGATTCATCGTTATTTGGATAAAAACAATAAAAAACGATAAGAGGATAGGATGAAACTCAATTCTTTTATCTAAATTTGCACACTCAAAAAGTTAAAAAGAAAAATGAAAAGAAACATTATTTTCGCATCAGCTATGGCCCTCTGCATGGGCCTGTCGTTCACTTCATGTCTGGATTCAAACAGCGACTCCGATACCAGCTACGTAGGTGGATTTGTCAAAGTGAACTCCAGCTACTTGGGCCTCGGCTCGTTCAAGGGACCTGACGGCAAGACCACCATCAACCCCTCAAACGCCTCTCTCACTAACCTGGAGCAGAACGGCTTCAAGATGAACAGCGTAAATGCTGCCTTCATTCAAGGCACCTACAACAAAGAGGAGAACCTCGACGTAGAGACTTCCAAGACGTTCCAGAACGTGAACATCACCTACGCCGTAGCGCTGGATGCTCCCGTAGAGATTGTGAGCGAAGCAGGTGCCCCCAACGACTCGGTCAACATGGCCTGCATCCGTAGCCTCGACAACACCGGAAACGGCAGCAACAACTACTTCAGCGACGAATACAACAAGCCCTGGTTCTTCTACGACGAGACCACGCTCGTACTGCCCATCAGCTACTACCTAAGCGGACAGAAGCTACACGACTTCACCCTGGTGTACAACAGCTCGGAGAGTAAGCAGGGTGACACCATCCTGAAGCTGAGCCTGCGCCACTACAACGCTAAGGAGAATTCTAACCAATTCGACTCTTACACCTTTGCGTCCAACTACCCCTACGCTTACTTCTTTGCTTTCGACCTGACCAACGCCATCTACGCTTGGAAGAACACGACTTACAGCGCCGACGAGCCTGAGCAAATCACCATTGAGTATGTGGCCAGCGACTACAGCAACGACCTTGCCCAGGGCGAGACCAAGTTGCTCACGATTGAGCGCAAAGCCCTGGTACAACAATAAAAGCATGAATTATAAGGAATTATATCAAAAAGTATATGTACTGATTTCCTCCCCGGCCTCGGCCTGGGAGGAAATTCGTTTGGAAGAGGATAAGCGCAAGGTGTTCAGCGCCTTCGTATATCCCATGATAGGCCTGTGTGGCCTTTCTGTGTTTTTAGGTTCCCTCTTCTCTCGTGGCTGGGGAGGTCCCGAAAGCTTCCGCTACGCCATGACCCAATGCTGCGCCATCGCCGTAGCACTCTTTGGCGGCTACTTCATGGCGGCTAACCTCATCCACCACTACTCCAGCCGCATGCTCAACCTGGCTGTTGAGAAGAATCAGATTCTCCAGCTGGCCGGCTACTCCATGGTGGTCATCTTCTGCCTGCGCATCATCCTGGCCTTGATGCCCGACTTCCAGATCATCGCCCTGCTGCTGCAGTTTTATACCGTCTATATCGTGTGGGAAGGAAGTGCCCGCCTGCTGCAGATCAACGAAGCGGATCGACTGAAGTTCACCCTGGTCAGCTCGGTGGCCTTGCTCTGCTCGCCCGTCATCATCGAATGGATTTTCGATAAGCTGACCTTCTTTCTCAACTAATCACTCATTCTCATCATGAAGCAACCACCTGTTAACATCAAGAATAAACGGGCCACGTTCGACTACGCCCTTATCGACACCTATACGGCCGGCATCGTGCTGACAGGCACCGAAATCAAGTCGGTCCGCTTAGGCAAAGCCAGCTTGGTTGATACCTTCTGCTATTTTGTGAAAGGCGAACTATGGGTGAAGAACATGCACATCGCTGAGTACTTCTACGGCAGCTACAATAACCATTCCGCCCGCCGCGACCGCAAGCTGCTCCTCAACCGCAAGGAGCTCGACAAGCTGCAACGCGAAAGTAAAGACCCAGGATTCACCATCGTGCCTGTACGGATGTTCATCAACGAAAAGGGACTCTGCAAGGTGGTCGTAGCCCTGGCAAAAGGTAAAAAAGAATACGACAAGCGCGAGAGCCTGAAAGAGAAAGCCGACAAGCGCGAAATGGCTCGCATGTTCAAGAAATAAGAGAAACAATATTTTGTTGATTAATAGAGATATGGAGCAAATACAACAAGCAATAGTTGAACGCATATTGATTCTGGATGGCGCACTTGGCACCATGTTTCAGCAAGAGCAGCTGACGGAAGAGGACTTCCGTGGCAACCTGTTCACTACCCTCCCCGGTCAGCTGAAAGGCAACAACGACCTGCTCTGCCTGACGCGGCCCGACCTGGTGGAGCTGATCCACCGCCAATACCTGGAGGCAGGTGCCGACATCATTGAGACCAACAGCTTCAACGCCACCCGCATCAGCCAGGCCGACTATCACACCGAGGTGTACGTCCGCCAGATCAACCTGGCCGCAGCCCAGCTGGCCCGCCGTGCCGCCGACGACTACACACAGCGCCAACCAGCCAAGCCCCGCTACGTGGTTGGCTCCATTGGCCCGACCAACAAGACCTGCTCCATGAGCCCCGATGTCAACAACCCCGCCTACCGGGCCATCACCTTTGACGAGCTGGTTGCTGCCTACAGCGAACAGATCAACGCCTTGATGGAGGGCGGAGTAGATTTGCTGCTGATTGAAACCATCTTCGACACCCTCAACGCCAAGGCCGCCCTCTTTGCAGCCGAAGCCTGCATGGAGCAGCAAGGCCGACGCCTGCCCATCATGCTCTCCGTCACAGTCTCTGACATCGGCGGACGCACCCTCTCAGGGCAGACTCTGGAGGCTTTCCTGGCCTCTGTACAGCACGCCAACCTCTTCTCCGTAGGGTTGAACTGCTCCTTCGGCGCCCGACAGCTCAAGCCCTTCCTGGAGGTGCTCTCCCGCAAGGCGCCCTACTACATCAGCGCCTACCCCAACGCCGGCCTGCCCAATGCCCTGGGGCAATACGACCAGACGCCCGACATCATGGCAGCTGAGGTGAAGGAGTACCTCGACCAGGGGCTGGTCAACATCCTGGGAGGTTGCTGCGGCACCACCCCTGCCCACATAGCCCGCTTTGCCCAGCTGGCCGCCGGATCCAAGCCCCACCAGCCTGCCCCGCGCCCACAGACGCTCTGGCTCTCGGGCCTGGAACTGCTCGAGGTGAAGGCCGAAAACAACTTTGTGAACGTGGGCGAACGATGCAACGTGGCCGGTTCGCGCAAGTTCCTGCGACTGATTAACGAGAAGAAATACAACGAAGCACTCAGCATCGCCCGCAAGCAGGTAGAGGATGGCGCACAGGTGATTGACATCAACATGGACGACGGCCTGCTCGATACCCAGGCCGAGATGGTCCACTTCCTCAACCTGCTGGCCTCAGAGCCCGACGTAGCCCGCGTGCCCCTGATGATTGACTCCTCAAAGTGGAACGTCATCGAGTCAGCCCTCAAGTGCATCCAGGGCAAAGCCATCGTCAACTCCATCTCGCTCAAAGAGGGCGAAGCGCAGTTCCTCTCACACGCCCGCACCATCCAGCGCTATGGCGCCGCCGTGGTGGTGATGGCCTTTGATGAGCAGGGACAAGCCGACACCTACGAGCGAAAAATAAGTGTCTGTCAACGAGCTTATCAGCTGCTTACAGAGAAGCTTCACTTTAAACCCCATGACATCATTTTCGACCCTAACGTACTGGCCGTAGCCACCGGCATGGAGGAGCACAACGCCTACGCACTCCACTTTATTCAAGCCACGGGCTGGATTCGCAAGCACCTGCCTGGTGCCCACGTCAGCGGCGGCGTGAGCAACCTCTCCTTCTCCTTCCGCGGCAACAACTACCTGCGCGAGGCGATGCATGCCGTCTTCCTCTACCACGCCATCGCCCAGGGCATGGACATGGGTATTGTCAACCCTGCCTCGTCGGTACTCTATACCGACCTGCCTGCCGACCTGCTGGAGCATATTGAGGACGTCATCCTCAACCGCCGTCCAGATGCCGCCGAGCGGCTGATAGCCGTGGCTGAGCAGATGAAGGCCGAGGCAGAGCAGCAGCCTATCCAGACAGGCCCCGCAGCGCAAGCCGCAGCCCGTCCCTCGTGGCGCGAGGGCAGCGTGGAGGAGCGCCTGCAATATGCCCTGGTAAAGGGCATCGGAGACTACCTGCAAGAAGACCTCGACGAGGCCCTGCAGCAGTACGACAAGGCCGTAGCCATTATCGAAGGCCCGCTGATGGCCGGTATGAACCACGTGGGCGAGCTCTTCGGCGCTGGTAAGATGTTCCTGCCCCAGGTGGTCAAGACAGCCCGCACCATGAAGCAGGCCGTAGCCATCCTGCAACCCCATATTGAGGCAGGCAGTCCCAGCGGCTCAACCTCGGCAGGCAAGGTACTCGTAGCTACCGTGAAGGGCGACGTACACGACATCGGCAAGAACATCGTCTCTGTCGTGATGGCCTGCAACGGCTATCAGATCATCGACCTGGGCGTAATGGTACCTGCTGAAACCATCGTGCGCCGCGCCATCGAGGAGCAGGTTGATATCGTGGGAGTAAGCGGCCTGATCACCCCCTCGCTCGACGAAATGGTCCACGTGGCCCAGGAGATGGAGCGTGCGGGACTGGACATCCCCCTGCTGATTGGCGGCGCCACCACCTCGCTCATGCACACGGCGCTCAAAATTGCGCCAGCCTACCATGCCACCGTGGTCCACATGAAGGATGCCTCGCAGAATGCCACTTTCGCTGCCCGCCTGATGAACCCGGAGCAGCATCAACAACTGGATGCCGAACTCCATGCACGCTATGCCGACCTGCGCCAGCAGCGGGCCGCCGCGCAACGCCCGTCGCTCTCGCTACAGGAGGCCCGCAAGCAGCGGCTGAACCTGTTTGACTAATGAGGCCATGCTCCCTTCCAATGCCCCCTCTATCCCCGTGTACACAGGAGCGCACACTCCTCTGTTCAGCGGGGCCCCTATTCCTCTGTCCAGCGGGGACCCTATTCCTTTGTCCACAAGAGCAGTAGCTACAACCAGGAAGCTGGGGATCCTATTCCTGCTCTGCCTCTCGTTGCTGGGCGTCCCCTTACAGGCTCAGGAGCAACACCCTTCGGTCTATCTGGAGGAGGAGCTGGAGGAGCTCAGCGCAGGCGGCGAGGAGGAGGGCTGGGAGGATGAACTAGAGTCGCTGGAATGGCTGCGTCAACACCCCATTGAGGTGAACAGCGCCACGCGCAGCGAGTGGGAGCAACTCCCCTTCTTGGACGAATACCAGGTCTCTGACATCCTGGATTACCTGGCGCAGTATGGGGCCATGAAGTCGCTCAACGAGCTCTATGTAGTGAAAGGGTTGAGCCGGCAGCTGGTAGGACGCATCCTCCCCTACCTCTGCATCAGAGAGGCCAAGGAGCAGATCCACCTCCCTACGCTCAAGGAGTTGCTCCGCTGGGGTCAACACCGCCTGGAGAGCCGCCTCGACATCCCCCTCTACCGCCGTGAAGGCTACCGTAAGAGCTACCTCGGACCACCCCTCTACCACTCCCTGCGCTACCGCTACCGCTTCAGCAACCACATCCAGCTGGGTCTGACCGCCGAAAAGGATGCTGGCGAACCGCTCTTTGCAGGCTACAACAGCCGGGGTTACGACTCCTACTCCCCCTACCTGCTCATCCGCGACTACGGCTGGCTGCGCCAGTTGGCACTGGGCCATTACCGGCTTCACCTGGGTCTGGGCCTCTGCGTTGGCTCGGGCTTTCTCAACGGCAAGAGCTATTCGCTCACCACCGCCAACTTCCGCAACACCCCCATCACCCCCCATGGCTCTACCGACGAATACCGCTTCTTTCGGGGCACGGCCCTCCAGTTGAAGCCCCTCCACCGCCTGCAGCTGCTGGCCTTCTACTCCCACCGCTCGCTGGAGGGGAGCCTCAGCGGCGATACCATCACCTCCATCTACAAAACGGGCCTCCACCGCACGCAGAAAGAGGCCGACAAACGCAATGCCTTCAGCCGCCAGGATATGGGTGGCGACCTGACCTACAGCTTCTCCTACTTGCAGCTTGGCGTGGCGGGCATCTACACCCACTTCAGCCTCCCCTACGTACACCGCCTGCCCAAGTACGCGCGCTACTACCCCACAGGGAGCGACTTCTACAACCTCTCCCTGCACTACAAGGCGCGCTGGCGCTCCCTCTTCTTCAGCGGCGAGTCGGCCCTGGGCAAAAAGGGCTATGCCCTGCTCCACCGGCTGGACTACCGCATCAGCAACGACGCCCGCCTGCTCCTGGTCCACCGGCTTTACAGCCACGACTACTGGAGCTGGCATGGCTACGCGTTTGGCGAGAGCAGCACGCCGCAGAATGAGAATGGCTGGTATCTGGCCGCCGAGGCGACTCCCTGGACCCACTGGCGCCTGTTTGGCAGCATCGACCTCTTCTCCCACCCCTGGTGGAAGTACCGCATCAGCAAGCCCTCGACGGGCTTGGATGCCCGGCTGCAGGCGCAATGGAGCCCCCGTAGCCCCCTGCAGCTCACGCTGAGCTACCAGTACAAGCAGAAGGAGCGCGACCTGAGCGGCACGAGCGGAAAGGATATCCGCCCCCTCAACCACCACCGCACGCGCCTGCGCATGGAGTACACTAGGCCGCTCTGGCAGAGTCAGACCACGCTCGACTATAACCACCTGCATCAAACGCACCTGTCGCCTTCGCAAGGATGGAGCATTACCGAGCGCATCCGCATTGCGCCCCGTCGCTTTCCCCTGGCCCTGACCCTGCAGGGCAGCTATTTCCACACCAGCGACTACGACAGCCGCATCTACGCTTACGAGCGCGGCATGCTCAACAGCTTCTCCACGCCCTCGTTCTACGGCGAAGGCATCCGTCTGACGCTTCACCTGCGATACGACCACCGCTGGCTCACGCTGCTGGCCAAATGGGGCGAAACGCGCTACTTTGACCGACAAACCATCGGCACAGGCAACGACCTCATCCGCCAAAAACACAAAGACGACCTCTACCTGCAGGCCATCATCAAGTGGTGAGAGGGGGATTTTTTTAATTTAAAATTTAAAACGGCGGGTGTTTGTGGGTGTGCGCAGTTTTTTGCTGTAACGTTTGTAACGATTGTAACGCTGGGGATTTTACAGTGGATGATTAATCACTAAACACTAATCACTAATCACTATTCACTATGCTGCAGGCGGTCGGAGAGTTGCTTTTTGGGGGTCAGACCCATCTTCTTGAGGCGGTCGGCCTGACGCACCAGGCTGCCATTGCCCTCGGAAAGCTGCTTGAGGGCCCGGTCGTAGTCACCCTGCAACGCCTTGAGGCGGTCGCCCAGGGCCAGGTAGGTGTCGGTAAAGCTCACCACCTTCTCGTAGAGCAGCGTGCCGCGGCGGATAATCTCCTGTACGTTCTTCACCTGGTACTCGCGTTTCCAGAGGTCGAGCGAGAGGCGGAGGGCGCTGATCAGATGCGTAGGACTCATGATGACTACCTTGCGCTGGTAGGCATACTCCCACAACTGCGGGTCGCCCTGGATGGCCAGCAGGTAGGCCCCCTCGGTGGGGATGAACATCACGACAAAGTCGGGCGCCTTGTCGTCGTAGCGCGAATAGTCCTTGTGGCTCAGCTCTTCGACATGGGCACGCACGGAGCGCAGATGGGCCTTGAGGCAGGCGTTCTGCTCCTCCCGGTCGGTGGCGGCTGTGTAGGCGGCATAGGCTGTGAGCGACACTTTGGAGTCAATAATCAGCTCCCGCTGGTCGGGAAAGCGGACGATGACGTCGGGCTGCATCCGCTGGCCACTCTCCTCGTTGAGCAGGGCCTCTCCCCGCTCGTTCTTGAGGAACTCCTGTCGCACGAAGTGCTCCCCCTCCATCAGTCCGCTGGCCTCGAGCAGTCGCTCCAGGATCATCTCCCCCCAGTCGCCCTGCACCTTGCTGTCGCCCTTGAGGGCGCGGGTCAGGTTGCTGGCTTCCTGTGAGAGGCGGTTGTTGAGTTCCACCAGCTCTTTGATGCGCTCGCCCAGCGCAAAGCGCTCTTTGGCCTCGGCGCTGTAGGCCTGCTCCACCTGCTGCCTGAACTCTCTGATCGAGCCACTCAGGGGCTGCAACAGCTGCTGCAGATGGTCGGCGTTGAGCTGCCGGAACTCCTCCGAGCGGCTCTTGAAGATACGGTTGGAGAGGTTCTCAAACTCCATCGTCAGACGCTGGTGTATCTGCTCAGCATCCTGCTGTTGCTGTCTGAAGCGTCGCTCCTGCTGCAAGAGCTGCTCCTGACTGCGTTGCTCGGCCTGCTGCAACTGATCCTGTGCCCGCTGCTCAGCCTGCTGCAACTGCTGGGTGTAGCGCTGCTCATCCTGCTGACGTTGCTGCTGCAGCAGCTGGTTCTCCTTGAGGGAGGCCGCCAGCTGCGCCTGCATAGCCAGTTCGCGCTCGCGTGTGTCCGCTTGCTGGGCACCCACGCGTCGCATGGCCCAGAGCCAGCCCACGGCCCATCCTGCCGCAGCGCCAGCTGCAAAGAGTATCACCTGGAGCATCATTCGTCTTGCTCAGTGGATGCGCTGAGGCTCATTGTGTAAGGATTTCGTTGCCTGTCTCGGTAATCAGCACCTGGCTCTCCCATTGTGCCGATGGCAGCCCGTCGTCAGTCAGCACCGTCCAGCCATCCGCCTCGTCGATGTAGATCTCTTTTGAGCCCATGTTGATCATAGGCTCGATGGTGAAGGTCATGCCCGGCACGAGCAGCATCCCCGTACCCTGGCGCCCCACGTGATCCACGGTAGGCTCTTCGTGAAACTTGATGCCACAGCCGTGGCCGCAGAACTCGCGCACCACGCTGTAGCCGTTGCGCTCGGCGTGTTGCTGTATGACGGCGCCAATGTCGCCCAGTCGGGCCCAGGGTTTGGCCGCCTCAATGCCCAGGTCGCGGCATTCGCGGGCCACCTCCACCAGGCGTCGCACCTCGGGCTTCACCTCGCCAATCAGGAACATGCGCGAGGCGTCGCTATAGTAGCCCTTGTAGATGGTCGATACATCCACGTTGACGATGTCGCCACTCTGGAGCACCTCGTTGGGGCTGGGTATGCCGTGACAGACCACGTCGTTGATACTGGTGCAGACGCTCTTGGGGTAGCCCTCGTAGAGGAAGTCGGCGGGGATGGCGCCGTGGTCGGTGGTGAAGGCATAGACCATATGGTCAATCTCCGAGGTGGGCATTCCTTCGCGGATATGTTCAGCCAGGAAGTCGAGCAGTGCGGTATTGATGGCTGCGCTTTCGCGTATGCCCCTGAGTTGCTCCTCGTTGCGTATGATGTTCTTCATCGGGAGTTTCACTCCCTGTCGCTTATATTGCTGGAGCATGGCTTCAGCTTCATCAGAAAAGTTTTTCGGCAGGAATCTCGAGCCGTGCATAAATTTCTTCATCACTATCATTATTTACTGGGGTGCAAAGATAGTGCAAGCCGAGCGGAATACAAAATGAAAAGCGTGCTTTTTTACAGGCTTATTACGCCGTCTTGCGCTGCAGGTACTTGGGGGTCTTAAGGTAGGTGCCTGTGGCGGTGTCGGCCTCGATGTAGCCTCGGAAAGCCCAGGAGCGCAGCATCTGGCGGCAGCCGGCTTCGTCCATGCCCTGGGCACGGCGCAGCTCCTGGGCCTGGCGCAGCGTGAAGCAGTCGGGCAGCAGGTCGAGCAGGTTGGGACGGGTGCGGTGCACCTTGAGCTGTTCGGCAGCCTTCTCCTCACTCACCAGTTGACCGAAGAAGCGATTCTTGCACCAGAGGTCGTACTGCAGGCTCCAGGTGGCAAAGTCGGCAATCTCCTTGGTCCAGGTCATGTCGTTGGCAATGTAGAGCACCATGGCTTTGAGGTAGGCAATGGTCACGGCGCGGTGTGACAGGTCCTGGTAGATGTCATCGTCGCTCAGGCTACCCACCTCGGCACAGGCCTCGCTCATGCGCCGGGCCATGTCGAGCGCCTGCTTGCACTCCACGTGTCCCTGGGCCAGGTTGAGGTTGGTGATGTAGGGCTTCAGCACCTGGGCAAACTGCTCGTCGTAGCGGCCATAGACGAAGGGCTTGCTCTTGTCGGGGATGATGGTGCAGAAGTTGATGCGCGACAGGGTGCCGTCGAGCAGCCTCCCCTTGAAGAACTGCACCCCCTTCTGGATGGTGCTTGAGGCGTTCCAGTTCCAGCGAATCTCAACGCGTGCGGTCACCGACTGCGTGCCCACGCGCTCCTGTCCGTACTTGCCGTTGTCAAAGCAGAGGCAGATTATCTTGCCCACGTCGCGTGTGCCGTTGGTCTGCAGCTGCTTGAGCAGGTCGAGCTCTTCGAGGTTGGTGTAGAGGTATCTCCCTCCGGCATCCTTCATGCGCTGCACGAAAGCGGCGTTGGTCATGTCGCTCACGAGCACCTGCACGCAGAGGTCGTCGGGGCGCCTGGGCTTCTCCTTGTTGGCCGCCTTATTGGCCGAGGCCTCTTTCCACTCCTGTTCGCGCTGGCGGTTGAATTCGTCGCGCTCCACGATGTCGGCCACGATGTACTCGATGGGCTTGTTGATGGCCGACTTGCCCGACGACTGGGGTGCCATGACCACACACATGAAGGTGGCCTCCTTCTCCGTGCCGTCGATGAGCCGGAACTTGACGCCCTTCAGGTGGGTGGCCAGTGCGGGAAAGACGGCGTTGGCCACAAAGGGTCGGCACACTTCGGGCACGTTCTTCACTACGTGGGCGATGAGCCTGGGGAGCTTGCGGGACATGGGTGGCGGCATCAGGTCGGTGGGGTCGTCGCTCTGGGTCGAGGCGGTGAGCTCCATCTGCTGGCGGGCGTTGGCTATGGCACGCTTCACCACCTCGGGCATGGCCTTGTATTGTGCGCGCTGGCAAGCCGACTGAATGGTGCGCTGCCACTTGTCGTGCGCCTCGCCGTAGGTGGGCAGGATGGAGGCAATCCAGGCGGGGTCGTCGTTGCAGACGTAGCGCAGGTAGGCCGCCATGGAGAAGATGAAGTTGTTGCGCGAGCCGTGGGCCGGTACCCCGCCAAGCAACTCCTGCAGGCTGGCTACCAGTTGCTGGTAGGGGATGCCGTTGTAACAGGCCTCGAAGGGCTCCTCGGGTTGCTGGGGTTGCCTGGGTTGCGGCTGCTGGGGTTGCTGCGCGGCTTGCTCCTCGGGTTGCCTGGGTTGCGGCTGCTGGGGGATGGGCTGCTGCTCCTCCTCGCCGCCTGGTTGAGGGAGGGCAAAGAGGCGGTCGTAGTCGATGTAGAGGAAGTACTCCTGGGGCACGCAGAAGCTGAGTCGGGCCAGGTCTTTGGTGCAGGTATCAACCTGACCCAGCTGGAGCAGCTGCACGTAGTGGCTCTGACCCTGGGCGAGGTCCATCTCCTGAGGCAGGGGAAAGACGAGGCGCAGGCCCTGAGTGGAGGGGGTGACGTGGGCCACGAGCAGGCCGAGCGACAGGCTCTGCTCCCTGACCTGCTGCCACAGGCTACGGGGGTCGGCCACATGATCCACGTCGATCATCACCAGGTGCGAGGGGTGGGCGCAGTAGTTCTTGCGCTTGCCCTGGTCGAACCAGGCGTGCCAGCAGAAGGCGGGCAGCTGACGCTTGAGGCGCGAACGCTCATCGTCGGTGGTGGCCTGCTGTATCTGCTTGCAGAGGTGGCTTACGCGGGGGTCCTGCACGATGCGGTCGAAAAGCTCGCGGTCCACCACCTGCGCCTTGCCGGCCACACTGGGTACAAAGCTGAATTTAAAGTACATCGAGCACCTCCTTTCTGTCGAGGGTGATTTGCCCCATTGCCTGGGCCACGACGCGCTCCAGGCGTTGCTGACTCTGGGCTCGACGCTCCACGATGGGGAGCTTGACCTGCAGGATGTAGTGGCGCGACGTGCGCTTCACGTGGTAGTCCTCGCCCTGCCCCACGGGTAGCACCTGGGGCGGCAGGTAGATGCGCTGATTGCCGGTGAAAGCTGCACATGCATTTTCACGGATATTCAATGTACCCCGCAGCTTCATGGCTGCACTGATTACGGTCTCATTGCTGGGCAGTCCGCTGTCGAAGCAGAAGCCCTTTTCGCTGATGGTAGCGATTCCTTCGATTCTGATTTCGTCCATGTCTATAAATTTAAAACGGGTATCAATTTAATTGTTTTCCTCTTGCGTAAGCTCCAGCTTGGTGAGGGCACGGTTGTAGATCTGGAGGATGCGGCGCGGGCCCAGGTGCAACTTCTGACCCACCTGCTTAGTCGTCAAGGGCAACTGATTGCCCCCCTTCAGGGAAAGGCCGAGAATCAGGCAGACCACCTGCTGCTCTTGCTTGCTCAGCGTGGAGAGCATCACCTCCAGCTGTAGCGAGGACCGCGCGCTCTGCATCTCCTCCCCTGCCTCAAACGCATCGTCATAGACGTTGGCCGAGGGGTCGTCGTAGAAGGCGGATGTGGCATCGTCGTCGTCGCAGAAGGCGCAGGCGGCATCGTCGTCGTCACAGAAGGCGCAGGCGGCATAGCTGATTGACCCATCGTTCAGACGCTCTACGTCGTCAGAGCTCCTGTACTGCTCCTGGTCGATGGCCTTCAACAGATACTTCTTAACCCAGGCGGCGGCATAGGTGGTAAACCGCACCTGGAGCGAGTCGTCAAACCGCTGAGCCGCCTCGCAGAGCCCCATGCAGGCCTCTTGCTCCAGGTCGGCCAAGGAGATACCCTTGAGCATACCTACCTCGCGGTACTTCACGGCCATGGCACGGGCAAAACCTACGTTGTGCTCCACCAACCGGCACTGGGCCTCGCTGAGCGGTTGATTCATCGCATGCTGTTCTCTCTTAGCGGTCGAGGCCTTGGCTGCCCGGCCCGCAGCGTGTGTTTTCTTCTTGTTTCTCATAATCTGTATTTTTGAATTTTGTTCGTAGAGTGATACGGCTATTTGCGGAAAAGCGTATTTACCGCCTATTGACCGCATCTGCTGCAGCAAACAGGGAATCAACCAGTTGCCAGCACTCAGGAAGTGCCAGATTTACGCGTTGATGGCGCAGCTGCTTGAGGTTGTTCACGCCAAAGAATCGGTTCAGCTCGGCGGCGGGAAACGGCTCCTTGCCCAGTACCCACACGTAGGTGCCCTTACGCCGGATGAACCTGCCGTGGTCGCCACTGAACATGCGGCCGCAGAAATAAGCCAGCAACGTGTAGTTGCCAGCCAGCCAGCAGAGCCGCCCGCTCTGGTCAATCTCCATCAGATGTTGGCCCATGGCCCTGCACATCACGTCCATCTGCACCCTGCGGCGCAGCTTGAATGGCAGCTGATTAACGAGGGCTGCCAGCGCCTCGTGGGCTACGCCCAATTGGTGGTCGGTCAACGTCCACTTTTTCACTTCCTGCTTCATTCGCTGTACGCATTAAAATGGTGAACAGGAAGCATCCGGATGCTTCGTCCTCTCGACGAGTACTGCCCGGCCGGACCTTATCTCGAGCTTGGTGCCGTCCCGGACCTGCATAAAAAAAGAAATACCCGAAACCAGCCAAAGTTTCGTTCGGCTGATTCCGGGTGCGAAGTTAGGTGTTCCAGAAGAAACGCATGTTTTACTCAAACATGGGGGAGATGTTTTACTAAAACACGATTTAATGTATTTTAAGAATTTAAAATTTAAAACGGTGGATGATTAATCACTAATCACTATTTGAAGAGTTTGATCAGTTCTTGCAGCTCCTCCTTTGCCTTGGCTGCATTGTCGGGATTGTTCGAGGGGTTGAGCAGCTGATCGATGTGGTTGCAGTCAATGCCAAAGGCCGAGCGGAGTATCTGGCGGAGGGCTGTATTGCGGTTGGTCAGCCTCTTGCCCTCCTCGTCCACCAGCCATCCTGCCTTGTAGATGGCGTTGAGTACCCGCATCACCGCCGACTTCTTGCGCGGGGCGATGCGCACGTGCGACGTCAACGCCTCCTGACCAGCAGCAGAGACGGCCTCCTGGCCAGCGGCTACCGACGGCATAGCATCCAGCAGGTCGGCAATCTCATCGGAATAGTAGCGCCCGCCCTGCAGGTAGGGGCTGATGAGCTGGGCCTGTTCATCCTCGTCCAGGCGCTTGAAGCCCTTGTGGAACTCGCTGTCGAGGAGGTCGGAAAGGCTGTCGCCCGACTCCTTCACCAGGGCCCGCTTGAGGGCAGCAGCGGCGCTCAGGTAGCGGCGGTCGGCACTGCGCACGAGCAGTTCGTAGGCCGCCTGCATGATGGTGGCAATGGCCAGCTGCAGCTCTCCCTGGGGCGCAGCGACCTGCTTTTCGTGACGCAGGTAGTCGTAGAGTTCATCCCAGAGCTCCACTCCGCACCAGGCTACCTGCTCGCGTGGGGGTAGCCCGTGGAGCGTGTCGATGATGTAGAAGGCCTGGTAGAAGAGCTCGGCGGGATGGAGTACAAGGGTCTCTGCGCCGCTCATGATGCGCCGTGTGGTGCCGGCCAGCAGGCTGTAGAGCGGCTCGTGGCCGAAGCTATTTTCTACGGCTTCTCTTTCGTCTGATCTGAATAACGTCGTGCTCATAATCTTTCAGTAGTTTGTGGAGTGTATCGAGCCAATCCAGCAGGCCGTTCGTGCCAAAGGGGTGACTCTCAGTCTGTTCGGTCGATGGCAGCTCATGGCTGAAGAGGTCGCCCGTAGAAGCAGGCAGTCGGCTCACCCCCTGATCAAACTGGGTGAGCAGCTGGTCGTCAACCCCAAACTGGGCCAGCAGGTCGTGGCCATAGCGATAGACACCGAAGTGGCGGAACTTGACGCTCAGGTTGTAGCCCTTCTGCGCGACACAGATGGCGGCAATCTGCGTCATGTCGTCGTACACCTCGTCGAGGTCCACCTCGCCGTCGCCCTTGGCGTTGACCATCACCACCGTGTCGGCCTTGGCCCGCTTGGCAAAGCTGGTGAGCAGGGAGAGCATCTGGTTGGTGTGGTCAGCAGCGTCGCATCCCTCCAGGTCGAGGCTGATCTGCTTGACGCCATCCTGGAAGCTGTTGCGCAGCAGGGTCACGGTGGGCCAGAAGTCGCTGCTCCGCTTCTTGAGCTGACGTATCAGCAGCTGGCAGCGGTAGGGGCGCAGCTCGTAGGTGAGCCCCTCCCTCAGGATGTCGGCCACCCGGTCGGTACGGCTGTCGAAGGCCGCATTGCGCTCAATGCCGATGATGCCCCTGTCCGGGCGGTTGTCAATCACCACGTGGCAGTAGGGGTGATGCTCGTTGCTGCGCTCTTTCTTATTGACCGTAGTGTACTTTACCTTGTTGTTGTCAATGGTGAGGAGGACCACGCCTGCTTCGTGGCGGAGCACGTCGCACGTGTACTTCTCCCACTCCGACGTCTTGTTCCTGCCGCTCCCCCGCTGTATCAGGGTATGGAGGAGGAGCTGCTTGCCTGTGGTAAAGAGGCTCCCCAGACGAGCATCGAGCGACGCGTCGGGTACCTCCTGCGGTTCGGCAACCACACCTTCGGCCTCCGCTTCAGCGGAGCTAAATAGGTCGATGGGCTGGTTGACAGGCACGAGTTCGAACGAATAAAAGTTGAAAAGAGGCATACTATGTATTACTTTAAGGTTTAAATTTTGATATATATTCGATATTTCTGCAAAATTACAACAACCATTCTGTTTATGCAAGAGAAATTACAGAAAAAATTTAACTACTTGATTATCAATGGGTAATTTCCCCACCAAGCATTACAGCGTTACAATCGTTACAAACGTTACAGCTGTTTTGGGCGCACCCACATGGGTGGGAAAAAAATCTATTATTATATTTATATATATAAATATATATATAAATATAATAATAGAATAGAAAGTGAATAAACAGGGGGGATGAGAGGTGTATGCACAGATTTTGGCTGTAACGTTTGTAACGATTGTAACGGCTGGGGGGGGATGAATGATTGCACACTATGCGATTCTCCGAAAACTGAAGAAAAATTTTCGAAATTTATCCTACTGAAATACAGCTATTTAAAACATAACAAATGTTAAATTTCAAAATTGCACACTCAAATGGCGTATAACTATATACAGGGCCTCCGAAGTGGGATTGCCCCTGTGCATGCCCCCGCATAGCCCGCGTAGTTCACCCAGGGATCTACACGATCAACGTACAGCGACGAACAGCTTTCACGCGGTGCAGCGATAACGGCAAACGCACAAACCCACCCCAATAAAACGTTGCATGTATAACCCCTCTGCACGGGACTAAACCCTAACCTCCCCGTCCCCACCCCCGTGCAGCGGCCTCCCCGCTCCAGCGCCATAGCGGCACCCCGAGCAGCAGGCCACCCACCCCTGCGGGACATGGGGAGGAGAAGACTATGGGTAAAGTTACTGGAAACTGGATTACCGGACACCACTCGGGCCGCGCCTGCCGACACGACGACATCTACACCAGGGTGAACCGCAAAACCGGCGCCTGCTACTCCGTGAAGCTCTGCAACCCCAACACCAACTGGACCGAGAATCAGACGCGCCAGCGCATCAGCTTCGGCACCATCAGCGCCGCCATCAACGCCTGGATCAAGCAGGAGCAGCTGACCGATTCGGCCGACTACCTGAAGGTGAAGAAGATGTACGACCGCCAGACGCGCTACTCCACCCTGCGCGGCATGATGTACGCCAAGGGCATGTACACCGTCGATGAGCAAGGCCAGGTGACCGTAGATGTCAACGCCCGCACCCTGGGCGCCATAGCTGGCGGCAGCGGAAGCGACAGCGGCGGAAGCAGCAGCGGCGGAAGCGACGGCAGCGGCGGAAGCGACGCTGACATCGAGTGACCACCAGGAATCGCAGAGAACGATTGAACAATTTAAAATTTAAAATTTAAAATGAAGAGTTGAGCTCTGCGGTTCCTTATCACTAATCACTAAACAAGCTACAAGCTACAAGCTACGAGCTACGAGCTACGAGCTACAAGCTACAAGCTACGAGTGACGAGTTGTAGCCCTAAACACTAATCACTAATCACTAACCCCCTCTCTATCATGACTGAAGAAAACAAGAAAAAACTGATCAAGTTCCTTTGGAATTTCATCACCTCGCTCATCACCGCCATCGGCACCGCCCTGGGCGTAAGCAGCTGTTTCTGAATTCACCCACTTGTAGGGGCGCAATATCTTGCGCCCGGATGCACCCACCGTTTACACTCATACCGTTATAGGGTACACGTTGCTGTACACGTTGCGGCACACAGGGCGGAAAATAGTCCGCCCCTACAAGTAAGTAAACCTTATCCCTAATCCCTTATCCCTTATCCCTAATCCCTAATCCCTCCCCCCATGCTCCTCACACTTCAACGCACCATGCGGACCGACCGCTACACCATGGGCA
>CAMCUZ010000005.1 GCA_945879145.1 uncultured Mediterranea sp.
TTTTGGTACACATTTAATTCGTTATAAATATGTCTACCTATATCAGTATAAGACACAATCGTGACTAAGCCGCAAACGTATCAACCAAATATAAAAGTAATGTTTAACCTGGTCAACCAACTTTAAAAGTAAGGCTTGAAGTAGTCAACCAGAAGCGTTAAACTACAAAATCTATTCATATACAATTTGCACACTTCTATATAATTATAATAAGGTATAACCATTGATTGGTAAGATGCAAAGTTTCGCAAACGATTGCAAACTCTTTTGCGGATATTCGTGGTCTATTTAACAATTACGAAATATAAAATCTCCTATTTTTGCGAGGTCATATCATGCTCTGCTCTGTATGGAGTAGGGGTATGATGTAACAGGAGAGAAAATTGTATTATTAATATTGTTAACTTAAATTTTAAATGCATGATGCAAGTTAATCTTAGAATCTGTCGAACGATTCTGCCCCTACTTTTAGGGTTGTTCTTGTCAGTAGGCGTTTATGCACAGACTATCACTGTGAAAGGGCATGTAAAAGATGCCTTGGGTGAGGTGATTGGAGCGAACGTCGTTGAAAAAGGTAACCCATCTAACGGTACGATTACCGACTTGGATGGTAACTTTACGCTTACAGTTCCTAAAGGAGCTATCCTTCAGGTGTCTTTTATCGGCTACCAAACAGCCGAGGTGGCTGCTGCTCCGCAGGTAGTCATCGAGCTGAAAGACGATACCGAGCTGCTGAGTGAAGTGGTGGTTATCGGTTACGGTGTAGCCAAGAAGAATGACCTGACTGGTTCGGTAACGGCTGTGAAGCCAGACGAGATGAACAAGGGCTTGGTAACCAATGCTCAGGACATGATGCAAGGTAAGATCGCTGGTGTGAACGTAACCAGTAGCGGTGGTACGCCTGGTGGTGGTTCTACAATCCGTATCCGTGGTGGTTCGTCACTGAATGCCAGCAACGACCCGTTGATTGTTATCGATGGTCTGGCTATGGATAACCAGGGTGTAAAAGGTCTGTCAAACCCCTTGTCAATGGTGAACCCTGCTGACATTGAGAGTTTCACGGTGCTGAAGGACGCTTCGGCTACGGCCATCTATGGTAGCCGTGGTTCAAACGGTGTCATCATCATCACCACGAAGAAAGGACGTTCTGGCCAGAAACCCAAAGTGTCGTACAACGGCAATGTATCGGTCAGCATGAAAAAGAAAACTATCGACGTACTCAGTGGACAGCAGTTCGGTGAGTTGATTGAAGAGTATTACGGTGTAGGTAGCACGGAGTGGAATCTCACTGCAGGTGCACGTCCCGACGGCTCGCTGGCATACGCCAAGGAGGTGGATGGTAAGTATGTGTATAATAATACTGATTGGCAGGACGAAATCTACAAGGCGGCCATCAGTCACGACCACAATATAACCATTTCGGGCGGTTTGAAGAACATGCCTTATCGCATCTCGCTGGGTTACACGAATCAGGATGGTATCTTGAAGACTTCAAACTTTGAGCGTTACACCGCAACGGTGAATGTTTCACCCAAGTTCTTTGACGATCACCTCACGGTGAACCTGAATGCCAAGGGTATGATTGCCAACAACCGCTATGCAGATGGCGGTGCCATTGGTGCTGCTGTCTATATGATTCCTACCTGGAGCATCCGCTCGAATGACGACACCATGAAGAACTACTTTGGTGGTTATCAGCAATGGACACTGGATGGCTCGGCACTTGATGACCCCACCTGGACCATCACGGCTAACCGTAATGCTACAAAGAACCCCGTGGCTACACTGGAGCAGAAGGATGATACGGCCAACTCAAAATCGTTTATCGGTAATGCTGAATTCGACTATAAGGTACATGGCCTTGAAGACTTGCGCCTGCACATGAACGTGGGTGGTGACTTCTCTACCGGTAAGCAGACGACGATTGTATCGCCCTACTCAACCGAAAACAACTACTACGGCTGGGACGGCTGGGAAAAGATTACGAAGTACAACAAGATGTTTAATGCATACGCACAGTACTATAAGGACTTCAATGATGCCCATCACTTCGACATCATGGGTGGTTACGAGTGGCAGCACTTCTATCACAAGGGAGAGCGCGACGGCTACGGTCTCTATCGTGACACCAACAACGATGCTGGCAAGCGTGGTACTCCCTACAATCGTAATCAGAAAGTTTGGAAGAGCGAGAACTACCTGGTATCATTCTTTGGTCGTGCCAACTACACGCTGCTCGACCGCTACATGCTGACAGCTACCGTACGTTACGACGGTTCGTCACGCTTCAAGGACCACTGGGCACTCTTCCCCTCATTCGCCTTCGGTTGGAGAATCAACGAGGAAGCCTTCCTGAAGAACAATGAAGTAATCAGCGACCTGAAGCTCCGCCTGGGTTACGGTCAGACTGGTCAGCAGGAGGGTATCGGTGACTACAACTACTTTGCTTCTTACAACGTGAGCGACATTGCCGGTACACCGGGTAGCGCTTATCCCATCATTGGCGACGGTACGCTCTTTCGCCCCGATGCTTACAACCAGGACCTGACGTGGGAAACTACGACCACTTACAACGCTGGTATTGACTTCGGACTCTGGAACGGTAAGCTGAGCGGTAGCGTGGATTACTACTACCGTAAGACTACTGACCTGCTGAACTACGTCGATGTGCCCGTGGGCTCTAACTTCCGTACGAAGGTGAACAGCAACATCGGTTCGCTGAAGAACACCGGTGTGGAGGCTTCGCTGACCTATCGCCCCATCCAAGGCAAGGACCTCTCGTGGGAAATCACCGCCAACGTGACCTATAACAAGAATGAAATCACCGAACTGATAGGTGGTGACGACTACTTCGTAGCTACGGGTGGTATCTCAGCCGGTACGGGTGGTAACTGCCAGGCTCATGCTGTGGGTCATCCCGCCAGCTCGTTCTATGTATATCAGCAGGTTTACGACAAGAATGGCAAGGCTATTGAAGGGGCTTATGTAGATCGCAACGGCGATGGCATCATCAACGACAGCGACAAGTACTTCTACAAGAGCCCCGCTGCTCCCTGGACCGCTGGTCTCTCTTCGAAGATTCTGTGGAAGAACTGGGACTTCGGCTTCTCACTCCGCGCCAGCTTCGACAACTACGTCTATAACGACCTGGAGGCTGGATCGGCCAACGTCAACAAGGGTTACATCTCGCGCCTGAACTTCTTGAGCAACGTGCCCGTAATGTCAGTAGAAAAAGGATGGCAGACCAACGATGCCGTGCTCTCTGACTACTACGTGCAGAACGCTACCTTCTTGAAGTGCGACAACATCACGCTGGGTTACTCGTTCGACAAACTCTTCGGACATAACATCAGCGGACGTATCTACGGTGCCGTGACCAACGTATTCACCATTACCGACTACAAGGGCATCGACCCCGAAGTATTTGGTGGTATCGACAACAACCTCTATCCCCGTCCGTTCACCGCTCAGCTGGGATTGTCACTTAATTTCTAAACCCTATTTAACTGAATTACTGATATGAAATTTAGCTTCATAAAACATATTGCTCCTGTTGCAACCCTTATGTTGTCAGTGGGATTGGGCTCGTGCGTCAACGACTTGGACGTGACGCCGATTGACCCCAGTACGAACATGACGGCCGATTACGACGGTCTGTTCGCCAAGTGTTATGCCAACATGGCCGTAGCCGGTAACGGCGGTGCCAATGGCGATTGTGACGTAGATGGCCTAGATGGTGGTACCACTGGTTTTGTTCGTCAGCTTTGGAACGCCTACGAACTCACTACTGACGAGGCTATGTGCTGTTGGGGTGATGAAGGTATTCCTGCGTTTAACTACAACCAGTGGGGTGCCAGCCATCCGATGCTGCGTGGTTACTATAACCGTCTCTATATCGGAGTCACCTTCTGCAACTTCTATTTGTCTGAGGCTGCTGAACATGATAAGACCATGACGGCTGAAATCCGTTTCCTCCGCGCCCTCTACTACTACTACTTGATGGATGGTTGGGGCAACATACCCTTCTTGACCGCCTTGAGCTCGGAGGCTGCTCCGCAGGCCAGCCGTAAGGAGGTGTATGAGTTTATCGAGAGCGAACTGCTGGAGTGCGAAGCTGATATGGCAGCACCGATGAGCAACACCTATGGTCGTGCCGATAAGGCTGCTGCTTGGATGCTGCTCTGCCGCCTCTACTTGAATGCTGAGGTTTATACTGGTTCGGCTCAGTGGGCTAAGGCTGCTGAATATGCCAAGAAGGTGATGGACAGCGGATACCAACTCCACACCCAAGGCGAAGGCCAGTGGAGTGCATACCAGATGCTCTTCATGGGTAACAACGGTGAAAACGGTGCGCAGAAGGAGGCTATCCTCCCGCTGCTGCAGGACGGTAAGCAGACCACCAGCTGGGGTACTACCCTCTTCCTGATGGCTTCTACCTTCCAGAAGGATATGACCATCAGCGGTTCGGGTACCAACAACACCACCGAAATCTGGGCTGGTAACCGTTGCCGTCCCGACCTGATTAAGAAGTTCTTCCCCAACGGTGGCATCCCCAATGGCGACCTGAATACGATGGTAGTTGCTGCAGGCGATGACCGTGCTCTCTTCTGGGGTCAGGACCGTTCGCTCGACATCGAGGACGTTGCAACCTTCGAGAGCGGCTTCTCTTGCGCCAAGTTCCATAATTTCTACTCCAATGGCGCCACGCCGAAGGATCCTCAGTTCCCCGATGCAGACTTCTTCCTGATGCGTGCTGCCGAGGCTTACTTGGCTTATGCCGAGGCTACTGCCCGCCAGAACAACGGAACGACAACAGCTGAAGGCGCTAATGCCATCAATAAGCTCCGTGCACGAGCCAACAACAAGGACCAAAAGACTTCGTACTCACTTAACGAAATCCTCGATGAGTGGTGCCGCGAGTTCTTCTTCGAAGGACGTCGTCGTACGGACCTGATCCGCTTCGGCAAGTTCGGCGGTGCAAGCGACTACAAATGGCAGTGGAAGGGTGGCTCCTTCGAAGGCACCAACTTCAGCGCCAACCTCAACATCTTCGCTATCCCCGACACGGATATGAATTCCAACCACAACCTGGTGCAGAACCCGGGCTATTAATCTTCAACGGTGTTCTTTTATAAACATTATAGCATAATATAAGATATGAAGAAATTATCCATATACAGCATGTTGCTCGCAGGGTTGATGGCGTTTGCCTCCTGCGAAGCCGACAGAGACTCCAACCCCGTGCTGCAGGAACCTACTGAGTTTGTACTCAACACGCCTGCCTACGTGAACTCTGTCTATGACCTCAGCAGCTCAAAGACTATTGAGCTGACCTGCTCGCAACCTAACTTCGGCTATACCGCTCCCACCATCTATGGAGTGGAGGTGTCGCTGACGCAGGATTTTGCCAACAGTATTGCCCTCGACACGAAATATACCACGGCAAAGATGGCTGTGGATGCATCGGAAATGGCTGTGGCCTTCACCAACCTCTGGGTGGCTGAGGGTAAACTGGAAGCTGACTTCCCGATGACCAGCGAGTTCTATGTGCGTGTGGTTGCTGAACTGACTGCAGCCAGCGGTACGATTGCTTCCATCAAGTCGAACGTGGTGAAGCTGCCTACCGTTCGCTCAGAGTTTGCACTGCCTCCTGTGAAGCTGCCTACCAAACTCTACCTGATTGGTGGCTTCTGCGACTGGGCTTGGGCCAACGCTCCCGAGATGATTCCTACCGTGGATGGTACGACGGGTGTCTTCTGGCGTATGGTTTACCTGCCTGCCAACAGCGGATTCAAGTTCAATACGGCTACGGCTTGGGATGGTGGCGAAAAGGGTTTTGCCCACGCTACAATTAGCGACGTGGCTGGTGCCGGCACGAAGGACGACGGTGGCAATATTGGCGTAACCAACGGTGGATGGTACCTGGTAGTAATCCGCTCGGCTGTGAAGGGCCGCGACATTGAGTACACTGTAGAGATGCAGAAGCCCGAGGTATGGCTGATTGGTGGTTGCACCACAGATGGTAAGTGGGATGAACTGATGGACGGTTGGATGTTCTCCGTACCTGAGACGGCTGACGACTACTTCGTATCGCCTGCCTTCGCCCAGGATGCTGCCGAAGGTCCCCGTGCTTACGTCAAGATTGACGGCTACGACTGGTGGAAGTCTGAGTTCATGGTATTAGACAAGAAGCTGACCTACCGTGGTGCAGGTGGCGACCTCGACCGTGTTACTTCGAAGGCTGGACAGAGAATGTATCTGAACTTCACCAACGACACCGGTAAGATTGAATAATCATCTCCATAGCGGGGCGGCGGCTCGTCCGCCGCTCCATTACACTAACTCATTTTAATTATTGACAATCGTATGAAAAAATATTTGCTTTATTCGCTTGTAGGTGCCGCAGCACTGGCCATGGGTGCTTGCAACGAAGATTTCAACGAGGATGTGGCCGAACCTCAGAGTTGGCCGCAAGAAGAGGCAGTCACCATTCCCGGATTCAGCGCTTCGGCTGCTGCAGCTTCCGACCTGGCTACGGCAGGTGATATGGTGACGGTCTTCACCTATGCTCAGCCCAGCGGCATGCCCGAAGGGACTATCATTGAGAACTTCCGTCTGGATATTACCCCAGCTGATGTAGAAGGTGCTAAGACCACACAACTGAAGGCGACTACCGAGGGACAGGTATTAACGGCTGAACTGCAGGCTCTGATTGAAGAGGCTTATGGCAAACGCCCCACCGAGCGTTCGCTCAATGCCAAGGTGTACGCCAACTTGATGAAGGATGGCCAGGCTTCTTTACTGACCTGCGACCCCATCGTGATTAAGGCTACTCCTAAGGCTCCCTATATTGACAATGGCTATTACCTGGTGGGCGATATGTTCACCGTCAATGATGCGGATGGTAATAAAGTGCTGGATGGATGGTCGGCAGATGCTGCAACCGCTTTCAACCATAGCGGTGCTGACGTGTATGATGATCCGGTCTTCACGTTGATGTTCACCACAACAAAGGAGAACTCTTACTGGAAGATTATTCCAAAGAGCAACTACGATGGCGGCAATATCTGGGCTGATGGCGTAGTGGGCGTAGAAGTAAATGGCGACCCCAGCCTGGAAGGTAAGCTGGTTAACGCAGGTGCCAATGCCGGTATGATTGAAAAGGCTGGCATGTACATCATGAGTCTGAACATGATGGATTACACCTATACCATCAAGGAGGTGGCCCCTGAATACTACGTGATTGGTGAGATGCAGGGTTGGAACAACTCAGCTACAGGCATGACCAACATGCTCTACCCGACGACCCCGATGATTCAGAGCTACACCACCAAGTGGGTAGGTGCTGCTAACTTCAAGCTGAGTTTGAGCAGTGATATTGGTAACTGGGATGCTTGCTTTGGAGCCACTTTTGATGGTTGCAGTGAAGCAGAAGCTGCTCTTACTAACAACCATTCCGGTGCCATCGTTTGTCCCGAGAAGGATGCATACTATACTTTCACGGTCAACTTTGCTACCATGAGTTATGAATGGAAGAAGCTGGATAACCAAGAGCCGAAGGAGTACGGATTCATAGAACTGCTGGGCGACTTCAACGGATGGCCTGGTAACGATACAAAGGGTGAGGTGATGACGAAACTCGAAAAGGCTCCTCACAACTGGTATTTAGCAGGTTTGAAGATTGAGGCGGCAGGAAACATCAAGTTCCGTGCAGATGCTAACTGGTCAGTGAATTGGGGTGCTGGTGTGGACATTGCAACCGATAACAGCGGCGTAGGTGTTCAGAACGGTGATAACAACAAAATACCTGCTGGTACCTACAATGTATTCTTCAACGACATCACAGGTCAGTTTGTATTCAAAGCCGTAGAATAAGTATTCGTTTTATACTGAAACCTCCATAATTAAAGAGCGCATTCCATGCTACGTGGATTGCGCTCTTTCTTCTAGATGATCTTGATTCGTGTAAAGGGGATAATAGCATAAAAAATGCCACCCCTTCGTGTGAGAAAGGATGGCTTCAGTGTGGTGGAGCGTATGAGACTCGAACTCATCACCTCGACACTGCCAGTGTCGCGCTCTAGCCAGATGAGCTAACGCCCCGTTTTGAAATCGTTTTCAGAATCTTTTCTGATTTTGACGCTGCAAAGATAATGCATATTTCTGAAATAATCACTATTTTTGCAGAAAAAATTTCAAGCCTATGCTGATTTTTAATACGACATATCATTTAGAGGAGGAAAATGAACAGCTTTTCCTCATTTGGATGCAAGAATTCTACCTTCCAGCAGTAGAAAAGGATGGCCGATTGAAGCATCCACGAATAGCTCGCATCTTGAGTCATCGCGATGCGGGTACCTGCTTCTCTGTGCAGTTTGAGGTAGAGAATTCCAGTGTGCTGCACCATTGGCACCAAGAGCTGGGCGTGAAGCTCAACGAGGAGCTATTGAAGACGTTCAAGGAGAAGGTGGTGGGATTTCCCACACTGATGGAGGTGCTACTGTGATACAGCCGGTTAAGGAGAAAATCGTGATGGGTATCGACCCAGGTACCAACGTGATGGGTTACGGATTGATACGCATTACGGGTACCAAGGCAGAGATGATTGCCATGGGGGTGATTGACTTGCGTAAGATAGGAGACACCTATCTTAAGTTAAAACACATCCACAACCGCGTGTTGGGTATCATAGACAGCTACCTTCCCGATGAATTGGCCATTGAAGCCCCTTTCTTTGGGAAGAATGTGCAGTCGATGCTGAAGTTGGGACGGGCTCAAGGGGTGGCTATGGCAGCAGCCTTGATACGCGACATCCCTATTACGGAGTATGCTCCGCTGAAAATCAAGATGGCCATTACAGGCAACGGACAGGCCTCAAAAGAGCAGGTGGCTGGCATGTTGCAACGCATGCTTCACATTGATGCCGGTGAGATGCCGAAGTTTATGGATGCCACTGATGCCTTGGCTGCTGCCTATTGTCACTACCTGCAGATGGGGCGACCCGCCGTAGAGAAAGCTTATAAGAGCTGGAAGGACTTCATTGCCAAGAATCCCGGTAAAACACATGGGGCTTGAGTGATGAGTGTTTTGTGATTTAGGAAATTTTATATCTTAAAAACTTAAAATATCGCCATGAAATTGAGCAATGTATTGATTATCGGTGTTACTACCGCCACGTTGACAGGCTGTACGTCTAAGAAAGAGTACGCCTCGTATGAACTCTATCCTGTGCGTCAGGGTAGTCTGACGGAGATGGAATATGCTCCTGAACTTACCCGTTTCCACCTCTGGTCGCCTACCGCCGACGAGGTGAAAGTGCTTCTCTTTGACGATGGAGAGAACGGTCATGCTTATGAGACCATCAACATGATTCTGGGAGAAGATGGTACTTGGAACGCTGAGAAGGAGGGCGATCTGAAGGGAAAATTCTATACCTTCAACGTGAAGTTGAACGAGAAGTGGTTGGGTGATACTCCAGGTATCAATGCCCATGCAGTGGGTGTAAACGGTAAGCGGGCGGCTATCATCAATATGGCTGATACCGATCCCGAGGGATGGTCGGAGGATGTGAGACCTGCCTTGGCTTCGCCTGCTGATGTCATCCTCTATGAGATGCATCACCGTGACTTCTCCATCTCGCCCACATCGGGCATTACGAACAAGGGTAAATTTCTGGCTCTTACTGAGGAGGGTACTAAGAGCCCTGAGGGATGGAGCACGGGTATCGATCATCTGAAGGAGTTGGGTATAACCCATGTCCACCTGCTTCCTTCGTACGACTATGCTTCGGTGGATGAAAGCAAACTGGAAGAGAATAAGTACAATTGGGGGTACGACCCGCAGAACTACAACGTGCCCGATGGCTCGTACTCAACGGATCCCTTCCGCCCCGAAGTGCGCATCCGTGAGTTCAAGCAGATGGTGCTGGCCCTTCATAAGGCAGGCATACGCGTGGTGCTTGATGTGGTCTATAACCACACCTTCAATACCGACGACAGCAACTTTGAACGTACCGTGCCTGGTTACTTCTACCGTCAGCGTCCTGATGGCTCATGGGGAAATGCCTCGGGCTGTGGTAACGAGACGGCCAGCAACCGACCTATGATGCGCAAGTACATGGTGGAATCGGTGAAGTATTGGATTAACGAATATCACCTTGACGGCTTCCGCTTCGATTTGATGGGTATTCATGACATCACGACCATGAACGAAATCCGCAAGGCTGCTTCTGAGATTGATCCTACCATCTTCATCTATGGTGAGGGATGGGCAGCTGAAGCACCTCAACTGCCTAACGATTCACTCGCAATGAAGGCTAACATTTACCGTATGCCGGGTATAGCTGCCTTTAGTGACGAGATTCGTGACGGATTGCGTGGCCCATTCAGCGACAACAAGCAGGGCGCTTTCCTGGCTGGTCTGCCCGACAATGAAGAGAGCATTAAGTTCGGCCTGGTAGGCGGCATACAGCATCCACAGGTGGATAATGAAGGGGTGAACTATAGCAAGGCTCCTTGGGCTGCTCAGCCTACGCAGCTCATCAGCTACATCTCTTGCCACGATGACATGTGTATGGTGGATCGCCTGAATACGAACATCCCTGGTATCTCTCCCATTGAGGTGGCCAAACTCGATAAGTTGGCCCAGACGGCAGTCTTTACCTCGCAGGGTGTGCCTTTTATCTACGCTGGTGAGGAGGTGATGCGCGACAAGAAAGGCGTGCACAACAGCTTCCAGAGCCCAGACTCGATTAATGCTATCGATTGGAGTCGCAAAGCGCTGCATGCCGACGTGTTTGCCTATTATAAGGGATTGATGCAGCTACGCCGTAATCATCCGGCTTTCCGTCTGGGTGATGCAGATGCCGTACGTAAGCATCTGGAGTTCCTTTCGGTTGAGGGCAGCAATGTGATTGCTTTCCGTCTGAAAGACCATGCCGGTGGTGATGCCTGGAAGGAGATTGTGGTGGTGCTTAACGCACGCACTGAGATGGCTAAGGTGGAGGTGCCCGAAGGCAAGTACATCGTGGTCTGCCGTGATGGTGTCATCAACGAGCAGGGATTGGGTACTCTTTACGGCCCCGAACTGCAGGTTCCGGCCCGCTCGGCACTGATTCTCTATCAGAAGTAATACCTATTTATATATATAACGTAACGTATGCAACATACCATCACCCTGAGCCAGGCCATTGCCCGCAATCCACAGCTGCGGTTGGCTGCTCCTGTTGACTTGCAATTGAACGATGGAGAGCAACTGGCTATCGTGGGACCTAATGGGGCAGGGAAGAGTCTGCTAGTTGATTTATTAACTGGCAAGCTTCCCCTCCTGCAGGGATTCCCCACATACGACTTCCGTCCGTCGGCCAGCTCCATGGCCTACGATAACATCAAGTATATCGCTTTTCGTGATACCTACGGTTCGGCAGATGCCAATTACTACTATCAGCAGCGTTGGAACCAGACGGAGCAGGATGATGTCCCTTTGGTGCGTGAACTCCTTGGAGGGCACACCAACGATGAGGTGTGTAACCGTCTCTTCCGCCTCTTCGGTTTGGAACCGCTGTTGGACAAGAAAATTATTCTCCTCTCCAGCGGCGAGTTGCGCAAGTTCCAACTCACCAAGGCGTTGCTTTCCTCGCCTCGCATCTTGATAATGGATAACCCCTTTATCGGTTTGGATGCTACTACACGCCAGATGCTGAGTCAACTGATGGAAGAACTTACCCAACAGCTCCCTTTGCAGATTGTGCTTGTGCTCTCGATGATGGAGGATGTGCCGACGTTCATTACCCATGTGATACCAGTGGATTCGATGCGTGTAGGAGAGAAGATGGAACGAAGCAGTTATCTGAAGCAGTTTGCTGTAGAAGATGCTTCACGCCGAGAGAGCGATGAAGTGGGCTATGCTGTAACTAACAGTCAGGTGGCTGCAGTGCCTTACCAAGGGACAAACTTCAGTGGCAGTGAGGTGGTGAAGCTCAACAAAGTGAGCATCCGTTACGACGACCGCACTATCCTGAGTGAACTTGACTGGTTGGTGCAACGCGGTGAGAAGTGGGCCTTGAGCGGAGATAATGGCTCGGGCAAATCCACGTTGCTCAGTCTAATTTGCGCCGACAATCCACAATCGTATGCTTGCGACATCAGTCTCTTTGGCCGTCGTCGCGGTACGGGAGAGAGCATTTGGGAAATTAAGCAACATATTGGCTATGTGAGTCCCGAGATGCATCGTGCTTACCTCAAAAATCTGCCTACGATCGAAATCGTGGCTTCCGGACTGCATGACAGTATCGGCCTCTATGTGCGTCCTAAACCTGAGGAGTTGGAGCAGTGTATGCGGTGGATGGAAATCTTTGGCATCGGTGCATTGAAGGAGTGCCCCTTCCTGCAGTTGAGTAGCGGTGAGCAACGGCTGGCCTTGTTGGCGCGTGCTTTTGTGCGCGATCCAGAACTGCTTATCCTTGATGAACCGCTCCATGGGCTGGACACCTATAACCGCCGCCGTGTGAAGCGCATCATAGAGGCTTTCTGCAGGCGAGAAGACAAGACGCTGATTATGGTCACCCATTACGCCAACGAACTGCCAAGTAGCATTACTCACCGGATTCATCTGAAGAAACCACGTGTTCGATAATAAGGTTATTACAGGTTCTTCTATAAAAAAAGGATGCAAATTTGCAGGTTTGCATCCTTTTTTTTATACCTTTGCCACAACTTTTGGTGGATTTACCTTATTTATTCTGACAAAAATGAAACAAAGACTATACCTGTTTTTTAAGACTTACTTGCTGTTGCTGCTGCTGATGGTGGTGCAGAAACCGCTTTTTATGGCATATCACCACGATTTATATACTGATGTTTCGTGGATGGACTGGTTGCGAGTGATTTGGCATGGCTTAGTGATTGACCGCTCATTGGCAGCCTATTTTACGGTTATTCCAGGATTTTTGCTCGTCCTCTCAGCGTGGAGTTCGGCCAAATGGCTACACCGGGTGTGGCGTGGGTATCACGTGTTGATATCTATGTTGATAGGACTCATCTTAATCGTTGATATGGCGCTCTACAGCTATTGGGGATTCCGGCTTGACACTACACCACTCTTCTATTTCTTCTCTTCCCCCAAGGATGCACTGGCCAGTGTCGAGAACTGGATGGTTATAGTTTTTCCTCTGCTCTTTGTGGCGGTTGCTTTGAGTTGCTACTTATTGCAGTATTATTTCCTTTGTTCTGAACGACAACTGGCTAAGCTTCGTTTGCCTTATCAAAGACTGAGAGTAAGTGGTGTGTTGCTGCTTTTGACGGGACTACTCTTCATTCCCATTCGAGGTGGTGTCACCGTATCCACGATGAATACCGGTAAGGCCTACTTCAGTGCAAACAATCGCCTGAACCATGCAGCGGTTAACCCAGCCTTCAGCTTGATGGAGTCGTTGGCTAAACAGAATAACTTTGCCGAGCAATATCGTTTCATGAAAGATGAAGAGGCCAATAACCTCTTCCTGCAGTTGGCCGATACCACGCAGGTGGAACCTCTTGCTCTTGTTGATACTATTGCAGCATCCGACTCACTCCGGAGGCTTTTCCGCATGGAGCGTCCTGATATCTATATCGTCATCATGGAGAGTTTCTCCTCACACCTGATGAAATCATTGGGCGGTGAAGCCGATGTTGCTGTCTGTCTGGACCGATTGGCCGACGAAGGGGTACTCTTTACTCACTTCTTTGCAAACAGCTTCCGGACCGACCGTGGTCTGGTCTCCATTCTAAGCGGTTATCCTGCACAGCCCACTACGAGTTTGATGAAGTATCCGCGTAAGACGCAGTCCCTTCCCTCTATTGCACGCTCGTTACAAGAGGTAGGCTATGCTACCCAGTATTACTATGGTGGAGATGCAGACTTTACCAATATGCGTTCCTATCTAGTCTCTGGGGGATATGAAACAATCATTTCTGACCAGGACTTCCCCATCGGTGACCGTTTGAGTAAGTGGGGAGTACACGATCACTTGCTCTTTCGACGTGTGATAAATGATTTGCAACAAGCTATACCTTCCGACCAATCAGGTAGAGGCAAAGCCGCTGAACAGCAACCGAAACTGACCGTTATCCAAACCAGTAGCAGTCACGAACCTTTTGAAGTGCCCTATGAACGGCTGAACAATCCACGTCTGAATGCTTTTGCATACTCAGATAGCTGCATTGGTCATTTCATAGATGAACTTCGTAAGTTGCCGTTGTGGAAGAAGAGTGTCGTGTTGCTGTTTACTGACCAGTTAGGTTGCTACCCTGAACTGATTGACAACTTTAGCGTGAATCGCTATCAGATTCCACTCCTCATGGTGGGTGGAGCTGTCAAGGAACCCCGTCGTATAGCGGTTTATGGTTCGCAGCAGGATATAGCTGCTACCTTGTTGGCTCAGCTTGGACTGGATCATAGCGCTTTCCGCTTTAGCAAAGACCTACTCCATCCTGCTGCTCCTCACTTTGCCTTCTTTACTATGCCCGATGGTTTCGGCATGGTGACACCTGACAATGCGCTGATTTTCGATTGCCAGTCGGATAGGGTAGTTGTGGATGAAGGTAGTTTGCCTGGACGCAACCTCTCCTTAGGTAAAGCCTACCTGCAGATACTTTACGACGATATAGCCCAACGATAATCCTCTATCCCTAATAGCGCTATGAATATACTCCTTGCAACCCTACTAGATAGTGGCATTTTGAATCAGCTAGTTCAGTTGGATACCGAACTCTTTCTTTTCTTCAATAGCCTACATACTACGTACTTTGATCCCTTTATGAAACTCTATAGCAGCAAGCTGGTCTGGGTGCCGCTTTATGCCTCGTTAGTATATGTGCTATGGCGCAATCTGTCGGGGCACCAGTTCTTCTGTGGATTGGTGTGTGTGGCTCTAGTTATTCTCTTTGCTGACCAGGTGAGCGCCTCGTTGATTCGTCCCTATGTGGCTCGTCTGCGTCCAGCTAATCCTGATAACCCGATTGCCCCGCTGGTACATATCGTAGATGGATATCGGGGCGGTCGCTTCAGCTTTCCCTCCTGCCATGCTGCCAATACGGTAGGTCTGGCTGTTTATGTTGCCCTCTTGCTGCGCCATCGTGGGCTTTCCTTCTTTCTCATGGGGTGGGCCTTGCTGACCTGCTATTCGCGTATCTACCTCGGTGTTCACTATCCAGGTGACCTGCTGGTAGGCGGAGTGATTGGTGCAGCCGGGGCCTATCTGATGTATCGTCTTTTTATCCTGGCTATGTACTTCATTTCCGAAAAGCCACGATTATCGAGGGGTAATCAGTCACTATTTACTCATCCGCTACATGGTATCTATTGGCCTATGGTAGTGGGCCTACTGACGATTGTAGGCATTGCATGTTACAGTGCATGGTGCTAACTGCTGCTTAATGGGTGAAAACCATTCGAGGTGGCACCTTGGAGTTTGGACTCCTCAGGTGCCACCTCGAAAGTTTTTATAAAAACATGCTTCTTATACAATACCTTGCGCCATCATAGCTTTGGCAACTTTCATGAAGCCGGCAATGTTGGCACCCTTCACGTAGTTGATGTAGCCATCAGGCTCAGTGCCATACTTCACGCAATTCTCGTGAATATTCTCCATAATGTAGTGCAGTTTGGCATCCACCTCTTCACTGCTCCATGATAGACGCTCAGAGTTCTGGGTCATTTCCAATCCTGATACCGAAACCCCACCGGCATTAGAGGCTTTTCCTGGAGCATAGAGTATCTTGGCTTCCTGGAACACCTTGATGGCTTCGGGGGTAGAGGGCATGTTGGCACCTTCACTCACGGCAATCACGCCATTGGCTATCAGTTGACGAGCCTGGTCACCGTTGATTTCGTTTTGTGTAGCACAGGGTAGGGCTATGTCGGCCTTTTCTCCCCAGGGCTTTGCACCTTCTACGTACTTCACGCCAGGATACTGTTCTGCATATTCGCGGATGCGGCCACGGTAGAGATTCTTCAGTTCCATGATGTAGTCCAACTTCTCGCGGTCAATGCCTTCGGGGTCATAGACATAACCATCAGAGTCGCTCATGGTGAGCACCTTTCCGCCCATCTGGAGCACCTTTTCTGCCGTGTATTGGGCTACGTTTCCAGCTCCGGAAATCAAGACAGACTTGCCCTGCAGGTCCATGCCACGGGTCTTCAGCATCTCCAAGAGGAAATAGACGTTACCATAACCTGTAGCTTCGGGACGAATCAGAGAACCTCCAAACTCGCGGCCCTTACCGGTAAGTACACCGCTGAATTCGCGAGTCAATTTCTTGTACATACCAAACATGTAGCCCACTTCACGGCCACCTACGCCGATATCACCAGCAGGTACGTCCACATCGGGACCTATATGGCGCCAGAGCTCCAACATGAAGGCCTGACAGAAACGCATCACTTCTGCATTGCTCTTGCCTCGGGGCGAGAAGTCAGAACCACCCTTGCCACCTCCCATGGGAAGCGTGGTAAGTGAATTCTTGAAAGTTTGTTCGAAAGCCAAGAACTTCAGGATGCCCAGATTCACTGAGGCATGGAAGCGGATACCGCCCTTGTAGGGGCCAATGGCATTGTTGTGCTGTACGCGGTAACCCATGTTGGTGCGTACGTTGCCTTGGTCGTCAACCCACGTGACGCGGAACTGATAGATGCGGTCAGGGATGCAAAGGCGCTCAATCAGGTTGGCCTTGTCAAACTCAGGATGTTTGTTGTACTCTTCTTCGATGGTTCCTAATACCTCTTCTACTGCTTGATGATACTCGGGCTCTCCTGGAAACCGTCTTTTCAAATCTTCTAATACGTTAGCTGCATTCATAATTTTACATATCTTTTGTTTGATTGTTGTTGCTAAATTGTTGTTTGCGGTGGCAAAAGTACATAGAAAAATCAAACTAGCAAACATTTTATAAAGAAAATGCACGAAAAAGATTAAAATTGTTATTTTTGTATCTTTATACGCATCCAGCATGATGAAAAAACAGCCGCTGTAAGCTATTTGAGAAGCTTTACAGCGGCTGATGTGGCCTATGTGTATGCGGAGATGCTTATTCTAACGTAATAGCTACCAGTTCCACATCGAAGGTCAGAGCAGAGTAGCCTGGGATGCTTCCACTGCCCGTCGTTCCGTATGCGCAGGTATGTGGAATGTAGAGCATCCACCGCTCACCAGTGCGCATCAGTTGCAGTGCAGCAGTCCAACCGCTGATAACTTGCGATACACCAAATTCTGTTGGCGAATCCGTAGCTTGTGGCTTATACTCTTCAGGGTTGATGATACCTTGGTAGGTCGCGGGGAAGCCTGTGAAGTTGCCATCGAAACGGTTACCGGTAATCAACGTACCATAATAAAAGGTGGATACCTGTTCGGTATAGAGCGGACGACGACCTTCAGGGACGGCACGGAGCTTTTTACAATAGATGTAGCAGGTCTCCTCGTTCGTGCTTGCTGCAGGAACGTAGATTGAGAAGAGCTGTCCTATCGGCATCTTATCAGCCTGCTCAATGGTGGCGACGGTAACATTGCCCGTCAAGGCGCTGATTGAGTCGATAAAGGCTTCGTTGCGCTCCTGCCAGTTATCGTAGATAGTAGGCTCTGTCACTTCATCACATGCGGTAAAGAGCGCACTAAGGCTCAGCAAGGCTACAGCTACCCATGAAAATAGTTGCTTCATTGTTGTTTGATCTTTAAAGTCAAAGTGGTTTCCGAATGTTCCTATCAGAGTCTCTTCAGCAGTGAGGGGATGCTGACACGTTCCTCAATAAGGCTGCAGAGATCACTGATGGCTACACGTTCTTGCTTCATGGTGTCGCGGTCGCGCAGGGTGACGCAGCCATCGTTAAGTGTTTCGTGGTCCACTGTGATGCAGAAGGGAGTGCCAATAGCATCTTGACGACGATAGCGCTTGCCAATGGAGTCTTTCTCGTCATAGCGGCAGTTGAAGTGGAACTTCAGGCTATCTACAATCTCGCGAGCTTTTTCGGGCAGTCCATCTTTCTTAACCAGCGGCATAACGGCAAGCTTCACAGGAGCCAAGGCTGCGGGTAACTTCAGTACGACGCGACTTTCTCCATTTTCCAGCTGCTCTTCTTGGTAGCTGGCACAGATGATACTGAGGAACATACGGTCCACACCAATGGAAGTTTCGATAACGAAGGGCGTGTAGCTCTCGTTGCTCTCGGGGTCGAAGTATTTGATGCTCTTTCCGCTGAACTTCTCGTGTTGTGACAGGTCGAAGTTGGTGCGGCTATGGATGCCTTCAACCTCCTTGAAGCCGAAAGGCATGAGGAACTCTATGTCGGTTGCCGCATTGGCGTAGTGAGCCAGCTTCTCGTGGTCGTGATAGCGGTAGTGGTCGTCGCCAAAGCCCAAGGCTTTGTGCCACTTAAGGCGTGTCTCCTTCCACTGCTTGAACCACTCCAGCTCGGTGCCGGGCTTCACGAAGAACTGCATCTCCATCTGCTCGAACTCGCGCATACGGAAGATGAACTGGCGGGCCACGATTTCGTTGCGGAAAGCTTTACCAATCTGTGCGATGCCGAAAGGAATCTTCATGCGGCCCGTCTTCTGCACGTTCAGGTAGTTGACGAAGATACCCTGTGCCGTCTCAGGACGCAGATAGACCTTCATTGCGCCATCGGCCGTAGAACCCATCTCTGTCGAGAACATTAGGTTGAATTGACGTACCTCGGTCCAGTTCTTGGTGCCACTGATGGGGCAGACAATCTCTTCATCGAGGATAATCTGGCGCAGTTCGTTCAAGTCGGGACCAGCATTCATCGCATCGCTGTAACGCTGGTGCAGCGCGTCACGCTTGGCCTGTTGCTCTAGTACGCGGGCATTGGTGCTGCGGAACTGTGCTTCGTCGAATGATTCACCGAAACGCTTGGCTGCCTTGGCTACCTCCTTGGCAATCTTTTCGTCATATTTGGCAATCTGGTCCTCAATCAGCACGTCAGCGCGGTAGCGCTTCTTCGAGTCGCGATTGTCGATGAGGGGGTCATTGAATGCGTCCACATGTCCACTGGCTTTCCAGATGGTGGGGTGCATGAAGATGGCGCTGTCGATGCCCACGATGTTGTCGTGAAGCAGCACCATGCTCTGCCACCAGTATTGCTTGATATTATTTTTCAGTTCTACGCCATTCTGTCCGTAATCATATACAGCACCGAGGCCATCGTAAATTTCGCTGCTAGGGAATACGAAGCCGTACTCTTTGCAGTGGGACACGATTTTCTTGAAAACATCTTCTTGTGCCATGTCGTTTTTGCTCAGTTATTTTATTTTCGTTGATTAAATTGGCCGCAAATATAGTGTAAATTCATGAAAGTCACAGCGCTTTCTCACGTTTTTTCATAAATCCCTTCATTTATGTGCTTATTTAATGGCTTTTTTGAGTGCTTTGCTCCAGATGCTGTAGCCCTCTGGGCGCAAGTGCAAGCCATCGGTGGTGAGCTCGGCCTTGAGCACTTCGGAGCCTTCTGACTCGGTAAATAGGGGATAGAGATTAACGAAAGTAAGGCGCGGGTCGTTGCGTTCTTTGACCCAGGCTTCTAATTGGTGGTTGATGGCTGCGAAGTGGGAGGTCTTGCCGAGGAGCCGCTTGTAGCGATTGAAACTCTCGTTGATGGGGAGCAGGCTCTGCAGGTAGAGGTGCGTCTTGGGACACTCGCGCAGGATTTGTTCGGCTAGGTGGCAGATGGAGTGGGCGATGGAATCCACGGAGAGGTCGTGGCTTACATCGTTGGCTCCCGTCAGCAGACAGATAGCGCGAGGTTGGGCAGGGAGAATCTGGTGGAGGCGTTGTGTGATACCGGGTACGTCGTCGCCGATGATACCACGGTTGACCACATGCTTCATACCCAGTAGCTTGCCCCAGTCACCACCACCCTCGGTTAGGCTATTGCCCAGCATCACGAGGTCCTTGTCGGTGATGGCAGGTTCGTTGTCGAACTGCAAGTAGCGTTTGCGGTAGTGGGGCGTGGGCTCGATGCCGCAGCGGCCTTGGTGATAGGGGCTGAGGATGGAGGCGGCCACAGTGTTGGCCACGAGTGTGCGGAGGCGCACCACGCTCTTGGAGTCGGCGGGGTGAACGGCGTTGGTGAGTAGAATCACCGAGGTATCGGTCTCAGGGTCTATGACGATGCTGGTACCCGTATAGCCCGTATGGCCGTAGGTGGAGGGGGAGAAGAGGTTGCCGTTATTGCTGGCGTAGGGGGAGTAGCTATCCCATCCAAGGGTGCGACCGAAGGGCATCACCTCGCGTGGCACTCGACGCATGGCCTCAACGCCCAGGGGAGAGAGGATGCGACGACCATTCCAGCTTCCACCATTCTGAAGCATGGCGCAGAGTATCGCGATGTCGTCAGCTGTGCTGAAGAGGCCAGCATTGCCGCTGATACCTGCGTTGAGAATGCGGGCCAGCGGATCGTGTACCTGTCCGCAGAGCATTTGGCCGTTAGCTTGCCGTTCGGTTGGGGCAATGGGGTAGCTGACCACCAAACCAGGTATGTTGACCCAACGCTCTTTTTCGTCCAGTCTGCAGGGGTGGTAGTCGGTGTGGGTCATCCCAAGGGGCTGGAAGATATGCAGGCGGGCAAAGTCGCGTAGTGACTGACCACTGATATGCTCTATGAGGTATTGCAGGGTGACGTAATTGAGGCAGCTGTACTGGAAGTTGGTGCGGGGTGCGAATTGGCGTGGGCAGGTGGCGATGTAGTGCATCAGGCTGTCGCGACAGGGCGATCCATACTGCTTCTGTAACTGAGCCACGGGGGCATAGGGTGGCAATCCCGAGGTATGGGTCAGCAGGTCCTGTACACGGATGGTTATGTTTGTGCCGTCCTGCCAATCTTCAAATTCCGGTAGGTAGAGGTTGACGGCATCTTGCAACCGTAGCCGTCCCTGTTCGATGAGAATCATAGCGCATAGTGCGGTGCTCATCGGCTTGCTGCACGAGGCCATGTCAAACTGCGTATCGATGCTCATCGGTTCCTTCTGCGGCTCGAGGGCGCGCTGTCCAAAGGCCTTGAGGTAGGCCATCTTGCCGTGGCGTACTACGGCAAGCACGGCTCCGGGAATCTCACCTTGCTGCACGGCCCGGAGCAGTACTGAATCGACTAAGGCTAACCGCGAGGCATCCATGCCCACCTCCCAGGGCAACACACGCTGTAACTGCTGCGCTCTGCCTATACTGGACATGGTGAGTATGATAGATAATATAATTAGGTGTTTCATTGTTGAGCTTTGCTGTGATGAGGATCAGTAATAGGGTGCATTATTGGGCATTCCGGTAGGCATCGACGGCTTTCTTCACCGAGCCATGCATCAGCAGCAAGTCGCGGGCTTTGCCATAATCCAAGCCCAGTTCCTCCACAATCATCCGCGTGCCGCGGTCGATGAGCTTCTTGTTGCTGAGCTGCATATTGACCATCTTGTTGCCTTTGACACGGCCCAATTGAATCATCACCGAGGTGGTGATCATGTTGAGAATCATCTTCTGCCCGGTGCCCGACTTCATGCGCGAACTACCTGTAACGAACTCTGGACCTACAATCATCTCTATAGGTACATCGCTTTCTGCTGCCATGGGCGAGTCGGGATTGCTCGTGATACAGGCTGTCAGTATGCCGTGGGCACGTGCTTCGTGCAGGGCGCCGATAACGTAGGGGGTGGTACCGGAGGCGGCGATGCCAATCACGGTATCCTTGACGCTGATACCCCGTTCACACAGTTCTTCCCATCCTCGGTGGATATCGTCCTCAGCATTCTCCACGGGGTTTCGCAGAGCCGTGTCGCCACCAGCTATCAGTCCGATGACCAGCGTAGGGGGCATGCCGAATGTGGGTGGAATCTCGCTGGCATCGAGCACTCCGAGTCGGCCACTCGTCCCGGCACCCATATAGAATATCCGCCCCCCTTGCTTCATGCGGGGTACAATCTGTGTCACTAGTTTCTCAATCTGCGGAATGGCCTCCTTCACGGCCAGGGCCACCTTCTGGTCTTCCGTATTGATGCCTTCTAGAAGTTCGCGTACACTTTTCTTCTCCAAATCGTTGTAGAGCGAAGGCTGCTCTGAGATTTTCACAAACATAGAGGAATTGAATAAATTACAAATTACAAATTACTAATTAAAAATTTAATCCCTTATCCCTAATTCCTAAACCCTAATTACCAATTTATACTGGTGGGTGTTTGCGGGCGCAAAATATTGCGCCCCTACAAGTGGTTCATCACTAAACACTAGTTCTTAATCACTGCTCGGAATGAAACTTCAGCAACCCCTCCATGGGGGCTTTGATAATGAGGCCCAGCTGGAGGCCTAGTTCGGCCATCGTTTCGCTCAGCAGCTCGCGGTAGTACCACGCCACGGAGCCGTTGAAGCCCACGCGGTAGGGAGAGTAGTCGTACTGCATCACATTGCGTGTGAGGAACGCCTTGAAGCTCTGCTTGATCAGCTGTCGCACTTCGGGTACCTCAATATGGGCCGCGAGGAAAGGCGAGAGACTGGCTAGGAACCGGTTGGGGAAGGGTTGGCGATAGACGCGGTCGATAATCTCTGCCGGAGTCAGCCCGTACTGCTTCAGAAACTCTTCCTTGAGCCCTGCAGGCAGTTGATTCTTCAGCAGGTCGCCCACGAGCAGTTTGCCCAACACGGCTCCACTCCCTTCATCGCCCAGGATAAAACCAAGAGGCGAGACGTTGGCTACTATTTCCTCTCCATTATAGAAGCAGGAGTTACTTCCCGTGCCCATGATGCAGGCGATACCTGCCTCGTGGCCGCACACCGAACGTGCTGCGGCTAGCATGTCGCTGTTGACCTCTATGCAATCCGCATCGAGCATCAATACGCGTGAAATAGCCCGGCGTACCTGTTCGACCTTGTCGAACGCACAGCCGGCACCGTAGAAATAAACGGCCTCAGGACGCTTTCCTTCCAGTCCGGGTAGGAGCGAGGTCTGCATCTCGGTAACCATCTCCTCTTCGCTCTGAAAGAAGGGATTCATGCCTTTGGTGGGGATGCGCTTCAGCGCCACTCCCTGCTCTGCCATACACCAATCAGTCTTGGTTGAGCCACTGTCTGCTATCAGTATCATATTGTCTTGGAGTTAAATAATCGATTCAAGTTTCTTTAATCTATCTCTTTCTTTTTTCTCTTTTTCAGCTTATGCCGAATGTCAGGTTGCATATTATATCTTAATGTAAATGCGTCGTTTGTAGAGCGGGTAGCCGATGCTCCAGCAGAGGGCTACGAAGAGTAGGGCATAGGCCAGCGAGCCTGCAGTTTCGCCCAGCAGGGGTTGGAGCACATCGCGATAGAGCCGGCCGTGTAGGCCCGTGCTGCCTAAGAGGATACTGAGCACGCCACCTAAGACGTACATGAAGAGTGGGTTGACGCCAAAAGCCTCAAAGAACCGGCTCCAACCCCTTTTCCCCTTGACGTCGATGATCCATACCAGTACACCCAGCAGGCTGGAGGCCATCCCACAGGTGGTCAGCACGAAAGTGGGTGACCACACCTTCTTATTGATGGGGCAGCCGTAGCTCAGAAGCAGGCCGCTGAAGGTCAGTACTGCACCCACCAGGAAGAGCTTGACCAACAGTGTCGTGTGGGCATCACCTGCCCCCTTTGAGGTCTCGTCTTGCCCTCTCCTCGCCTCGTTTGCCTCGGGGCCAAAGAGCATACGTCCCACTGAGAAGCCCAGCAGAACGTGGGCGATGGAAGGCACCGTGCTGAGGAGTCCTTCGGGGTCGATGCCATGGTCCCTGTACATGTGGGCCGGAGTGAGCAGGGTGCGGTCGATTACTGAGAGTATATTCTCTTCGCCATAGACAAAGCCGTTGCAGCTGAGCAGTACCACTCCGTAGCCCACCAACAGCAGGCCAGTAATCCAGGGAATAAGGCGATGGTTCAGGGTGAGAGCCATCAGCGAAGCAGCACAGTAGCAGAGTGCCAGCCGCTGCATCACGCCTAGGATGCGCATGCGGTCGAAGGTCCAGACTGATGCCCAGAGGTTCTGGCTGAAACTCAACTCTTCGGGGGCTGAGGCCCAGTAATAGCAGCAACGGGAGAACCAGCCGATGGCCATACCGATGACGAAGATGACCAGCGTGCGGCGGACTATTTTCAGTGCCGTCTCGCGGCTCAAGGTAAAGCGGTACTTCTTGAGCGAGATGTAGGTGGAGATGCCCATAATGAACATGAAGAATGGGAACACCAGGTCGGTTGGAGTAAGGCCGTTCCACTCGGCATGACACAGCGGTGCGTAAATGTGGCTCCACGTGCCAGGGTTGTTGACCAGGATCATCCCTGCAATGGTGATGCCACGCAGGATATCCAGGGCCAGTATGCGTTGACTAGGATTGACGTTGCTCATGATGCTTTCTCTTGTTTTATGCTCTTATTCTTTTGTTTTATCGTATCTACGGCTGGCTTACTGTTTGGCCGTGGTGCATTCATCTACCAAGTAGGCGATGTTCACGTAGGGCACACCCGAGTGGGTGCTCAGGCCGATTTCACAGGTGCGGCTATTGCTGTAGCCCAATGTGATGCCATGGGCCTCAATCTGTGGACGCAGTTTGCGTAGGGCGTAGGCATTCAGTTCCGGATGGGTAAAGCCTCGGTCACCGGCAAAGCCACAGCAACCTATCTCTTCAGGTACCAACACCTCGGTGGAGCAGAGACGGGCCAAGGCCACCAGTGTGGGGCCTAACCCCATCTGGCGCATGGAGCAGGTAATGTGGACTGCTACGGGGCGTGTGGTGGGGGTAAACTCCAGGTAGGGCCGCAGTATGGTGTAGATAAACTCTGCAGGCTCGTAGAGCTTCATCCGCTGGATGTGCTGGCGCATACGGTGCAGACAGGGACTCTGGTCGCAGAGCACGGGGATACGCCCTCCATCGCTCGCTTGCCACAACGCCTCTTCCAGCTCATGCAACTTGCGGTCGGCAATCTCCATCATCCCTTTGCTCTCCCAGATGGTACCACAGCAGAGCTGCTCCATCCCCTCAGGGAAGATGACCTCGAAGCCGGCCTTGTGGAGCACGGCAATCATCTTGTTGACCAATGCTTGCTCCTCCTTCGACTTCGAGGGGAGACCCATGGTCTGGTTGATGCAGCTGGGGAAATAGACTACCTGACGCTTCGTCGGGTTTGCCTCGGGATCCGTCTTGTAGGCCACCGAGGCAGGCACTACGCGCGAACCTTTATATCTATACGCTTTCGGCATGGAGGGGAACCATTGCGGGATGCCCAACGCATGATGCATACCTTGTGTAATGCGGCTCATCAGACGGGTGCCTATCAGGTTGTGAGCTGTATCAGCCAGGCTCAGAACGGGGCGTAGGCCACGCTTGACGGCGGCAAAATGGCGTGCGGCATAGTCACCAATCTGATAGCCAAGACTCGATGGGGGAAGCTGTTGCTGACGCACCAGGTGGGTAAGGTCGGCCGTGTTGATGCCCATGGGGCAGGAGAGTGAGCAGAGTCCGTCGCCTGCACAAGTCTCGTTTCCGAGATATTGGTATTGCTTGGTGAGCAGGGCCAATCGCTCGGGGTCGTCACCGTTCGCTCTCAGTCTGGCCAACTCACGCTGGATTACGATGCGTTGGCGCGAAGAGAGCGTCAAGCCGCAGGATAGACAGTTCACCTCGCAGAAGCCACACTCTATGCAGCGGTTGAGCTTATTGTAGATGGCTGTGGCCTCTGCCTCGCGCTCGGCATTTGACAACGGGCTCGTCTGCTTCATCAAGGGTAGGGGCTTGAAGCACTTGATATGGCACTCCGGATCGTCGTTGAAGATGACCCCTGGATTGAGCAAACCTTTCGGGTCGAACAGTTGCTTCACCGCCTTCATCAGTTGGTAGGCCTCGTCACCCCATTCGTAGCGCACGAAGGGGGCCATGTTACGTCCTGTTCCATGTTCGGCCTTTAACGAGCCGTCGTATTGATCCACTACCAGATGTTTTACATCTTCCATGAGGTCGGCATAGCGCTTCACTTCGGCCTTGGTATGGAAACTTTGGTTGATGATGAAGTGGTAATTCCCCTCTAAGGCATGGCCGTAGATGCAGGCATCATGGTAGCCGTGGCGGGCCAGGAGTTGCTGCAGCTGGGCGGTGGCCTCGGGCAGTTGCTCCACGTGGAAAGCTACATCCTCAATCAGACAGGTGGTACCCGGTTGTCGCGTACCTCCCACGCTGGGGAAAATGCCTGACCGAATGGCCCAGTAGGGCTGGTACTCCTCGGGTTTGTCGGTGAAGCAGACAGGGGTGTAGGTGCTGAAGGCGGCTAAGCATTGACCAATTTCGTTGATATGCTGTTGTAGTTCCTCAGAGCTGTCGGCCTTGGTCTCTACGAGCAGGGCGGTGAGTCCTTTTTCGTCTCCGGGTCCCACACCGGGCCATAGGGACGAAGCCACCTCGCCTTTGTAGCGCAGGTAGGTGGGGTCGTTGACCGATGAGAGGCTCTTGTAGTCGAGCATCTCGGCACTCTTCACTACGCGGTAGGCAAGCTGCTTCAGAGCCACCACTGCACGACAAGCCTCCTGGATAGTCTTGAAGTAGAGCATGGCACTGGCCTTGCAGGGGTAGTCATGCGCGGTCTGCATGGTCACCTCGCTCACGAAGGCCAGCGTTCCCTCAGAGCCTACCATGAGGTGAGTGATGATGTCGAAGGGGTCATCGAAGAGAACAAAGGGGAGGATATTGAGTCCCGTGACGTTCTTGATGGCATATTTGTAGCGGATACGCTCCAGGAGCGGAATATTAGACTTCACCTCGTCGCGTAAACGACAGATTTCGCGCAGGAAGTCGCTGTGATTGGCCTCAAAGGCTGCTTTGCTCGCGGCATCACCGGTGTCGAGCAGGGTGCCATCAGTCAGAATGATACGTGCTGAGAGCAGGGTGCGATCGCTGTTGGCGTGGGTGCCGCAGTTCATACCTGAGGCGTTGTTCATCACGATGCCACCTACCATAGCGCTCTTCACAGAGGCAGGGTCGGGGGAAAATTTACGGCCATAAGGGGCGAGCAGTTCGTTAACCCGCTGCCCCACGATGCCAGGCTGGAGCCGGATGGTCTTACCTTCGGGGCCAATGACGTAGTGCTCCCAGTGCTTGCCCGCTACGATGAGGATAGAGTCGCTCACCGATTGCCCCGACAGGCTGGTTCCTGCAGCGCGGAAGGTGACGGGGAGCTGGTAGTGGTTGGCCAGCTGCAAGAGTCGCTTCACCTCCTCTTCGCATGTGGAGCGGATGATGATTTGTGGTATCAAGCGATAAAATCCTGCATCGGTGCCCCACGCCAGCCGGCGTAGCTCATCGGTGTAGATTCGATCTTGAGGAATGAATTGGCTTACCTCATGCAAGTAAGCTGTGTAGTTGTTTTGATGCATCATTTATAGAGATAATATTTTTTTGCTAATAGGCGGAAGCTATCTACATCCTTGTTCCAGTAATCGCTGATGTCGGCCCATCGGTTGTGCTGGCTGAAGCGGATTCGAATCTGCTTCGAGCCGCATACTTTGTCAAACATATTGAAACGTCCTGCGTCTGCTCGGTCGAACACGGCCCGATTGGGCCACAGCTCAGCAATGGCCTCCATGACGCGAAACTGGATCTCTGCCAAGGGTGCAGCTTGTACATTGGTTAAGTGAACCTGTACACCTTGCAACTGTTCCCCTTTGCCTGGACCATAGAAAGGTTTCAAGTAGATGGGCCGGAACTCTACACCGGGAAGGTGTAAGGCATTGAGATGCTTGGCCAGTACATGGGCGTCCATCCACGTGGCGCCAAACATCTGGAAGGGGATGGTATAGCCCACGCCAATGCTCACGTAGCCTCCCAGCTCACCCAGAATGCCACTTACGGGATAGAAGAAGGCCGAGTGGGCATGGGGGATGTGGGGCGATGAGGGTACCCATTGCAGCCCCGTTTGCGTGTAGTCCATCTTGCGCTTCCATCCCTTCATCTTCACCACCTGTAACTGGCATTGCACACCGCCCCGGAGCATGCGCTCCCCGTTGAGTAACAGGGCCAGCTCGCCGCAGGTCAGCCCGTAGAGGTAGGGTATCTTAAACTGGCTGACGAAGGAGGTGCAATCCTCCTCTGTCAGATTGCCCTCTATTTTTAGTCCGCCTAAGGGGTTGGGCCGGTCGAGCACGATGAACTCCTTTCCGTTCTCGGCAGCTGCCTCCATAGCCAGTCCCATGGTGCTGATGTAGGTAAATGATCGGCACCCGATGTCTTGGATGTCATAGACCAGTACATCGATATCCTTCAGCATGTCGGGCGTGGCTTTACGAGTTTTACCGTAGAGCGAATAGACAGGTAGTCCCGTGGTGGCATCCTTCAGGTCACTCACGTGGTCGCCGGCATGTACGTCGCCTCTCACCCCATGCTCTGGTCCGTAGAGGGCCACTAGATTCACTTCGGGGGCGTTGAAGAGGATGTCGATGGTGGAGCGCATGGTATTGTCCACGCCAGTGGGATTAGTAATCAGTCCCACACGCTTTCCTTGAAGGCAGTCAAAGTGCCGCTCCTTCAGCACCTCAATGCCCGTTTTTATTTTGATTTTCTGAGCCTGAATCCCGCTGCATAGCAGCAAGGCCCAAAGGCTTATCATCCATTGTTTCATAGTGGTATCCGTAATAAATAGCGATGTTATTAATCAGTTGTCGGGGTATATGGAGTTATTTTTTCCCGTAGTTGGGGTCTATCTTTCGATCGACGAAGTAAGTCACTACCAGCGTGGCTATGCAGCAGGCCATCACCATGAGGAAGAAATTACTGTAGCCGATAGCCTCCTGAATGTAGCCGGCCACCATGCCTGGAAGTAGCATGCTGGCTGCCATGAAAGCAGTGCAGATGGCGTAGTGGGAAGTCTTGAATTCACCCTCGCTGAAGTACATCATGTAGAGCATGTAGGCTGTGAAGCCAAAGCCGTAGCCAAACTGCTCAATGGCCAGCGAGGCACAGATGGCCAGAATATTTGTAGGTTGGAACATGGAGAGATAGACGAACGTTGCGCAGGGCAGCGTCATGAAGCCTGCCATCATCCAGAGTGATTTCTTCAGTCCTAGCTTGGAGGCATAGGTTCCACCCAGAATACCTCCTGCGGTGAGGAAGAAAACACCTACTCCACCGTAGATCCAGCCCACATCCTGTGTGGAGAGGCCCAGTCCGCCCTTCTCTTGTGCAGCCACCAGGAAGGGGGTACACATCTTGATGAGGAAGGCTTCAGGCAGGCGGTAGAGTAGCATGAAGACAATAGCGAGCAGTACGCCCGGCTTGGTAAAGTAGGTCTTGAAGGTACGGGCAAACTCACTGAAAATGGTTGTTGCGTTCACCGTCTCCCCTTCTGTGGCTATGACCGAGGTGTCTGATGCTGGACGGGGTATGAAGAACGTGTGGTAAATCGTAATGCTTGAGAAGAGCAGAGCGGTAACCAGCAGCGTGATGCGCCACGACATGGGGATGTCGTCACTCTCCTTCTCAATCGTGCCGGCAATCCATACCAGAACGCCCTGGCCGAAGATGCTGGCCAGGCGGTAGAAGGTGCTACGCCATCCCACCCAGGCTGCCTGCTGACTTTGCGTCAGGGCCAACATGTAGAATCCGTCGGCTGCTATATCGTGAGTGGCACTGGCAAAAGCGGTTACTACAAAGAGCATCAACGTAATGTAGAACAGACTGATGGGTGTTTGCCCTGAGGCGATGGTCGTTGCATCGGGGGCTGGCACTGTCAACGTCAGCAAGATAAAAGCTGCCGACATCACCAGTTGCATGGCCAGAATCCACCAGCGCTTGGTTTTGACGATATCGATGAAGGGACTCCAGAAGGGTTTGATCATCCAGGGCAGATAGAGCAGGCTGGTGAAGAGGGCCATCTGCCCGTTGGGTACACCCATCTTGGCCAGCATCAGCACGCTGATGTTGTTGACAATAAAATAGGGGATGCCTTGGGCAAAGTAGAGGGTAGGTATCCAAAACATGGGGGAAATCTGTTTCTTATTTTCCATGATAACGACAGATAAATAGGTTAATAGAGATGTGTGAGTTCAGCTCCCTCAAAGTAGTGGGAGAGGATGGTGCGGTAGTCGTAGCCTCGGGCACCCATTACTGCGGCTCCAATCTGGCAGAGTCCTACGCCATGGCCCCAACCGGCACCAGTCAGCATAAAGCGGGCAGGTACGTGGGTTATGCCGGTGGCGTTAGGTTCCACTTCCAGTGTACCCTCCTTATCCACCACAAAAGCCGAACTGTATAGGTGGCTGGTCGAAAGGGTGCGACGGATCTCCAGTTCCTTACCGATGATGCAGCTCTGCTTGGTGCCGATAATCTTCAGTTTCCAGATCCGTCCACTGGTACCTCGGGCAATGGGCTTGAGATCGATGATGTAACCATAATCCACGCCTGAGCGCTTCTGTATGAGATTGCTCAACTCTTCCTGGGTGTATGACACGTGCCAGCGGTAGAAATCGGTAGTCTCTTGGTCATAGCTGTTGAGCACCTGGCTCAGAATGCTTTGGTTGTGGGTGTTACAGAAGGCCTCAGGTGCGGTTCGTATCCACTGTTCGGCTTCTTCCTCTTGAGAGAGGTCGGGCAGGGCAGGGGCCTTGCCGTGGGCATCCAGTAGGTCGTAGCGCTTTCTGAGGTAGGGATAGCGGATGTTGTCCCAGCAGTAGGCAAACTCTTCAAAGGCCCCGCCACAGCATTTGGAGAAGCGGGCATCGCAGATGCTTCCCTCGGAGGTGAGCACCTCGCCTCGTGTGGCTTCGATGGCCCTGCGCACCGTATCGCGCGAAGCACGGGTGATGCCCTGGTAGCGCTGGCAATGGTCATCGGCACAGACATCGAACCGGGTATGCGCATCGCGCTCAAACCACTTGATTTGCTCTCTGTCCTCATCTGGGGTAGTCGGCATCGTACACCGGTGTCTCTCGGGGTGGGCCTTCAACTCCGGGTACTTCTGCTCAATGCTCTTCATGCTGGCAAGCAGCCAACTGCGTGAGATGACTGCATGGGCCTTCAACAGTTCTTCAGAGGCTGAGGCGCTCATCTCACTGCTGATGACAGAGGTGAGGTAATCCTCTACAAGTACGTGGTTGACTGCCGTCACTCTCTCCTCTTCGACGATAAGTTCCAGAGCACCTTTGAAGCGTTGGTCCTCCTTGCGTTGCCAGTGGAAATCGACACCGATGGTCACCTCCTTCAGCACGAAGTCAGCTTCATGCTCTTTCAAGGGGATAAAGCAGAGGGTCTCCCACTCCTTTCCGTCCCAAGCCATACGTCCGTTGGAGGTGATGGAGACCTCTTGTGCTCCCTTCGTCACCATTTCGCGGGTGATGACACCACTCATGTAGGTTCCTCTCGAGAGATAGAGTCCATTCAGTTCCAACTTGATGGTGGAGCTTGACATAATGCCTACGCTTACTCTTGGTTCTTCCATGTTCGGGTTATGATTCATTGTGATCTTTTTGTTTTTACATGTTGCTTTTTAGTCTTAAAGCCTGTTCATGCGGTAAGCAGACTTCTCTCAGAATTCCTTCCAGGAGGGTTGCATTGATTCTGTTGAAGTCCTCTTCGATGGGGAGGATGAAGACACCGCCTAAATCGACCGAGGCGGGACTGCTCAGCAGGCGTTGGTCGCCTTCTGCAAAGTAGCAATCTGGGCGATGCTTCCTACGGGGGAAGATGCAGAGGCTCCATCCTTCGGCTGCATCGTAGAGTGCCAGCACATTCATCATAGGCTCTGTATCGTCGCTCTGCAGGGGCAGGCGGTCGTAGAGTCTTTGGAAGATAGTGACACCCTCCTCCAGCTGCTTGGCGCGCAAAAGGAGGGTAGTGCGTGGCGCATCATCGAGCAACGAAAGGGTGGCTCCGCCCTCCTGGTCCAGCAAGGTGCCTTTCAGTGATTTGCATTGCTCCTCGATAGGCATGAAGCCTCGGTTGCCAGCCTGAAAGTGGGCATGATCGGGAGCTGATGCGCCACACTTAGGGCCGTTGTAGAAAATGGTGAAATCAGGCAGTTCGGCTGCCAACTTCATCAGGTCACCTATGCGGTTCCGGATGCTTTGGGGCAGGTGCTCCTTCTCGGGAATGGTCAGGTGCAAGGGGAATATGGGAAAGGGATTCACCAGGATGTCGTAGTGCCCACCCCAGTCAATGCCCTCTTGTACTTCAGGGCGGTTGGCAGCGCAGAGGAAACATTTCCGCTGGCTGATGGCCTTGGCATCAACTTTGGCTCCTGAGGAGACGATGCGTGCAGGGTTGAACTGGACCTTGTAAAGGATGCCGTTCAGGTCGATTGTCTTCACCCGCACTCCCGAGAGGGCGGCGTAGTTGTTGCGTGCCGTCTCCCATTTCTCCAGTTGCGATGTAATAAAATGCTGAATCATCATTATCTCCCTAATAACTTATTGGTTTCTCTTTTTGTTCAGAGCGATGCGTGCTTGAAGCTCCCAGGTGCGGATGCGGTCCTTGTAGAGATTGTGGGCATTCATCTTGTTGATGTCGAGCGAGGCATCGCTGTTATCGTCCCAGCGGCGGCAGAGATAGACCACATCATAGACACGGCCAATCTGGTACTTGCGGCTGAAGTTTAGCCCAAGGGCATAGTCTTCACCGTAGCTTGTGTTGGGCACCTTGACCTCTCTCAAAACAGGGGTGTAGAAAGCTCGAGGTGCACCTAATCCATTGATGCGCAATGCATTGTTTCGACCGTTTTCCGGAGTCCACTCCTTGTGGTCGATGATGCCTGGTGCAATCATGTTCATGTTGAAGTCAGTCATCATGTAGGTTCCCACCACCATGGCGCAGTTCTGCTCGTAGAAGGCACGGACCATGGTCGTGAGGGTGTTTTCATCTTTATAGACATCGTCGCTGTCGAGCTGTATGGCAAATTTTCCGCAGAGGGGATGGTGTACACCCAGGTTCCAGCAGCCGCCAATGCCCAGGTCATTTCGTTCGGGGATGAGGTGAATCAGCCGTTCGTCCTGCTTGAACTCATCGATGGCTTCGGTGGTACCATCGGTGCTGTGGTTATCAATGATGATGAGGTTGAACTTGAAGTCGGTCTTTTGGCTCAGCACCGAGCGGATGGCATCGCGAATGGTGCGGATGCGATTGCGCACGGGGATGATGACTGAGGCTTCGAAGGCGAAATCTCCCTTTTCGAACGCAATGGGCTCAAAGTGTGGTTCCAGGTAGCCGCCGATCTCCTTGAGGTGCTGCGTGCAGGCCTGTTCCATCTCTATCTGGCGGTCGCGGTTCTTGGGGTCAACATAGTCGAACATTTTCTCACCACTTTTGCGGGTATCCAGCTCTACTTCGCTGTAGAGATACTCGTTCATGTGGACCAGACTACCCTTTTGGCTTAATTTCAAGCGCAGGTCATAGAGGCCAGCAAAGCGGTAGTCGGCCGTCATACGTGCTGCGGCTTCTTTTAGTTTGGCGGTGTTGAAGAGCAGCACCGAGCCGAAGTCAAAGTCATCGCGGAGCGAGCCCGGTTGGTAGTCAATGACGGGAGCCGCCATCTGCTTTCCCTCCTTAATTTGGTAATGGTCGGCATAGATCATGCTGGCTTCGGAGTCGTCCATGACGTGCATCATACGTTCCAGGGCAAACATTCCAAGCTGTAGCACGGTTTGTTTGGTGTAGAGCAGGGTATAGGGCGCTTGAGCCTGGGCTGCCATTTGCTTGAGCAACTGGCTGGAGTAGGGGCTCTCGATGGTGTGGATTTCTTCTACCAGGCCTGTGGCTTGCAGGCCTTCCATGGTACGTGATGCCAGTTCTTCTACTGAACAGGTCATAAAGCAACTGATTTTTTTCATGCGATATCTTATTTTTAGTTTATTAATCTATAATGATCTTGTGATTTCATTTCTGTTCCAGGGATGGATTGAGGAACAGCATTATCTGTTGCATCAAGGTCGCTATCTGTTGGGTGGAGGTGAGTGCCTCGATAGGGAAGCCCAGTACGCAGGTACGGTAGTCCGGTCCGCCATAGGCTACGGCAGCGCTCAGACCATTCTCGCTATAGCGCATCACGGAAGTGGCTTCTTTGCAGGCCGGCTCAATGGCATCCGGACTCTCTACGACGTAGCAAGTGCTGTTAGGCGTATGGTAGAAGCTGTACTCGCTGCCAGGACTCCCTATCAACGGGCTCACGCATTTCACGCGCCCTTCGGTAGCTGCTTGGCCTACGCGCCACTTGTACTTCAGCACCTCCATGGCGAACTGCTTATCTTCTTCGTTTGCGGCCGTCAGACGGCTGTTCCACAGATCGCTGCCTACGAAGGCTCCGCTTACTAACAGCGCTCCTCCGTTGCGACAGAAGCGGGTTAGTGCAGCTTGAAGTCGGTTGCTGAAGGTCTTGTATTTCAAGGGGGTGATGCCTCCGCGTCCCATCTTGGTTTGGCACTGCTTGCCCAGGATGAGGTCAACCAGCCGATAGGCGGTGAGGTCAACTGTTCCCTCTTCTACCACTTCATTGCTGCACGAGGTGAAGGAATACCCGGCGGTTAAGAGTGCTTTGCCATGGACGGCAGGATAGTCGAAGCTGTTGCCTGCAATCACCTCTGTTTCATAGTTGCCGTAGCTGTCGCCAAAGCCCGAAGCATCATCGTCCATCCAGGGAATTGCGCGGCGGTACTCTTTCATCGAACCGATGTAGCTGATATCCTTCAGGTAGGGTACACCATGATCCACCTTGTCAAGAAATCCGGCCAAATGAGCCCCTGCATCACCTGGAGCGCTGAAATCGGCCGGGGCACTGATGCGGTCGAAACCATTGATGATGAGTACCCTCTCTTTTTCGTTTAGGCTCTTTCCAACAGATAAGATCTCAGAGTCAAAGCTGCGTCCACCGGCGTTGACGGCGGCCACCTTGTAGCTGCATACCACGCCCACGGGTATCGAGGAGCGATAGCGAGGCTCATGGACGAGTACGCCATTGTCAAACCCCTGGTTCCCGATGCGGGTATAGACAATATATTGTTCAGCCTTGGCTGTTGGTTCTAACGGGTCATCCACAGCTTGCCAGGTCAGTTCGATCTCGTTGTCATCCATCATGCGGAGTGCCAGGTGGTCAACCGGTAGCGGTTGTACCACGTAGGGTGTGCCTCGCTGCGAACTGATAAAGCGGAGCATCCCTTTGTAGATGGCACGGCTCACGGTGAAGCGGAAACGTGGGTCGAGGCCGTAGCGCATGTCGGCAAAGTTCTGGTGAGAGAGCAGCTCCAGCAGCATGGTAGGTACACGAGGCACGCGGGCCTCGAAGTAGGATTGGTTCCACATGCCTCGGCGGCTCCAAAGTGGTTCGTAGAGCATGCGGACGTCGTTGACGATGGCGCTTTGTATCAGGTCTGTGAGGTCCCGGCTTAAGTAGCGCGAAGCACCTCCTTCAAAGATGCCGTCGTAGGCTGCTGTCTGGTAGATGCCCAGCGTACCAATGATCGAGTCGTTGAGTGTAGTACCCGCATCGCTGTGGAAGGCAAAGGCAAGGTCGATGGGGATATGCAGTCCCTCCTCCTTGGGATGGACCATGGACCCACCCGCCAGCCAGTTCACCCAATGGCCGCGGCACTTGTAGTCGTCGGTATAATCGTTTTCTCCATGGCTCGGGGAGTAGATGCTGTCGGGCGCACCTGCCCACTGCAGCCAGTAGCGTGCCGCTTCGCAGAAACGCGGGTAGCCGCTGGTTTCTCCACGGGCGATGTTACCCATGCCGCCACCTACCTTTACCGCATCGGCTGTCACGATGCGTCCAGCTTTCGCGCTCCGGTTGCTCAGCGTGATGCGCCCTTGCTTTCCCTGCTCAAAGGGGAAGGTGCCCAAGTAGATCCAAGTACCTCCACCCATCCGTTGGTTCACCTTGAAGGTAGAGGTTCCCCCTTGATGGTGCACGGTGTAGAGGGCATCGTCAGCACTTTCAGGCAGCGAACGGTAGGCCACATAGATGGCATATTCCCCCTGTTCCGGAATCTCGGGTATCCATTCGGCGTGACTGGCCAGCCCTTTCTTGATGGTTTCAATCTGTCGGTAAGAGCCCATCTTGAAGGGATTCTCAAAGCCGGAATAGCTCCACTGCTTCTGTGCAAACCCCTCACCTTGGCCTTGGCTCCAGCGCTTGGCTCCTTGATGCTCGATATAGGTGGATTGCGCATCGAGTGATCCGTCGTTATCGACGATGATTTCGTGCTTCTGCGTATCTCTCTCGCGGGGTAAGAGCACATTAGCTCCTGCATGTTCCAGCATGGGTACCAGGAATGGGAGGACATAGCTTTGCGTGTAGAGGTCCTCTACGGTTTGGAAGATGCGTGCCCGTTGCCACTCCCAGCGGTCCAGCTTTTTCTCGTAGTACCAGCCGTGGCTCTGCCAGAGGGCGATGTGGCGACCCTCCAATCCCTGGGGAGCATGCCAGGGAGCGTCCGTGCGTGTTACCAGCTGATTACCTCCCTCAGGTGCCCAGCGGATGGCTTTATTCCGCTTTCCCTTGCCCTTTTGGACCGTGCGGAGGGCCAGCGGAATCTGCTCTTCAATGCTGCGCCCATTGGTTATCAAGGTTATCTTGCCATATTTTGAGGGGAGCAACTTCCGCAGACGCTCATAGATTTCAGCCACATTCTCCTCACGGAAGGGGATGTAGGAGCAGTTCATGTTGGCAAATAGCTGCAACTCCTTGCCTTCGGTGGCCACCGAATCGATGTGGATAGGGCCGATGGCCACTTCGCGGGCAGCTATCTCGTCAAGAAACTTTTCCATCTGCAGGCGTACAGGTTCCGTTATCCCTTGGGCCTGCAGGGTCAGGTATCCTGGGAAAAGCATGGTTAGGAGGAAGAGGGTGAGGTGTTTCATATCTTTTGCTTCTTTTTTATCAGCAGACAGAGGCCGGCTGCGGTGATGAGTGCGTTGATAAGGAGTAGTTCAAAGCTGATTTGGTAACCACCCAACCAGGCCTCGCTGTTGCGCTTCAGGATATAGCTCAGCAGCGGCGCGGCTATGGCCACCACAGGCACGTAGGCATCGCGTACAGCCCGCTTGCAAGCCAGACCGAAGATGAACAGGCCCAGGATGGGACCGTAGGTGTAGGCGGCAAGGCTATATACGGCATTGATGGCGCTGTCGTCATTCAGCTCGTAGAACACCACAATGGTGATGACCATCAGGAGCGACATGATGAAGTGAATCAGCTTTCGGGTCAGCGTAAGGTCTCGTTCATTTTGCCTCTCGTCAGCGCGGAGGATGTCGATGGTGAACGAGGTGGTCAGTGCGGTTAATGCGGAACCCGCTGCCGAATAGGCGGCGGCAATCAGTCCCACGATGAACAGAATACCGATGAAGAGCGGAAACTGTTCACTCCAGGTTACTGCGCCAAACAGGGCATCGCCTTTCATCTGCGCGGTGGGCATGAAGCGATCGGCGTACAGGTAGAGCAGCGTGCCGAGTACGAGGAAGAGACCAATGACGAAGATTTGAACTCCTGCGCTCACTACCATATTCTTTTGCGCCTCGCGTGGGTTCTTGCAGCTCAAGGTGCGTTGCATTAAGTCTTGGTCAAGTCCTGTGCAGGCGATGATCATGAAGATTCCTGCGATAAACTGCTTCCAGAAATATCGTCCATCGTTGGGATCATCTAGGAAAAACAGCTTGCTGGTGGGGTGATCGGCTACGGCAGCTGGCAAGGTTGTCCATGTTAGGTCGAGTTTCGAGGCAATGAAGCCGATGCAGCAAACGACAGACAGTATCAGACAAAGTGTCTTGAGTGAGTCGGTCCAGATGAGTGACTTCACTCCTCCCTGGAAAGAGTAGAGCCAGATGAGGGCTACGGTCAACACCACGTTCAAGGAGAAGGGGATGCTCAGCGGGGCAAAGACCAGCGTCTGAAGCACGACGCAGACTACAAAGAACCGTACGGAGGCTCCCAGCATCTTGGATACAAAGAAGAACCAAGCTCCCGTGCGGTACGTGGCCAAGCCGAAGCGCCTCTCCAGGTAACCGTAGATGCTCACGAGGTTCATTCGGTAGAACATTGGGATAAGCAGCCAGGCCACCAGCATGGAGCCCACAAAGAAGCCTAGCACCATCTGCATGTAGGCGTACCCTCCTGTCCCTACCGCTCCGGGTACAGAGATAAAGGTGACTCCCGAGATGCTGGCACCAATCATGGCAAAGGTCGCCATGTACCAAGGAGTCTTGCGGTTGCCTGTGAAGAAACCGGCATTGTCGGCCTTTCGTCCCGTCACCCAGGAGATGAGAAACAACAGGGCGAAGTAGCAAACTATGGTGAAAAGAATAATCCAGGGAGTCATTGGGTTGTTCGCTTTTAATTTTTATCTTTTATCCATTCGTTTTCCTCGTTGTCTTCGTAAAGCAGGTAGGGCTTACGCTGCGTCTTGAAGCGTTCCACATCCCCTTGCCAACAGGCTTTGATTTCGTCGGCGCTGCACCCTTGCACAATCATCCGGCGTACGTAGTCAGTGCCTACCAGCAGTTCGAAGAAGGCGCTGAAGAAGTGGTCGCCCCAGTTCAAGTTCCTGTAGGCATCGATCAGATAGGTCAGATCCACACCCCGTCTCCAGATCTCCTCGTTGCTCATCCCACTGAGGTCCACACCATAGCAGCGCTTGTTGAGTTGTGGGGGATTCTTGGCCCCGGGAAGGCTGCGTGGCGTGAAGCTGTAGCTGTAGCCCGTCATGTCGGGGTGACCATATACCTGAAACGGCTTCTCCGTTCCTCGTCCCAGGCTGACTTGTGTAGCCTCGAAGAAGCAGGTGGATGGATAGAGGTAGATGGACTTCATATCGGGCAGGTTAGGGCTTGGGGGAATAGGGAGTACATAGAGGGTCTGGTGTGTGTAGTTCTTGCAGGGAATGACGGTGAGGGGGACCACACGCGAGGCCGTAAGCCATCCTTCGCCATTGATCATCTGGGCCAGTTCGCCGAGCGTCATGCCATGCACAATGGGGATAGGCAGGGCGCCTACGCCCGATTTATACTTCATGTCGAGTATCGGACCATCTACGTAATGGCCGTTCGGGTTGGGACGGTCGAGCACGAGCACCCTCCTGCCGTATTGTGCGCAGGCATCCATCAGGCGATACATGGTGATGTAGTAGGTGTAGAAGCGTAGCCCCACATCCTGAATGTCAACCATCAGGATATCAAACTTCCGCATTGTGGCCTCGTCGGGACGCTGCTTTTTGCCGTCGTAGAGCGAGAGGATGGGCACCCCCGTTTGGGCATCCACTGAGCTCGATACCTTTTCGCCTGCATCAGCCTTTCCGCGGAACCCATGCTCAGGCGAGAAGATGGCCACCACATCGATACCCTGCTCCAGGAGAACATCCAGCAGATGCTTGTCTCCTATCATGCCTGTATGATTGGAGAAGAGGGCGATGCGCTTGCCTTGCAGGAGGGGGAGGTAGATGTCGGTCTGCTCGTCGCCCATTACCACCCGCTGAGCATGTACGTTAGGCATCATCCATAAGGATGCTATCATAATCAAAATAACCAGTTTCTGCATAACACCAATTGTGTTGGTTAAATCCGCAACAAATATAGTGATTGTTTTTAAAATCAGATACATTTGTTTATATATATTTTGTATTATATATTTTAATTCACAGATAATTGACCCTCTTTTTGCTATTCTTACCTTTATAAATAGCGTATGGGTGAACTCTTATAATAGTTAAATAATATTATTTTCAAAAAAGAGTGTAGAAAATTCAAAAAATGACTCTATATTTGTGACCAAATTGAAAATCCAAGGCTATGAAGTTGATTGTTGAAAGTGGTTCTACACGTACGGAATGGGCGCTGGTTGAAGATCAGCAACTGATTCAGCATGCCTTTACGGAGGGCTTGAATCCCTATTTTCAGACTCGCAGAGAGATTAGTAGAAGTGTGCGTTTGGGGTTGCCTGAAGTATTCTTCAAGAAGAAACTGGAGCAGGTGCATTATTATGGTGCAGGGTGTAATTCGCAGGAGAAGCGTAATACGCTTGGTGCTTCGCTGGTGGCCCAATTCAAGACGCCGATTCAGGTGGAGAGTGACCTGCTGGCAGCAGCTCGTGGTCTTTTTAAAACGGAGGCGGGCATTGCCTGTATTCTCGGTACGGGCTCAAACTCCTGTTTTTATAACGGGAAGATTATCGTTAAGAACGTCCGTCCTGGTGGATATATCCTAGGTGATGAAGGAAGCGGAGCTGTGATTGGCAAGAAATTTTTGAGTGATGTACTGAAGGGACTCTCGCCGGCAGGTGTGACCAGCGACTTCCTCGACAAGTTCCGTACCACGCCCAATGATATCATGGAGTCAGTTTACAACCGTCCATTCCCCAACCGCTACCTTGCTTCGGTGGCTTACTTTTTGGCTGATTACATGGGGGTGGATTATGTGGCGAATTTGGTTACAAGCAGTTTCTTCGATTTCTTCCATCGTAACATCCGTCAGTATGACTACCAGAGCTATTCTACACGCTTCGTTGGCTCATTGGCTTACCGTTATGCTGATTCTTTACGTGATGTGGCCAAGGAGTTTGGAGTGACCGTTGATAAGATTGAAGAGACGGCGATGAGGGGATTGATTGATTTCCATTCGTTGATTATTGACGAACCTTAATTTTCCTCATGCATAGATAGAAAAACAGAGGCATAAAGTTTTGCTTTGTGCCTCTGTTTTTTCTATGTTCTGTGGATTAGAACAGCTTTTCAGGATATTCGCCAGCGTCAATCAAAGCCTGGATTTTCTCCACCACGCTCTGACGGTCTTCGGGATAGGTTACGCCAAACCATTTGCTCGTGGTGTCGAGCACCTTCACCGTAGCCGTGCCATCCTTAATCAATTTATCTACCATCAGCGGAATGAAGAATTCGCTCTTCAGGTTCTCCATGTTCTTCGGGTCGCTCAAGAAACCCTTGAAGAACTCCTTGCTGTAAGCAAAATAGTCGGGAGTGAAGCCCCAGAAGTTCATGCTCACGGGAGTTGTTTCGGGAGTTACAGCCCATTCACCATTGTCGTCAATGTACTTCACTTCGCCCTCCCTACGCTCAATCTTGGTGCGCTCTACAACCGATTGCAACAGCTTGTTTTCGTCGGTAGTGCAGAGACCACGTGAAACTGTACCACTTTCGCTCAGCGTGTTGCCGATACGGAAACCTACCATGGCGTAGGTGTTCTTGGCACCTTCGGGCAGGTTGCTCAGGAACTCAGCCATCACGCGGTAGGTGTCACGTCCGTAGAAGTCGTCGCAGTTGATTACGGCAAATGGCTCGTTGATTACGCCTTCACCCATCATTACGGCGTGGTTCGTACCCCAAGGCTTCGTGCGGCCCTCGGGGCAGGTGAAGCCTTCGGGCAGGTTGTCGAGGGCCTGGAATACCAATTCGCAGGGGATGTGACCCTCGTATTTAGAGATGATCTTGTCGCGGAAATCCTGTTCGAAGTCCTTGCGGATGACGAATACCAGTTTACCGAATCCAGCATGAATAGCATCATAGATGGAGTAGTCCATGATGGTTTCACCATGAGGACCCAGACCGTCGAGCTGTTTCAGACCTCCGTAGCGGCTGCCCATTCCGGCAGCGAGTAAGAAAAGAGTTGGTTTCATAATACAATAATTTTTTTAGTTAAGAGAAAATTGGTAAAAGTAAATCATACTTAGCTTATTATGGGGTGCTGTGTGCCAGGTTCATCAAGTGTACTGCTACGAGGGCTGCTGTTTCGGTGCGCAGCCGGGTGTGGCCTAGTGTGACTGGCGTGAATCCTTCTGCAACGGCCAAAGCCACTTCATCAGGGCTAAAGTCACCCTCTGGGCCAATCAGCACCAAGGCGTCCTGTCCGGGTTGCAAAGCTTGGCGCAGGGGGCTCTTTTCTCCTTCGTGGCAATGGGCAATGAACTTCTGTCCACCGACGGGTTGTTTGACGAACTGGGCGAAATCGGTTATGTCGTTCAGCTTGGGCAGGCGGGCCTTGAGCGACTGCTTCATGGCCGATATGAGGATTTTCTCAATGCGTTCCCCCTTAACGATGCGTCGTTCGCTCCATTGGCAGTTCAAGAAGGTGAGCTCGTCAAAACCTATCTCAGTAGCCTTTTCGGCCAACCACTCCATGCGGTCCATGTTTTTAGTGGGGGCCAGGGCTAGGTGGAGATGACCCCTCCACAGCGGTGCCTGTTCTTCTTGCTCTATCACCTCCACCATACAGCGCTTGCGGTTGCACTCGCTGATGCGGGCATGGTAGAAACCGCCTTGTCCATCGGTTAGGCGCACCTCATCGCCGGGTTGCAGACGGAGTACACGCAAGGCGTGAGCTGCTTCATCGGCAGGCAACTCATGGCTATGAGCAATATCAGGAGTGTAGAACAGGTGCATATTGAGTTTATCGACTAGGGTTAAACATTAGGATTGGGGAACATGTTTGTATCTGAAGAAAAGAGCAAACAGCACGGCCACCACAAGGGCGTAACTTGCGAAGATGAGCCAGCAGGTCTGCCATTGGGTTGTCTGCTCCAGACCAGCTGGTGCCACAACAAAGTGATTGACCACAGCCTGTGCACTCAGCGTGCCGATGGTGGCGCCTAAACCGTTGGTCATGAAGACGAAAAGACCTTGTGCGCTCGAACGGATCTCCTTATTCACCTCCTTATCTACAAAGAGCGAACCAGAGACGTTGAAGAAGTCAAAAGCCACGCCATAGACAATCATGCTCAGTATAAACATCCATACGCCGCTACCAGGGTTGCCTGTGCCAAACAGACCAAAGCGGAGTACCCAGGCCAGCATGGCTATCAACATCACCTGCTTGATGCCAAAGCGCTTTAAAAAGAAGGGTATGAGCAGGATGCAGAGGGTCTCAGAAATTTGCGAAAGAGAAATCAAGATATTGGCGTGCTTTACACCGAAGGTGTCGGCATATTCAGCGATACTGCCAAAGCTGCTGATAAAGGGATTAGCAAAACCATTGGTGATTTGCAACGACACACCCAGTAACATGGAGAAGAGGAAAAAAAGAGCCATCTTGCGCTGCTTAAACAGGCTGAAGGCCTTTAGTCCCAATGCTTCGGAGAGACTCTTTCCTTTTTCGCTGTTTACAGGGCAAGCCGGTAAGGTCAAGGCATACCCGCTGAACAGGATGCCAATGACAGCGCAGGAGATGAATTGGCTGTAGTTGGCCTGCCAACCCATCAAGTCGGTCACCCACATGGAGCAGATAAAACCGATGGTGCCGAAGATGCGTATGGGGGGGAAAGCCTTGATGGTGTCTAAACCTGCTCGCTCCAGGGCGTTGTAAGCTACGGAGTTGCTTAATGCCAGCGTAGGCATATAGAAGCCTACAGCGCACGCATAGAGAGTAAACAGAATATGGAATTGGACGTCAGCTCCTTGCATCATTCCATACAGCCCTGCTGAACCCATAAAGAGGGCCGAGAGAAGGTGACTGAGCGAAAGCATCTTCTGGGCCGGTATCCAGCGATCGGCCACGATGCCGAGCAGTGCCGGCATAAAGAGGGAGACTATACCTTGCATGGCATAGAACAGACCTATTTGCTGCGCCATACCAATGGTGACGAGGTAACTTCCCATCGAGGTGAGGTAGGCACCCCATACGGCAAACTGCAGGAAGTTCATCACGATTAAGCGTGTTTTGAGATTCATGGGCTATTGCTTTATTTCGACCGACAAAAATAGAGAAAAAAAAGGAAATGCACAATCTTTATGCTGAAAAATCGCTCTTTAGATAGATACAAAAAAAGAAGGGTATCTATCCCAGACACCCAATCTTTATTAACCTTAAATCTAATACCATGAAAAACACGATGCAAAAGTAGGGGTTTTATGTTATATAACATAATAAATGTCTGAAAAAATGCATTGCGTTAACACTAATTATACTTTTAGACGGTTTGAACTTGCTATTCTACATATAAGACGAGCCCTTTAAGGTATTCGCCTTCTGGATGGTAGATGTTGACAGGGTGGTCGGCTGGCTGGGTCAGCTGGTGCAAGATGCGTACGCTGCGCCCTGTCATTGCAGCAGCGGTGAATACTGCCGTGCGGAAATTCTCCTTGCTTACGGCTTGCGAGCAGGAGAAGGTAAAGAGGATGCCGCCGGGTTTAATCTTCTCGAAGGCCTTGACGTTCAGTTTGCGATAGCCTTGAAGCGCATTGCGCAGGGCGTCGCGGTGCTTGGCAAAGGCAGGTGGGTCGAGGATGATAAGGTCGTACTGGTCGCCCATACGGTCGAGGTACTTAAAGGCATCTTCGGCAAAGGCCTCGTGGCGTTCATCGCCAGGGAAGTTAAGGGCGATGTTTTTATTGGTTAGGTCGATAGCCTTGGCCGAGCTATCCACCGAGTGAACCAGTTTGGCTCCACCGCGCATGGCGTAAACTGAGAAACCGCCTGTGTAGCAGAACATATTGAGTACCGAGCGGCCTTTGGCATAACGCTCCAGCAGGGATCGGTTTTCCCGTTGATCCACAAAGAAACCGGTTTTCTGTCCCTTCAGCCAGTCAATATGGAATTGCAGGCCATACTCCGTAGCTACGTTGTCTGTGCTACCGCCCTGCAAGAATCCATTCTCAGGATAGAGGTCGGCCTTGAAGGGCAGGGTGGTTTCCGATTTATAGTAGATGTTGTCAATAGCCCCATTCATCACCTTCTTGAGAGCTTCCGCAATCTCCATGCGTACCAGGTGCATACCTGCAGAGTGGGCTTGCATCACGGCTGTGCGGGCATAGATGTCGATGACGAGTCCCGGTAGGTTGTCGCCCTCGCCATGTACCAGTCGGTAGGTGTTGTTGTCGTTTCGGGCCGCAATGCCGATATGCTGTCGCATGGCATAGGCTGTGGTTAATCGGCGCTGCCAGAAGGCCGCATCAATCGCCTCATCAGCATGGAATGAGAGCACGCGTACGGCAATGCTGCCAATTTGCCAATGGCCTTTGGCGATAAACTCCCCTTGTGAGGTATAGACATCTACCACTTCGCCCTCTTCGGGCTCGCCCTCTATGCGGGCAATGGCACCAGAGAATACCCACGGGTGAAACCGCTGGAGCGACTCCTCCTTGCCTCGTTTCAGTACAATCTTATACATTATTATATTATAGAATTAATCACTAATCACTAAACACTAATCACTAATACAAATCCCCTCCTCCTTGAGGCGCAGCAGCCGGTGATAAATCTGCAGGCAGGCCCAGGCGTCGGTGGCTGCATAACGCTGTTGGGGCAGGGTGAGTTCTTTAGCTTCCCAGTTGCTCAGTTGCTGGCTCTTCGAGATTTTCTGCCCGAAGAGGATGGCATAGATTTTCTGCAGACTGAGCTCTTCAATGCCGAAGAGCTTGACTTTCTCCTGTAGCTCCACGATGCCTCGCGGCTCGAAGGGGGCGCGGCGGTGAAGCATCGTGAAGTCATCGTGCAGCGAGAGACCCACCTTGGTGATGGAGGGGTTTTCGAGCAGGTAGATGACGGGTAGCGTCAAGTCTGTCAAGTTAAGTCGGAATAAGAAGGAATGCTCCTGAGCCGAGATTTGCAGCAGGGCCACCTTGTGTTGTTGTCCGCGGCTGAAGTTGGGGCGTGTCTCCGTGTCGATACCCAGCAGGGGAAACTGCTTGAGGAAGTTCACCGCATGCTCCGCTTGCTGCGGCGTGTTGACCAGGTGAATCTCTCCCTCAAAAGCCACTACCGGCAGCTCGTTGACGGTGGCTTTATCAATCGTTCGTTGTATGGTAATCATCGTCGTCAGCTGTAAGGTATGGTTTCAGGTCATCGTCGATCTCATCGGCTGGAAAATCCTCTTCCTCTTCAGTAGAGGCATAGCGCACCTCGTGGAGGGCACGTAGCGTGTTGACCAGTTTCTGTCCCCAATAGAGGCGGAAGTTCTCTTGGCAGGTGGCCAGCGCATCGTGCATCACCGTGTTGAGGCCCGACTGAAAGAGGCAGATAAAGTCTTTGACGTCCTGGTAGATATCACTTAGGTCCTCGGAGATGTATCGGGTGATAGGTTGGTCGCTGTACTTCATGTCGCTCACGAATACGTCCAGGTAGTCATCGCGATCAGCCAGGATGTCGGCCAGGGTAAGGCGCACCACTTCGTAGCTCTCTTCTGTTACGAAGGTTTCCAGCGGTTCATCGCCTATCACTTCACATGCGGGGAGCATGGATGCCTTGAGGTAGAGCAGGGGGAGTAACTTGAGGGCCACGTCCACAAGTTGCCGCCTCGGTGTGCCTTCAGCCTGCTCGATCCACTTGCAGTACTCCGCACCCACGGTTACAAACTCCACCGTCTGACGGTCGAATATCACTTGACTATCTTTTGCCATAATATAAAATTTGTTTCGGGCTACAAAAGTAATGCAAATCGCGCGAATAACAAAGAGCGAGTCGAAATTCTTTCCGTCAAATGCCATTCTTGGGCTTGATACTTGCGCAATTCAGAATAATCATGCGACTTTGCACATCAATGCCTGATCTAAAAATAACAGGGCGGTCTGGTGGCTATCCGTCAGGGCACTCCATTCCACAAGATTGTGATGCAGTTTGTAGGCAGGAAGTTGCGTTATTATCGAATTGATATAAACCTACTTATTTTGAATCAAGAATTTAAGGGTATAACAGCTCCTATTTCCGCTCTTTGCACCAGAGGTCTGGCCGGTCTGTGATGATGCCGTCAATGTCCATCTGTGGTGCATCAACTCCATCTAAAGTCCACATCTTGACTTCTTTGCCGTGCTGATGGATTTCTTTGATTAACTGATGGTTGAGTGAGCGGTAGTAGCAGTTGAAGGAGGCTACGTAGTGATACTTTTCATAGCTGAAATGCGTCAGGCGCAGACCATCTATGATGTATGGAAGGAGGGGTAACTTACCTATCAGCAATTTTTCGACTCTTATGTCTGGAGCAAGCTGATGAACTTTTTCAATCACTTCATCGGCGAACGACTGCACAATCACCCAGTTCCTTGCGTTATGCGCGTCAATGAGGTCAAGCATTCTCTGCTCAATGCCGTCGTATGCATGCTTGTAGGGGTACTTGATTTCCACAAGCAACTGAATCTGGCTCCCATTATTTCGCTCTTGTTCAAATAGTGATAGCACTTCGTCAAACGTAGCAATATGGTCACTGGTGCGCACTCCCTGTTTGTTGACTATGCGTAAGCGGGATATCTCTTGGTAAGTCATCTTTGCAATGGTGCCTTTCCCGTCTGTCGTGCGGTTTACCGTTGGGTCGTGGCATACCACTAAGGTTCCATCACTGCTCTGATGAATATCTATCTCAATCATATCAGCGCCACTTTCTATCCCCATTTTTAGACAGGTTAGGGAGTTCTCAGTTCCCATGCCAGCTCCGCCTCTGTGCCCGATGATGCTTCTGCCACTCATCATGCTCTTGTCGTAGCCGCGAGGGTAGAAGAATGAGAGAACAAAGATGCTTCCTACGTAGATGACTACCAAGGAGCATACAATAATGATTGTCATACTAATCATACGCTTCATGTGCTATTTGTAGTTCGATGTTATGGTTGGAATAAATGTTTGATTAAGATTTTGACCACCTGTTCAAACCAGGCGAACGAGTTACGCGATCGGGTGACGGCACCTATAGCCTCGATAGAGAAGTCATCTACTGGACGGACGTTCAGTAGCGCGTATGTCAGGAAGTTGCCAAACTTATGTGTCAACACGTCCTGTAAGCTCTCACCACTGGGGTTGTAGTTGAGGATGCTCTCTTGATAGGAGCTTATGCCGGGGAAGGGCAATGCCGAGAGTTCTCGCTGTATGAAGCTATTCACCCGCTCGGGGCAATAGCTTTTTGCTGTGCTAAGCACGTTGCCTATCAGTTTGACAATGCCATACTCGTAAATACCCTTGCGGTCAAGGGGGACGCGGTCAATGAGCTCAATTTTCTCATTGCTGTCATAGCGCACCATGATATACTTGAGCAGGTCGAGGGCCAGATTGTAGTAGCCCATATCGGTGACTAATTCCATGATATTGTCGATGAGGTGGATGAGAAGTTCTCGGTCATTCTGGTTTATTGCCTCGTCAATCAAGTCATAGAAGGCAGGCACACAACGTGAATCTCCCTCCAGTTGACCACACTGGCCGGCATAGGTGCAATAGACAGCTGAGTACCAACTCATCAGATTTCGCTTATATTTGCCCGTAGCGTTGGCTTTGTCGCTGTGATGTCCCTTGAAGAGTCCGCGCAATCGGCGGGTCCAGTCCACTGCTTCTTTGGTGTAAATCTCGAGTAATTCTTGATTGTATCCCTTTGACTTCAGGGCAATCTGGTAGAGGGTGTAAAGGATGGACATCTGGGCGTAGTCGAACATCTTCACCTTACGGAATTCGTCACAGAAGAAACTCCTGACTACATGGGCTACATGGTCCCAGTTGCAAACACCCATGATGATCATAATGCGTTCGATAACGAAGAAACTTAGCGAGTCTCCACTCTGGTAAGCTGAAAGCAACTTCTCGTGCATAGCGTGCCAGGCTTCCTCGTCGCGGCGTTGGGCGGCTATTCGTTCAGCCGGTGCTTGTTGCCCCAGGGAGGTCAGCTCTTGCTGCTCAACGTGGAAGCAGCAGAACTTCATCAGCTCTGTGATGTCGTTCGGCTGCCAGCTAGTACCATTGTATTCAATGTTACGGAATGTATCTTTTTCCCAAAAGGTCTGATATTCCAATGCGTTGTTTACGTAATCTGTCTGAAAGGTAACCTGTTTTTTCATTACTACCTGTAAGAAAGGCAGGATGCCCTTGACGAGATAGAGGTTGCAGGTGAGATAGCGGAACAATCCTTTCATTTCAGCAAGCATGTCGGATGCTATCGTTTGGTCGGCTTTTTCTGCCTCTTCTTCAGCTAGCATGCTGTCGATTAGCATCAGCACGGCAAGTCGAGTTGATGTCTCAATCAGTGTGAACATGCGGGTTCGGGCTTTACGCGATGCCACATTGTATAGCAGGTTACCGCGTTTGATGTTCAAATAGATTTGCTTTACAATCCTCACTGTCAGGTTATCCTTCAGCGGGATATGCCCATTGGTGTATGTTCGTTTTGACAGGTAATAGATATACATGCAGGCATCATTCTTCACATCATAGATTTCGTCGGTAATGATGGTCCACAATAGGGCGAGCGCATCATGGGTGTAGAGATTCTCGTTGTAGAAGTCGGAGAGTAGCATGCCGTTGATGAGGCTGACGGAGGCCAGCTTTTTGAGGCGCATCACTGGGGCCAGCTTTACGGAGAGTATCTTGTGGCGCTCGATGATTGCAGAGTCAGCTGCATTGTTTTGTATGGCATGGACTACGGCATTGAACGCTGCTACATCTTCAGCTGCCTCGTTGCTGCTGTGAATCAGACGCGGTATGAGGGTGAATAGTTCCTCCTCGTAGTTCTCAATAATGAGGGTGCTCATGGTGTCATTAACGAGCGACATGATATTCATGTTATCACCCCATTCGCGGGCCAACTCAACCAGTACGTTGAAGTTCCCCTCTTGAAGCGATGTCATGATTAATGCGTTGCGCATGGCACCAAGGAATACAACGTTGATGTTCCCTTTTCCAATGGCTTCGCAGAAATCGCTTGCCTGCAGGGTGGTATGCCTACACAAAAAAGCCCTGCCCATAACGTACTCTAAAAAGCGTTCGTAGATGAATTGTACATAGAGCTGACTGCCTTCACGGTTTTGGCGTTCCATCTCTTTCAGTACGGGCCGTTCAGCCTTGTGAAGCAGCTCGGCGTAGGCGATGCTCACGCCATCCTTGCGGTACATCAGCAAAGCCAGTTCATGCAAGGGCGAACGGGTATCACTTATTGCTTGCTTGATTTCTTCTACCGGCAGGCAGTCTTTGGCCTCACCATGGAGATAGGCATCGAGTAGGGCAGAACCTAGCAAATCGAGAAGTCGTCTTTGGCGGTTTCCTGCGTAGGAGTTGCCAATCTCCTCATACAGCTGATTGTAAAGGGCTATGGAGGTGTAACAGTCGGGCTGATCTGAAAGTTCCTTGCCGAGGAATATGCCTGATGTGATTTTTAATGTCAGTGGATCACGTAGACGGAGTGCTACCCGGGCATCGAGTTGTTCGTAGGGTGTACGCATCTGGTAGAGCTGTTGGTAAATACCGTATGCCTTGGCGGCATCCTTGTCATTGAATCCCCTTACCTGTATGTGATTCTTTGGTGTGAACAGGAAAGAGGTTTGAGACTCGGTATGGGGTACAATCAGGTTGGCCCAAGTAAAATTTCTGCATGTAAAGAGCAGCTTGAATCGCGAATATTCCTGGCTGATGAATATCCTGCATAACGCCTTATAGAGTAGTAATGGCCCCTCAGTTTCACTCTCATCCTCTTCGGCGTAGTGTAGGCACTCGTTCAGCGCATCAATAAAGATATAGACATCTTGGTTGTTGGCGTGAGCCTTGCTGTGGATATTGTCCATCAGGCGTCTGATGTCCTTTCTGTTATTGTATCCAAACATCGATTTAATCGAAAGGTCCAGACTGACGAATGAGAAGTCAGAGGCAGCCAATGTCAATACCGGCATGTCCCGGCCTATCAGTTGTTCGGTCCAGTAGGCCAACTGCGTGGTTTTACCTTGTCCAGCCTCACCAATCAGTGGGTAGAGTGTCTTGTCGCTACGATGGAAATCATGAAGCGTGTCCGTCAGTTCCTGACGCTCAACAAAGAGCTCCTCGTTGTATTTCTTTTCCGCATAGACTCGCTCCAGGTAGGTGGTTGAGGCGGTCTGCATGCATTTCTTGATTTCTGCCCAGTTTTTATCCTTCGCAATGTCGAAAGAAGGTACAATCTCTTGGAATGTTTTATCTATGGCCTCATTCATGTGGTCAGAGATGTAGGTTACTGCATTCTCATTCGAAGCCATGTAGCATGTCTGTTCATCCTTCAGTGTCTGGAGTACGTAGCGATAGTCGCGTTCGTTGCAGAACACCAAGGGGTAGAGGTCAATCCGCTTGCCCGTCATGGCGAAGTCTATCTTATAGTGACCCTGGCCTATGTCGTACCTGCACTTGGACAACGGCATGAGCGCCTCAATCATGGCGCTGACGCGAGGTAGCAACAGGTCGTCAACGCCATGGTAAATCTCTTCAGACAAGGTGGTGGAGTGACCACGATACTCATTTCTTATCTGTACGATGCTGGGCATGCTCTTCGACCCAAGCAGTATATTGCGCCTTTTTATGTAGATAGTAGCGGAGAAACTGCTGGAGAGTGGGTCGTCGGGTAGATGCTTGATGGCGGCAGACAGCAAGGGGGTAAACAGGTCGTTGAGCCAATCACCAAAAGAGAGCGGACGCTTCGCATCAATGCGGTTGATAAATTGTTCTAAGACGGGCAAAATGGTTGATTGAGTTGCAGCCTCTTGCTGCAGTAAGCGCAAGAAGATATAGGAACAGAATGGAACTGAAACCTCGAAAAAATCGAGCAGGTGATTCATGGCCCTGCCATACTTCCCTTCGCAATAAGCAGCATGAGCCTGCTCAAGCGGATGGCTTAGCGTATAGGGCATCTGGGTTACATCACGTAGGTTGTAGAGTAGGTTCTCCATCAGTAAAAAGGTCAATATGAATAAGTATTGTAGCTATTTTATTGCAAATATAGGGGATTTTTATGGTACGATGGATAGATTCTAAGTTGTTTTTATTAATTTTGCCGATGTTAATGCAGATTCTTCACTTTATGACGAGTTAAAGTGGGGGGTATGCCGCATTTTTTTTGAACCCTAACAGCAGTAAAACCATGTATGAACTGACAGCCTACCTTTGTGGACATTTCCATCGTGATAAAGAGGTGACACCTCAGCAACTCGCTCAGGAACAGTGGAATCTTTGGCAATTCGATGATACGGAGATTGTATCACTGAAGCGTATGTTCTATGCTGAGTTGATTGACTTCTTCTCCAATCGCTGTATCATGATGAAGAAGCAGGTTGACAGCGAACTGCTGCTACCTTTTCGCGACAGTCAATATAGCTATCATGTGGATGAATTGGCTGTTTACCAGATGCCAATGGGGATGACGCTCTTCTCCGTCTGCATCCAGATGACCGTGGCTGACCTGAATGAGGTAACGGCTGTGCTCTCTTCGCTCCGAATGATAGATTCCTATCAGGATGGGACGCATAACTCCTTCGTAGAGGTGGCCCTTCATCCGATTAAAAACGTGTACGACCTCTCAGTCAACAATCCGCTTTCCTCCATCTCGGCACTGGTTGAGAATGGCAATAAGTTAAGAATATACCAAGTAGTGAATGAGAAGGTTAGTGGAGGGGATAGCCATCATACGGTGTATGAAAACAGCGAGTTGCTGTTGTTTCAACTAGGGTCGGTGTCCAAAGTCACCACAGGCATCGATGACTATTCCCCGGCTGACATCTACCTGCAGAAGGTGATGGAGGAGAGCCGCTTATCCATTTTTCGTAACTGGCAGGCCCTGAGTCTGCTGGATACGTTTACCATTCAGGCTACCAACGCTCCCGCATGGTTGGTTGAGAACTGGATTACGAGTTACTTCACCTTGATTTATATACATGCACTTTTCGTGAAGTGTTTTCTCTTCAGATTAAACAAGCAGTTGCGCGCTGTGATGATGGATCAGCCTTCGGCTATTACGAGATTATTGGGGGCATTGGGTGGTGAGAACTCTGAGATTTACAAACTGATACGCGATTTTAATCAGTTTGACCAACAATGTCGTTTTCATAAGATATCCTACAACTTCATGCCGCTGGAGATGGCAAGCGCCATAGACCGTGGCCTCTGCATCAGTGAGGAGCTTGAATTGCTCGACAAGGTGATAGAACGCGAAAAGCAACGACGGGACGAAGCCAACGACAGGATGGTCAATACGTTGCTCTTCATCCTGTCCACACTGACCCTAGGCTCTGCCATTTGGGACTTCTCCTGTCTTTTGGACCAGATGTTCCCCTACAGTGACTATTTAGGTTCCAGCATATTGGGCTACCGCACTGTAGCCTTTATGTTCTTGCTGGCTTTGGTTTTTGTATTGACCAAGCTGTTTCGGAAAAAAGAGAGATAGTCTGTGATTGAATAATATGAATCATAAAGAATAATAGATAACTATGCAAAATTTTGATTATCAAACACCCACGCGTCTTATTTTTGGTAAGAACGTGGTAGCAGAGAAATTGCAAGGCGTTATGGCGCAATTCGGCAACAGGGTATTAATCACTTATGGCGGCGGAAGTATCAAGCGCAGCGGGCTTTACGACCAGGTGTTGACGCTGCTTAGTGACAAAGAAATATATGAATTGCCTGGCATCGAGCCGAATCCTAAGTTTAATCCCAGTGTGCTTGAAGGGGTACGCCTATGTAAGGAGCACGCCATCGACGTCCTACTCGCTGTAGGTGGAGGTAGTGTACTGGATTGCACCAAGGCTATTGCCGGTGCAGCCTGTTCAGATGCAGACCCCTGGGATGTTGTCACGGGCAAGGCACCCACGCTCAAAGCCATACCCATTGTGGATATCATCACCTTGGCCGCTACAGGCTCGGAATATGACCAGGGCGGAGTGATTTCGCGCACAGAGACCAACGACAAGCTAGCCTACTTTTCGCCCTTCGTATTTCCTGCCGTATCATTTATCGACCCCACATACACCTTCACGCTTCCTGTGAAACAGACATTAGCAGGCGTGGCCGACTGCATCAATCACATCATGGAGCAGTACTTCTGTGGAGAGCATATCCTGATGAACGATGCCTTTATGGAGGGGGCGGTGAAGTCTTTGGTTAAAAATGTGAAGGTGGTGCTTGATGAGCCGACGAACTATGATGCCCGGGCTGAGATATTCTGTGCCACTACGTTGGGCTGCAACGGTATCTACTCCCTGGGCAACTCCGAGAGCGGCTGGCCTATGCACGCCTTGGAGCATGCACTCTCGGGTCACTACGACATCACCCACGGCGAGGGACTTGCTATCGTCACGCCACGTTGGATGCGCTATATCCTGAACCACACTACGGGTGAACTGCACGAACAGGTGGTGGAGCGCATCACGTCGTTTGGTAGCCACGTGTTTGGCACAGCGACTCCCGAGGAGAGCATACAGGCCATTCATGCGTTCTATGAGGGTATCGGTATCCCGATGACACTCCATGCTGTAGGCATTGATGACAGTCGAATCGACGAGATGGCGCATCACATTGCAGTCAACGAGGGACTTGACCAGGCCTGGGTGCCGCTGTATGAAGAGGATATAGCAGCCATCCTGCGCGATTGCCTGTAATATATACTTGTAATAATAGAATAACCCATTACTAATCATAGTATGAAAACATCACTTCCACTTACTTGCATCTTCGCTCAGATGCTTTTGAATAGCTGCAATCTACAACAACCCGCTTGTGCAGAGGGTACTGCTGCTGCTACATGCAGCTGGCAGACTATTCTGCAGGATAAACTGCCACTTCTAGGTCATCGCAACTGGGTCGTCATCACCGATATGGCCTATCCGCTTCAGGCCAAGGATGGCATCACCACGCTCTACGCCGAGCAACCCTACAGCGAAGTACTCGGAGCCGTAAAGCAGATGATTGATGATAGCAACCATGTTTATGCTCATGTTTATCAAGACAAGGAACTCACTTACCTTACCGAGGATATCTGTCCGGGCATCGACAGCCTCAAAGCCGATATGCAAAAGGCACTCGCAGGAACTACCATTACTGCTGTGGACCACGAGCAACTCATAGCCCGTCTCGACAACGTGAGCAGCCTGTTTGAGGTGGTCATTATTAAAACGCCGCTCACCAAGCCCTACACGTCCACCTTCTTTGAACTCGATTGCAAGTATTGGGACAGCCAAAAGCAAGAATTGCTCAACGCCAAGATTGCCGAGGCTCAGAAATAGGAAGAACAGCGCTGAAGTATCTTTGCCCTCCCCAAGGGGATGTGATTCTCTTTTAATCTACTATTAATATGAAAAATATGATGAAGAATAGATTTTTTAGCTTATGGGCCTTGCTGCTGGTTGCCGTTCAGGTGGCTGCCGAGGCTACGGTGATTTCAGTCAATAGTTTTGGCCTGAAGCCCAACAGTCGTGTGAATGCTACGCCTTACGTCAAGGAGGCTCTCGAAGCGTGCCGTAACCATCCCGAAGCGATACTGACCTTTGAGAAGGGGCGCTACGACTTCTGGGAAGCCCATGCCACGGAGCGGGACTATTTTGAGTCGAATACCTACGACAACAATCCCAAGATTCTGGCTATCTTGCTCGATGAGATGCAGGGAGTAACGCTCGATGGACAGGGATCGGAGTTCATTATGCACGGCCGCATGCAGCCCATCACGCTGCATCGCTGCAAAGCCATCACGCTACGCAACTTCTCCATCGACTGGGATATTCCGCTGACGGCCCAAGGCCGCGTGATTAACAGCTCATCTACCTACATGGACCTGGAGATTGACACGGATCAATACCCTTATATCATCGAAAACGACTTGCTCACCTTTGTGGGCGAGGGGTGGAAGAGCACCGTCTGGAGCATGATGCAGTTCACCCCCGATACGCACCTGGTCTGCCCCAATACAGGGGATAACTTGGGTTGGAAGCGCTATGATGCCAAGGAGTTGAAGAAGGGCGTAGTGCGCCTCTCCGAGATGAGTGGCAAGGAGCCTTTCCCCGCACCGGGTACCCTGGTCGTATTGCGCCACAACAGCCGCGACCATGCTGGCATCTTCCTCTTTCACAGCGAGGAGGTGAAGATGGAGCATATCAACGTCCACCACACCGGTGGCCTGGGCATCTTGTCGCAGTATTGCCGCGACATCTCCTTCCTCGACGTGAACATGATACCCAATGCAGCCAAGAACCGCGTGCTGAGTGGCCATGACGATGGTTTCCACGTAATGGGCTGTAGCGGCAAGGTGATGATAGACAGCTGCCGCTTTGCTGGGTTGATGGACGACCCCATCAATATTCATGGTACCTGCTCACGTATCGTCAAGGTGCTGTCGCCCACACGTTTGCAATGCCGCTTTATGCAGGATATGAGTGCCGGTATGGAGTGGGGGCGCAGAGGCGAGACTGTAGGCTTTATCGAGACCAAGACCATGCGGACGATTGATCAGGGAGTGATTACCGGTTACGAGCAGGTCAACAAGGAGGAGTTCATCCTGGAATTCAGCGGACCTGTTCCAACAGCTATTCAGGAGGGCTATGTGGTAGAGAACCTGACCTGCACGCCCGATGCGGAGATTCGCAACTGTCATTTCGGTAGCTGCCGTGCCCGTGGGGTGCTCGTTTCTACTCCGGGTAAGGTGGTGATTGAGGATAATGTTTTTGAGAGCAGTGGCTCAGCCATCTTGATTGCTGGCGACGCCAACTATTGGTTTGAGTCGGGTGCCGTGAAGGACGTGACCATCCGCGGCAATGAGTTCCGCTATCCTTGCAACTCCTCCTCTTATCAGTTCTGCGAGGCCATCATCAGCATCTATCCCGAGATACCTGCCCCCGACGTGCGCTATCCCTTCCACCGCAACATCCGCATCGAGGGGAACACGTTCCACCTGTTCGATTATCCCATTCTTTACGCCCGTTCGGTTGATGGCCTTACTTTCTTGGACAACAAGCTGATTCGCAACACGACCTATCAGCCTGCTCACCGCCGCAAGGAGGGCATCACCTTGGAGTACTGCCGCAATGTGCGCATTGGCCGCAACCAGGTAGAGGGCGAGGTGCTCGGTTCGAAGGTGAAGCTCGACCACACCGCCCGTGGCAGCGTGAAGTTTGTCAAGAACAACTTCTTCAAGCTGGTGAAGTAAATGGCGTGAAGTGTGGTGTGAGGTGTCATTTGTTTAACTTCACATCGTACGATATTGTAAATCAGTGTGTTACGAAGGAATGTGAAGTGTGAAGTATTTTTTGTCAAATGTTCAACTGGGTCAACCAACCTTAAAAATAACGTGAATTCGACGAAAAGCAGCGTTTGAGATAAGGGGGCAGGGATAGGTAATACATTTTAACCTATTCCCTTACGACACCTCGGTAACTGCTCGTTTGTACCTCTAATCAAACTCTAATCGTTCTCTAATCAAACTCTAATCTAACTCTAATCTGGAATTAGAGCTGGATTAGAGTTACTTTAGACTTACTATTGAGTTACTTTAGACTTACCTTAGACCTACTACCTTGTCACCTATCCTTCATTCAGCCCCTCTCATGATACGAAAGAGGACTAATTGATGCGAACAGAGGAGCAACCTGCGCAATGTACATTTTGCAGAATCGAGAGTTGATTTTCAAAATAAGTTAACATAACAGTTGAATAATCAGGCTATTTGCATCTTCTGCTACAGCTCACGACTGATTCATGATGATGTAACAGCATACAACGTACTTTAGACACACAGCTGAACTGATTTCGAATTCATCGAACTCACGTTAAAAATAAGGCTTGAAGTAGTCAACCAAAAACGTTAAACTACAACCCAAAACGTTAAACTACAGGCATCAATGATGAACAGTTGGATGAAAACAAATTTTCATAGCGATGAAAACGTTTTTTCATTCTGGTGAATACAAATTACCAATGAGAAGAAAAGGATATGTACCAGAAAGCAGCAGTTGTCGGTACATTAGCTGAGCAAAAACAACAACCACATCAGGGATGGAGGTGGCGTTGTATGCTTTGCAGTAGGTGAAGCATCCTTCTTGCAGATCAGGTGTTGTCGAAGATAATGGAGTACCTCGCTGAGGTGCTTCTCTACGGTGCGTTCTGAAATGTTCAGTCGTTTTGCAATTTCTGCATAGGTGAGTAGCTCCTGACGGCTCAGTCGATAAACCTCTTGTTGCCGTGGCGTGAGCTGGCTAACGAGGTGGTCAATCTGTTCAGAGAGGTCGGCTGCCGACAATTCCCCCTCCACATCTACAGCACTTGCCGTAGATTCGAGCACAGTCAAATCAAAAAAGACCTCGTTGAATGAACTACGTTGACGAGCAAAGATGAGATTGCGAGTAGATATGAAGAGAAAACCTTCAAAACTCTGCTCCTCATCGATTTTTTCCCTAATTTCCCATAGATGGATAAACAGTTCTTGAACCATATCCTCCACTTCGGTTGCAGAGCGGATGTAGAGGCTCACAAAGGAGTAAACCTTCGGCCAATAGGCGCGGTAGATCCTTTCAAAGGCTTCAGCGTCACCCTCTTTGAAGCGGGATATGATGTACTTCTCCATAATCACTCATCGATTTGGGCACAAAGATAGGAATTCTTTTTGGTAAAACAATAGCAAAGAGCTTGGAATGGTTTACAAAGGTTAATAGTGGGGTTAAATTGCAAATTATTATTTATTTTCTACGGGTAATAAAGGTCAATATGCATATTCAATAGCGTGACTCAATAACCTAATTCAAAACCTTTTTTTATATTGTGATTAAAAACAACCTCATGAAGAACAGATTATTCAGTTTATGGGCCTTGCTGCTGGTTGCCGTTCAGGTGGCTGCCGAGGCTACGGTGGTTTCGGTCAACAGCTTCGGACTGAAGCCCAACAGTCGTGTAAATGCTACGCCTTACGTCAAGCAGGCTCTCGAAGCATGCCGTAAGCATCCCGAAGCGATACTGACCTTTGAGAAGGGTCGCTACGATTTTTGGGAGGCGCATGCCACGGAGCGGGAGTATTTTGAGTCGAACACTTACGACAACAATCCCAAGATTCTGGCCATCCTGCTCGACGAGATGCAGGGAGTGACGCTCGACGGACAGGGCTCGGAGTTCATCATGCACGGCCGTATGCAACCCATTACCCTGCATCGCTGTAAGCACATTACGCTCCGCAACTTCTCCATCGACTGGGATATTCCTCTGACGGCACAGGGCCGTGTAGTAGGCAGCTCGCCCCAGCACATGGATGTGGAGATTGATACCGAGCAATACCCTTATATCATCGAGAACAATCAGCTCACTTTCGTAGGTGAGGGGTGGAAGAGTGTCTGTTGGAGCATGATGCAGTTTACCCCCGATACGCATCTGGTCTGCCCCAATACCGGGGATAACCTGGGTTGGAAGCGCTATCATGCGGAGGAACTGAAAAAAAGCGTAGTGCGTCTCACCGACCCCGAGGGCAAACCTACACCCTTTCCAGCTGTGGGTACCCTGATTGTACTTCGTCACAACAGCCGCGACCATGCCGGCATCTTCCTTTTCCATAGCGAAGAGGTGAAGATGGAGCATATCAACGTACACCACACCGGTGGTCTGGGCATCCTGTCGCAGTACTGCCGCAACATCTCCTTCCTCGACGTGAATATGATACCCAATGCAGCCAAGCATCGCGTACTGAGTGGACACGACGACGGCTTCCATGTGATGGGCTGCAGCGGCAAGGTGATGATAGACAGCTGCCGCTTTGCCGGGTTGATGGACGACCCCATCAACATCCACGGCACCTGCTCACGTATCGTCAAGGTGCTGTCGCCAACGCGTTTGCAATGCCGCTTCATGCAGGACATGAGTGCCGGCATGGAGTGGGGACGTGCAGGCGAGACCGTGGGCTTTATCGAGACGAAGACCATGCGTACCGTAGGACAGGGGAGCATCACCAAGTACGAGGTGGTGAATAAAGAGGACTTCATCGTGGAGTTCAGTCAGCCCATCCCGGAAAGCATTCAGGAGGGTAACGTGCTGGAGAACCTCAGCTGTACGCCCGATGCAGAAATCCGCAACTGTCATTTCGGAAGCTGCCGTGCCCGTGGTGTGCTGGTTTCCACTCCGGGTAAGGTGGTGATTGAGGACAATGTCTTTGAGAGCAGCGGCTCGGCCATCTTGATTGCTGGCGATGCCAACTACTGGTTTGAGTCGGGAGCCGTGAAGGATGTCACCATCCGTGGCAACGAGTTCCGCTATCCCTGTAACTCCTCCTCTTATCAGTTCTGCGAGGCCATCATCAGCATCTATCCCGAGATACCCGCTCCCGACGTGCGTTACCCCTTCCACCGCAACATCCGCATCGAGGGGAACACCTTCCATCTGTTCGACTATCCAATCCTTTATGCCCGTTCGGTAGATGGCCTTACCTTCCTGGATAACAAGCTGATTCGCAACACCACTTATCAGCCTGCGCATCACCGTAAGGAGGGTATCACCTTGGAGTATTGCCGCAACGTGCGCATTGGCCGCAACCAGGTAGAGGGCGAGGTGCTTGGCTCGAAGGTGAAGCTCGACCACACCGCTCGCAGTAGCGTGAAGTTCATTAAGAACAACTTCTTCAAAATAGTGAAGTAATAATCAACCCCAATTGTAGCATGATAACCAATCAAGGAAAACAGCAACGGTCGAAGTCGCATCTGTTGCAAGACCGCCATGCAGACCATACTACCCAGCTCAGGTTAGCTGAAGAGGAGCATGTCGAACAACGGATGCGTCATCAGTGGGATCACATCGGACACCCTGTAGGCTCTCGCGAGATAGGAGAACGCATGTGGCTGCAGATTAGCCGTAACACCCTCAATAAGAAACGTATTCTACTTACTAGGCTACTCTGGCGTGGAGCAGCGGTTGCAGCCGTGCTACTCGTGTTCTTTTGTGGAAGATGGTGGCTGAAGAATCAACAACAGGTTGTAGCCCCTACTGTAGCCGTGGTGGATCATTCGTATTATGCCATTGATAGCCATACGTTCATCCTACCCGATAGCTCGGTGGTGTGGATGAAAAAGGGAGCGACTCTTCGATATAAGTCAGACTTTCTCTCCCATCGTGTAGTCAGTATGAGCGGCCAAGCAGTGTTTGACGTCCGCAAGATGAATAACCAACCTTTTAAGGTTTATGCAGGCGAGACGATGGTGGATGTGAAGGGTACCGTCTTCCAGGTGGTAAGTCACGACGATACGGGTGAGCATGAAGTGACCCTTTATAAGGGAGCTGTGGATTTTACAACATCCGCTCATGGGCAGCGCATCCAGATGAAACCAGGACAACGGGTAAGCTACAATGCAACGACCGATGATTTGGAGTTGCACAGAGTAGCTTTAATCGAATGGGTCAATGGTCGTTTTCACTTTACGGACACTTCGCTCGAAAAACTAGCCTCTTCGCTTTCCGACCTCTACCATGTAGAGGTGAAGCTCGCATCTAACTTACCCCGTCGTTTCCATTTTAATGGCTACATTCGGTATGACGAAACCTTGGAGCAGGTGCTCGACAAGATATGCTACAATGCCAGCTTGCGTTATAAACAACAGAATAACCAATACGTTATCTATAAATAAACTAATTCTTTATCATTAACTAAATTGCATGAGAAACATGAGAAAAAATTGTTTCAAGCTTTCCTTGCGCCATTTCCGAATGGCCTTGGCGCTCTTGCTTTTCTCTCCCATGTGCATGGTTTCGGCAGCTCAGAATACAGTGGCTGTAAAGGGTAAATCCCTCAGCTATGAGCGTGCCATCCAGCTGATTGAGCAGAGCAGTGATTACACATTTTTCTATGAGACCACCGACTTGGGGCAGCTTCAGTCGAGGGATTTTAACTGTGAAGGCAGCATTGAGAAAGTGCTGCAAGAGATGTTTGCGGGTAGCGGTATCAGCTACCAGATTCGAGGCAATGAGATTATCTTGAAGCCTGTGAATCGTTCCGAGGTACAGGCCACTCAGCAAGCCAAACAAATTACCGTGAAAGGTACCATTAAGGATAACCTGGGTGAAACGGTGATAGGTGCCTCTGTTTTCGAGGTGGGCAACAGTGCCAACGGTACCATTACCGACATAGATGGACACTTTACGCTGGTCGTGCCCGTAGGGGCTAAGCTCAATGTGAGCTACATTGGCTATGCCAGTCAGATTATTGAAGTAAAACCTGGTGTTACTCAGTATAACATCACTTTGAAGGAGGATGCTCAAGCCTTGTCGGAAGTGGTTGTCGTGGGTTACGGAACACAGAAGAAGGTGAACCTTACTGGTTCGGTAGCTTCGGTCAGTACGAATGAAATCAAAGACCGCGTACAGACCGATGTGCTTTCGTCGGTTCAGGGTGTGGTTCCCGGCGTTACCATCATTTCCCGTCCTGGAGCAGACGCCTCAATTAACTTCCGTGGTCGTGGTAACCTCGGAACTTCGGCTCCTCTTTACGTCATTGATGGCGTAATCTCTACTTCCTCTTTCTTTTCTAACCTGGATCCCAATAGTATTGAATCAATCTCTTTCCTTAAAGACGCGGCTTCTGCCTCTATTTATGGTTCACGTGCCGCATACGGTGTGGTACTGGTTACCACGAAGCAGGGGAAAAAGGAGCGTACAAATGTGTCATACAGCGGCTACGTCTCGTTCGATAATCCTACGTACAAACCCGAATATGTGAATTCGGCCCAGTATGCTGAACTCTACAACGAGGCCCTCTACAACACGAATCCTGCTGCTGGCAAATACCAGGGGTATTCGGAGGAGGAGATTGGTTGGTTCCGCGACGGTTCCAAGCCCGACCTCTATCCCAACACCGACTGGAACGACTTGATTCTCGACAAGAACGTTGTTACTACCCAGCATTCGCTCAACGTGAGTGGTGGTTCGGAGAAGATTCGTTACTATGCAGGCTTGGGCTATGTCTATCGTGACAAGATGATTCCTGGTCAGGACATGAACCGCTATAACCTCAACCTCAACATGAATGCTGATGTCACCAACTGGCTCACGGTGAAGGCTGGCGTAAAGTATATCCAACGCTTGAACGACCGCGACTGCGGTGCGCCTAATCTGGCTTCTTTTGCTATGGTGCCTTCAACGTTCGTTGCCCGTCAGTCGAATGGAGATTGGGGTACGGTGAACGGAGGTAAGCTGGCTGAGAGCAACTTCATTAACAACAACCCCCTGCGTGCGCTCTCCAAGAACGATTGGAGCAAAACGAAGAGTGAAAATACGATGTATGATTTAGGGCTCGACCTGAAGCCTTTTAAGGGATTCACACTCAGTGCACAGGGGTCGTACCGTACATCGGAATACAAAAGCAAAAGCTACACGGCACTGCAGGAGAATGCAATCAACTATTTCTCTGGTGAGGAGATTGTTGGTACAGGCAACACGGTGAATAAGATGAGCATGGATTGGCAGAGCTCTTCTACTATTCTCTATACCACTACGGCCCGTTACGACTGGAGCAAGGACATCCACTCCCTGAACGTCTTGCTGGGTACCTCGTACGAGCACTATAAGTTCGAGCAGCTTACGGCTTCACGTCAGGACTTCCCCTCCGACGGACTGACTGACATCAGTGGTGGCTCCACTTCAGGTGCCGGCTACAAAAATGGTGGCTCTTCTGCTGAATATAAGATGCTCTCTTACTTTGGCCGTATCAACTACAGCTTGATGGATCGTTATCTCTTTGAGGTAAATCTCCGTACGGATGCATCTTCCCGCTTCCACAAGACCAACCGTTGGGGTTGGTTCCCCTCGTTCTCACTGGGTTGGAGAATTAGCGAGGAGTCATTCATGAAGGATATTCAGTGGATTGACAACCTGAAAATCCGTGGTTCGTATGGTACGCTGGGTAACATCAACAACGTGGGTAACTACGACTATTTCCAGAATTACGCTTCCAACTATCACTACACTTTCGACGATGCAGACGCGATAGGTATTGTAGAGTCTAAGCCTGCCAACACTTCGCTGGGTTGGGAGAAGGTGGCCTTGACCGACTTTGGTATTGATGCAACACTCTTTGGAAAATTGGATATCACAGCCGATTACTACATCAAGAATACCAGCAACATCCTGTTGGCTTATAACGTGCCTTATGAAACAGGTATCAGCCAGAAACCTTCGCAGAATATTGGTAAGGTGAAGAACAGCGGTTTTGAGTTTGCTGCGAACTATCGCGGCAACCTGGGCCAGGTGAAGTACACCATTGGTGGTAACATTGCAACCAACCGTAACCGCGTGGTAGATATGGGCAACTCAAATGATCTCATTTCGGGGGCCAGTCACATCCTGAAATACATCCTGCGTGAAGGTGAACCCATTGGATCTTATTATGGATACCAAGCTGATGGTCTCTATTCCCAGGAGGAAATTGATGCAGGCTATTACTACACGTTGGGTGGTGTAAAGCCCAATGCGGGTGACATCAAATTCGTACCCCAACGAGAGAACGTAGAGTGGGGCTCGGCCATTACAGCAGACGATCGTACCATTATCGGTAAGGATGTTCCTGATTTTACCTATGGTGTAAACCTCAGCCTCAACTATAAGAACTTTGAATTTAGTCTCTTTGGACAGGGTGTGAGTGGCACAGATGTCGCTTTCGATGTTTATGGTGTACATCCTTTCTTCCACGGAATGGACCAACCGCGTAAGTTCCACCTGAAGCGTTGGACGGAGGCGAACCCCGATCCTCATGCTGTATATCCGCGCATCTACTCCGCAAGCAGTCCGCATACCACTTATAACCGTAACTTCAACTCTTATCACGTGTTCGATGCCGACTATTTCCGCATCAAGACCATCTCACTGGGGTATCAAGTACCCGATGCGGTGGTGAAGAGTTGGGGCTTGCAGTCGCTCAAACTGTTCGTCACGGGCGAGAACCTCTTTACACTGCGTGCCGACGACCGCATGGAGGACTTCGATCCCGAATCGGCCAGTGGTGTAATCTATAACCTCGGCACCAAGTCGGTGGCCATTGGCGTCAATGTCTCTTTCTAACTTTAATAATAATCAGAACAATGAAAAATAATATTAAACTTTTCGCTTTGGGGCTTCTTGTGGCAGGCTCGTTTACTGCTTGCGACTTGGAGGTGGTGCCACCTGCAGATATGGCGGCCGAAAACTTCTGGAAAACCGAGAAGGATGCCTGGTATGCTTTGAACAGCTGCTACTCCGAGCTTGATGGTTCCCAACTTTATGATGAATGCTGCACCGACAACTCACATAGTCACAAGCCTTGGGAAGGTAATATGGAGTTGCTCCAGCAAAACGGCATCAATGCTTCCGAGAGCTATGGGAGCTACTATTTTGGTACAATTCGTATGGTGAACAACTTCCTTGCTAACGTAGAAACTTGCCAGATGGACGAGAATCTGATGGAACGCATGAAGGCTGAAGCCCGTTTCTTCCGTGCCTACAGCTATCTGAAGCTGACTTGTCAATTTGGCAAGGTGCCCATCGTGACCGATGTACTGGCTTATGATGCGCCCAACGTGGAGCGTGACCCCGTAGAGAAGGTACAGGCCTTCGTGCTCGATGAGCTGGCCGACATCGCCAAGGTACTGCCTGAGAGTTATAAGGGTGGTTACCTAAATGAGGCCGGGCGTATTACCCGTTGGGGTGCCTTAGCAATGCGTGCGCGTGCGGCCCTCTATTTCGGCAAATTTGCAGAGGCTGAGGCTTCTGCCAACGAAATCATGACCAAGAGTAATCATGCCCTTTTCCGATTGACCGGAGGACTGAATTCTGCCCAGCAGCAGGAGGCTGATGAGATGAATGATTATATTGATTTTGCCGAAAAGGGCATTGATCGCGACAAGTTTATCCGTGGTATGTTTAGTTACGAAGCGCTCTGGTTTGACGAGAATGCCAACCCCAATAATCCAGAGTATGTGGTAACGCGTGAGTATGCGGCCGATGCTAACAACTACGACTGGATGCGTTATACCTACATGATTCCCATGTCGATGTCTGCTTATCAGGGATATATCTCCTATGAACCGATGCAGAACTTAGTGGATGCCTACTGGGATATTGATGGAAAGAGCCTGCGTGTAATCACCCCCGAGACCCGAAAGGCCAACTTCGAGGCCATGTGGAGCGACTTTGCCGCCAATAGCAACGACCAGAAAGCTTATCAGCAGCAGGTACAACAGACCGACTTGATGCAGTATGCCTACATGGATGAGTTCCGCAACCGCGACAGCCGCCTCTATGCTTCGCTGATGTTCCCCTTCAAGGGCTGGCACGAACTGGTCGGCAAGGGTACGTACTATTTCATGTTTAACCCCGGTAACTTCAACAAGAATGGTAATGAATCGTGGTCGGGCTATGCTTTCCGTAAGATGGTGGCTCTCGAGTCTTACGATACCTGGGCCTCTGCGTGCGATTATCCCGTCATCCGCTATGCCGAGGTGCTGTTGACTTACGCTGAGGCACGCATACAGACCACTGGATACGATAACTCCGTACAGGTTGCTCTCAACGACCTACGTGACCGTTGTGGTATGCCTAATGTACCTGCTTCCCTCTCCAAGGAAGAGGCTCTTGAGTTGGTGCGTAACGAACGTCGCATTGAGTTAGCTGGCGAGGGACAGCGCTTCCACGACGTGCGCCGCTATGGAGAGTCGTATTGTGAAAAGTATATGAACGGTCCTTGCTATAATCCTGCAGGCGACTTGCTCATCAATATGGTTTGGAATCAGCGCTTGATGCTGATGCCTATCCCGCAGAGCGCAATCGACTACAATCCGTTGCTTAAGGATGATCAGAACCCTGGATACTAATTAGGTTTCACTTTTTTATTCTGAAGATTTCTTTTTTTTGGAATAAATAAATAGGTTAGCTCAGAGGCTGTGGACAACCGAATAGGTTGTTTTACAGCCTCTTTATTTTTTGCTATTTATTTTGTAATTCTCTCAACTTCCACTATCTTTGCCAAATAAACGATGGAGGTCGGTCTGCATTTGTGTGGACTGACAAGGATTAAATAAAAGATATATAGATATTTATGGCAAAGAAAAACAATACAAAAGAACCACAGAAAGAGACGCAGGAAAAATCGGAAGCGCAGACTCGTAAACCCAGCTTTTTCAGCAAGGTTCGCCTGGCAATGAGGAATGAAACGTTTCATTTTATCACAGGGTTGATGCTGGTCATCTTCTCTATCTACTTGCTGTTGGCTTTCATCTCCTTCTTCCTGACGGGGGCAGCCGACCAAAGTGTGCTCGACCATGCTACGGCCGAACAGCTGGCATCGGTAAACAATGGAGTGAAAAACTATACCGGTAGCCGTGGAGCACAGGTGGCTTCGTTCTTTATCAACGACTGCTTTGGCCTGGCCTCGTTCTTTATCGTGGTGTTCCTGGTTGTTGCCGGACTGAAGCTGATGAAGGTGCGCGTAGTGCGGTTGTGGAAATGGTTCATTGCTTGCAGTTTACTCCTATTGTGGTTCTCCATCTTCTTTGGCTTTGCCTTTGCGGCCCAGACCGACAACTCCTTCTTCTATCTGGGTGGCCGTCATGGGGCCAATGTGAGTCGCTGGATGGCATCGCAGGTGGGTGCCCCGGGAGTCTGGCTGATTCTACTGGCTACGGCACTCTGCTTCTTCATCTATCTGAGTGCACGCACCATCGACGTACTGCGTAAGTTCTTTGCGCTCAATTACCTGAAACGGAAACCTAAGGTCAAACAAACACCCATTGAGGGGGATACACCCGAAGAGTTTACTTCCTCATGGACAGGGCGCGAGGCGGGTAGTGCGGCTGCTGTGGCTGCCGAAGCGGCAGATGCGGCAGATGCTCCTGCCGCTCAAGCAGCAGAGAGGGCCCGACGAACAACCCAATCCGCCGAAGAAAAGGCTCGTCAATCGGTAGATGATGTGTGGGCCGAGGCTGCTGCCCGACAAGCTGAAGCGCAAGCAGCAGCTCAGGCTCAGCAGCAAGCTGGGAGTGCGGATGAGGTGGCTACGGCCGATGAGGAGGACTCCTCGTTGACGTTGGATTTAGGAGGTAGCTCATCTGATTCAGAAAAGAACCCTATTCAGCAGGCAGATCATGCCGAAGTGGAAATCCAGATAGAGCGTGCTGAGCCCGACCCCTTGGTGGATTTGGCCAAGCCGGACCAGCCGACGGAGGAGGAGAAGGAACCTGGATTCGATGTAGAAGCTGGTGGGGAAGAGGAGGATGAGTTTGTGGCTCAGAATCTGGAACCCTACAATCCCCGTCTTGACCTGGAGAACTACCGCTTTCCTACGCTCGACTTGATGAAGCATTACGACAACGATGCACCCACCATCAACATGGAGGAGCAGAATGCCAATAAGGAGAAAATCATCACCACCTTGCGGAGCTTCGGCATCGAGATTCGGAGTATCAAGGCTACGGTGGGACCTACGGTGACCCTGTATGAAATCACCCCAGGTGATGGGGTGCGTATTGCCCGCATCCGTAATCTGGAAGATGATATTGCGCTCTGCCTCAAAGCGCTGGGTGTGCGTATCATCGCCCCCATTCCTGGTAAGGGTACCATCGGTATTGAGGTGCCCAACATGTCGCCTCAAATCGTCTCGGGGCAGAGCATCATCGGTAGCCGTAAGTTTCAGGAATCCACCTACGAGCTGCCCATCGCCCTGGGAAAGACCATTACCAACGAGGTCTTTATGGTCGATTTGGCCAAGATGCCTCATATCCTCGTAGCTGGTGCCACAGGCCAGGGTAAGTCAGTGGGTCTGAATGCCATCATCACCTCCTTGCTCTACAAGAAGCATCCGGCTGAACTGAAGTTTGTGCTCGTCGATCCCAAGAAGGTGGAGTTCAGCATCTACAGCGTCATTGAAAACCACTTCCTGGCTAAGTTGCCCGACCAGGGTGAGCCGGTGATTACCGACGTGACCAAGGTGGTGCAGACCCTCAACTCCATCTGTGTGGAGATGGATACCCGCTACGACCTGCTCAAGGCTGCCCACGTGCGCAACGTGAAGGAGTACAACGAGAAGTTCATTGCCCGCAAGCTCAACCCCGAGAAGGGTCACAAGTATATGCCCTACATCGTGGTGGTGATTGATGAGTTTGGTGACCTGATTATGACGGCCGGTAAGGATGTAGAACTTCCTATTGCCCGTATTGCTCAGCTGGCTCGTGCCGTAGGTATCCACATGATTATCGCTACGCAACGTCCTACGACCAACATCATTACGGGTACCATCAAGGCCAACTTCCCTGCCCGTATTGCTTTCCGTGTGATGCAGATGATTGACTCGCGCACCATCCTCGACCGACCTGGTGCCAACCAGCTGATTGGCCGTGGTGATATGCTCTTCTCGCAGGGCGGTGACCCCGTGCGTGTACAATGTGCCTTTATCGATACGCCCGAGGTGGCCGACATCACCAACTATATTGCCCGTCAGCAGGGCTATACCTCAGCCTTCCTGCTGCCCGAATATGTGGATCCCAACAGCGATGGGGGCGATATGGGAGATGTGGATATGGGTCATCTGGACCCCCTGTTTGAGGATGCTGCCCGCTTGGTGGTGGTGCATCAGCAGGGCTCTACTTCGCTTATCCAACGTAAGTTCTCGATTGGTTACAACCGTGCCGGACGCATCATGGACCAGCTGGAGAAGGCTGGTATCGTAGGTGCGGCTCAAGGCAGCAAGCCCCGTGAGGTGTGCTGCGTGGATGAGACCGACCTCGAGATGCGACTCAATAACCTCTTGTAATCCCTCTTCCCCTCGAATCAACGATATGAAACGAAATCACCTGTTAAACAAGCGTTACCAGCTTTCGCTCTTCCTATGGTTGTGGGGAGTTGTAGTTTTCCCTTCAACAGCCTTCTCGCAGGAGGTTACCCCCTTGCAGCTGTTGCAGCGGGTGGAGGCCAAGTTCCGTCAGCTACCAGCTGCCGAGGTGCATTTCTCCCTGCGCGATGCTTCGGGCCATCGCTATCCCGGAACACTCTGTCTGCAGGGCGACTGTTTCCGCTTGACCACCGACGGGGTCATCACCTGGTTTGATGGAAAGACGCAGGCCACCTACCTGGAGTCAAGCCAAGAGGTGAATCTCTCCGAACCAACCTTGGAGGAACTGCAGAGTATCCACCCCTACGCGTGGCTCTCGCTCTATCAGCAGAATTACCATCTGAAGTTTAGAGAGGGCAGTGAGGGTGGAAGTTTATACACTGTGGTCCTGACCGCCACCAGTTCCAAGCAGGATTTGCTCTGTCTGATGCTTTTTATCAACAAATCCACCGAGCAGCTGGAGCGCATGAGCTTAGCCTACCGTGGCGGGGAGACTGTGGTGATTACCATTCAGCAGTTCAAGGAGTTGCCACAACCTTGGCCCGCTTCGATGTTTACGTTTGATGCTTCGGCCTATCCCGAGGTGGAGGTGGTGGACCTGAGGTGAACAGCGCTTCATGTGATGTGAAAGACAATATATACATGATAAACAGCTATTTGTTAACTAAAAAACGAAACGAACAATGGAAAAAGAACATGTAAAGTGCCTGATTGTCGGTTCCGGTCCTGCGGGTTATACTGCAGCGATTTATGCCGGACGTGCCAACTTAAACCCTGTACTCTATGCTGGACTTCAGCTGGGAGGACAGCTGACCACAACAACTGAGGTGGAGAATTTCCCTGGTTATCCGCAGGGTATTGCTGGCCCCGAACTGATGGAGGACCTGCGCAAGCAAGCTGAACGCTTTGGTGCTGATATGCGTTATGGTGTAGTGACTGCCTTCAATTGTGCCCAGGCTCCCTACGAGGTGACTATCGACGAAGAGAAGGTGATTACGGCCGACACCGTGATTATCGCTACTGGGGCAGCGGCTAAGTACCTTGGCGTGGAGGATGAAAAGAAATATGCAGGTATGGGCGTGAGTGCCTGTGCTACTTGCGATGGCTTCTTCTATCGCAAGAAGGTGGTAGCCGTAGTAGGCGGTGGTGATACGGCCTGCGAAGAGGCAGTCTATCTGGCTGGCTTGGCTTCGAAAGTCTATCTGATTGTCCGCAAGCCCTACTTGCGTGCCTCGAAGATCATGCAGGAGCGCGTGTTGAACCACGAAAAGATTGAGGTGCTCTTTGAACACAATGCCGTAGGCCTCTATGGTGATAATGGCGTGGAGGGCGTACACCTGGTGAAGCGCTTGGGCGAGGCAGACGAAAGTCGTTATGATGTGGCTATTGATGGCTTCTTCCTGGCCATTGGTCACAAGCCCAACTCCGATGTGTTCAAGCCTTGGGTAGATACGGACGAGATTGGGTATATCCTGACCGAGGGAGCGACTCCCCGCACCAAGACTCCCGGTGTCTTTGCCGCTGGCGACGTAGCCGACCCCCATTATCGTCAGGCCATCACTGCCGCAGCCAGTGGTTGCAAGGCAGCCATTGAGGCTGAGCGATACCTTTCCGAAAAGGGACTGATTGGTTAAAGATTGTTCAAGTAGCGGTATGCAGGGCGGAAGATATTCCGCCCGTAAACATCTTTTTCTAAACATAATGAAGGCGAACCGAGGAGGTTCGCCTTCATTATGTTTATCCTATTTTACTGATTTTCTTAAGTTTCTCTTCATCAATCAGTTTAATCTTTCGACCATCAATGGCAATCAGTTTTTCGGTGGCAAATTGCGAAAGCGTACGGATGGCGTTCGAGGTGGTCATATTGGATAGGCTGGCCAGATCTTCGCGCGACAGGTAGATACTCAGCGTGCTCTCATCCTCTTCCAGTCCGTAGCTTTCCTTCAACACGAGGAGTGCTTCAGCCAGACGGCCACGGATGTGCTTTTGGGTCAGGTTCACCGTGCGCTCGTCAGAGTAGCATTGGTCGATTGACATCTGCCTCATGAAGAATCTGCAGAGGTCGTTGTTCTGGCTCACCAGGCTATTGATAGCTGTCATGGGGATGAGGCAGATGACCGACGGTTCAAAGGCCGCCGCAGTGGTCACATAATCCTGTTCGGCAAAGTAGGCTCGATAGCCAAAGTACTCCACCGGCTTGATCATGCGGATAATCTGACTTCGTCCGCCAACACCCTCTTTGAATATTTTCACCTTGCCACTGAGCAGGCACATCATGTGCGTGGGTGTCTCGCCCTCGTAGTGTATTACTTCATTCTTCTTGTAGCTCTGGAGGATAAACTGACTGGAAAGGTATGCCTGCTGCTCTACGGTCAGCGGGGCCCACATGTCCGCTATCAACTCAGGTACGTTGAAGTTGATGTTAATCCTATTATTGCTGCTTTTTGCCATATTTATGTTTCACAACGCTGTTTTATAGCACAAAAATAGGCCTTTTTTTTGTATGATACAAATTTGTAACAAAAAAAGTGGCATTATTTTGTGAAGAGCAGCTCGCGATACTTCGGTAAGGGCCAAATTTCGTCGTCAATCTCCATCTCCAGGTGGTCAATATGGTCGCGTATTTCGTTGAGGAAGGGGCGTACTTTTTCCTCGTATGCAAAGGCGCGTTGCTGGAAGTTCTCCAGGCGGTTGGCCACCTTGCGTGCCTCGGTCATTTGGCGAACCAGTTGCTTGATGGCCGTTACGCGGTGCGAGATTTCGCGAATCAGCTCTTTGCGGTCAGCACTCAGCTGTTCGTATTCCTCTGCATCGAAGGTCTCTCTCAGTCCGTGCAGGTTCTCGAGCAGACGATTCTGGTAGATTACGGCAGTAGGTACGATGTGGTTGATGGCCAGGTCGCCCAGTACGCGGCTCTCAATCTGCACCTTCATGGTATATTTCTCCAGCTCCACCTCTACGCGGCTGGCCAGTTCGGTTTCGTTGAAGATGTGTTCGCCAAGCAGTACTGAGCGGGCTTGGTTGTCCATGTAGTGCATCAATGCCTCGGGCACGTGGCAGATGTTGGTCAATCCGCGGCGTGCGGCCTCGTCGCGCCACTGCTGCGAGTAGCCATCCCCCTCAAAACGGATGGGGGCAGAGGCGATGATGGTCTGCTTCATCTGTTGGAAGATGGCCTCCTCCTTGCTCAGGTGGGTCTCCTCCATCAGTTGCTCCACGCCCACGCGGAACTCATTGAGCTGGTTGGCCATGGCTGCATTGATGGCAATCATGGCCGCGGCGCAGTTGGCCGAAGAGCCGGCTGCACGGAATTCAAAGCGATTGCCTGTAAAGGCGAAGGGCGAGGTGCGGTTGCGGTCGGTGGTATCGAGCAGAATCTCGGGGATACGTCCGATGCCCAGGTGAAGGGTGGTCTTCTGCTCCGTGCCATGTCCGCCCTCGTCGGTCTGTGAGGCGATTTGGTCGAGGATGGTGGAGAGTTGCTTGCCCAGGAAGATGGAGAGGATGGCGGGGGGCGCTTCGTTGGCACCCAGCCGATGGCTGTTGCCTGCGCTCATGATCGAGGCACGCAGCAGGTCTTGGTTCTTATAGACCATCATCAGTACGTTGACCAGGAAGGTGAGGAAGAGCAGGTTGCTCTTGGGGTTCTTGCCCGGTGCAAAGAGGTTGATGCCCGTGTCGGTGCAGAGCGACCAGTTGTTGTGCTTGCCGCTGCCGTTCACGCCGCTGTAGGGCTTCTCGTGAAGCAGTACGGCAAAGTGGTGCTTGCGGGCAATGCGCTTCATCAGGTCCATCACCAGCTGGTTGTGGTCATTGGCCAGGTTGGCGTTCTCAAAGATGGGGGCTAGCTCAAACTGGTTGGGAGCCACTTCGTTGTGTCGGGTCTTGACAGGGATGCCCAGCTTGTGGCACTCCACCTCCAGCTCCTTCATGAAGGCTGTGACGCGGGGAGGAATGGAGCCGAAGTAATGGTCCTCCAGCTGTTGGTCCTTGGCCGAAGAGTGTCCCATCAGCGTACGACCTGTCAGGCAGAGGTCGGGACGGGCATTGTAGAGGGCCAGGTCCACCAGGAAGTACTCCTGCTCCCAGCCCAGGTTGGTATATACCTTATTAATATTCTTATCAAACAGGCGGCACACTTCGGTGGCAGCCTTATCCACAGCAGCCAGCGCCTTGAGCAGCGGAGTCTTGTAGTCGAGCGCTTCACCCGTGTAAGAGATGAAGATAGTGGGGATACAGAGGGTGGTATCAACTACAAAGGCGGGCGAGGAGACATCCCATGCCGTATAGCCGCGGGCCTCGAAGGTGTTGCGAATGCCCCCGTTGGGGAAGCTGGAGGCATCGGGCTCTTGCTGCACCAACAGCTTGCCCGAGAAGCGTTCAATCACGTCACCCTCTTCGCCAAACTCTATGAAGCCGTCATGCTTTTCGGCTGTGCCGTCGGTCAGTGGCTGGAACCAGTGGGTGTAGTGGGTTACGTTGAGCGACTTGGCCCAGTTCTTCATGCCGTTGGCCACCAGGTCGGCGGTAGCGCGGTTGATGGGCGTCCCTTTCTCGATGGCGTTGACCACAGCCTGGTAAGCCTCTTTCGGCAGGTACTCCTGCATCTTCTTGCGGTCGAACACGTGGCTGCCATAGTAGTCGGTCAGCTTGTTGGATGGAATGTGTACTTCAAGCGGCTTGCGGTTGGCCAGCTCTTGAAGTGCGAAAAAACGCATTTTAGACATAAATTGCTACTCTTTTGTTGGTTGTTGTTGTTTTGCGCTGCAAAAATAGTGCTTTATTTTCAAAACATCGATAGATTTCCCTATATTTGCATCTCGAAAAATGTACGATGACATGACCATTCAGCATCCGCTCTACCGTGAGTTCAGCCATTTCCTCAAGCAGCACTTCCCCTATAAGGTGCAGAAGATTTCGCTGCATGCCGGCTTTACCTGTCCCAACCGCGACGGCACGCTGGGGTGGGGAGGATGCACCTATTGCAACAACCAGACCTTCAACCCCGACTACTGCCGCACCGACAAGTCCATCACCCAGCAGCTTGAAGAGGGGAAGCGCTTCTTTGCGCATAAGTACCCCGAGATGAAGTATCTGGCCTATTTTCAAGCCTATACCAACACGTACGACTCGCTCGACCGCTTGAAGCAGCGCTACGAAGAGGCTCTTGCCGTAGCGGATGTGGTAGGATTGGTCATCGGTACCCGTCCCGACTGTATGCCTGATGAGCTGCTGCACTACCTCGAGCAGCTTGCTCGCACCACCTTTGTATTGATCGAGTATGGTGTAGAGAGCTGTAGTGACATCACGTTGCGTCGCATCAACCGGGGCCACACCTTTGCCACTGCCCGTGAGGCCGTGGAGCGTACAGCAGCCTGCGGATTGCCGGTGGGTGGGCACTTTATTCTGGGCTTGCCAGGCGAGACGCCCGAACAGCTGGTACAGCAGGCCAAGGTGGTCTCCAGCCTGCCCCTTACCACCGTCAAGCTCCATCAGCTCCAGCTGATTCGCGGCACCCGTATGGCACGCGAGTATGAGGAACATCCCGAGGAGTTTCACCTCTTCGGTCTGGAGTCGTATCTTGCGCTCGTAGAGTCCTACCTGCAGCGATTGCGCCCCGACTTGGTGGTGGAGCGGTTCCTCTCTCAATCCCCCAAATCGCTGCTTCTTGCACCCGACTGGGGACTTAAAAACTATGAATTTAATCACCTGTTGCAAAAAAGAATGAAGAAGAACGGCACATATCAAGGGCAACTATTTGATAGTTCCGGAATTTAGTTGTATATTTGCAGACTGCAACAGGCGCTCTGCTGCGCTTTCGGGTGCAAAGTGGAGGCCTCATGAAGTAACATGTTGACGCAAGAGATTGAACAAGTAGTAATTAAATAGAAAAATAATACAATGAATCAAAGATCACTGGTCAAAGGAAAGATCCATTACGTTGGGGTGAACGACCGCAACAAGCACCTCTTTGAAGGCATGTGGCCCTTGCCCTACGGTGTGTCGTACAACTCGTACCTGATTGACGACGAGATGGTGGCTCTGGTAGATACTGTTGATGTCTGCTTCTTCGAGCAGTTCATCGCCAAGATTAAGTCCATTATTGGCGAAAAGCCTATTCAATACCTCATCATTAACCACATGGAGCCCGACCATAGCGGCTCGATTGCGCTGATTAAGAAGTACTATCCCGACATCGTCATCGTGGGCAACAAGCAGACATTCGGCATGATTGAAGGGTTCTATGGCGTGGTAGGCGACCAGTACATGGTGAAGGATGGCGACTTCCTTTCGCTGGGTCACCACAAGCTCTGCTTCTACCTCACCCCTATGGTACACTGGCCCGAGACGATGATGACCTTCGACGAAACGGATCATGTACTCTTTTCTGGTGATGCCTTCGGTTGCTTCGGTACGCTGGATGGGGGCTTCCTGGATAGCCGCATCAACCTCGACAAGTACTGGGATGAGATGGAGCGTTACTACAGCAACATCGTGGGCAAGTACGGTTCGCCCGTGCAGAAGGCGCTCCAGAAGCTGGGCGCTCTGCCCATTGAGATGATTTGCTCCACCCACGGCCCTGTATGGACGGAACAGATCGGCAAGGTAGTGGGCATCTACGACCGCTTGAGCCGTTACGAAGCCGAAGAGGGCGTGGTGATTGCTTACGCTACCATGTATGGCAATACCGAGCAGATGGCCGAGGAGATTGCTGCCGAGTTGTCGGCACAAGGCATCCGCAACATCGTGATGCACAATGTCAGCAAGAGCAACCCCTCGTACATCATCAAAGATATCTTCAAGTACAAAGGGCTCATCGTGGGCTGCCCCACCTACAGCAACCAGATTTATCCCGAGATGGAGTCACTGCTCTCCAAGATTCTGGTGCGCGAGGTCAAGGGTCGCTACCTGGGTTGGTTTGGCTCCTTCTGCTGGGCAGGTGCTGCCGTAAAGCGCATCGCCGAGTTTGCTGAGAAGAGCAAGATGGAGATTGTGGCCGATCCCGTTGAGATGAAGCAGGCCATGAAGCCTACCACCCGTGAGCAGTGCGACAACCTGGCACGTGCCATGGCCGACCGCCTGAAGAAAGACCGTTAAATCTAACTCCAATATTCACTCAAAAATTTAAATTACTATGAGATTAATTATTCAGCCGGATTATCAATCCGTATCCAAGTGGGCCGCTCACTATGTAGCAGCCAAGATCAATGCCTCAAAAGCTACGGCCGAGAAGCCTTTTGTATTGGGTTGTCCCACGGGCTCTTCACCCCTGGGCATGTACCGCGAGCTGATTGAACTGAATAAGAAAGGACTGGTCTCCTTCCAAAATGTAGTGACCTTCAACATGGACGAGTATGTAGGTCTGCCTAAGGAGCACCCCGAAAGCTACTACTCCTTCATGTGGAACAACTTCTTTAGCCACATCGATATCAAGCCCGAAAATACCAATATCCTCAACGGCAATGCTCCCGACCTGGCTGCTGAATGCGCTCGCTATGAAGAGAAGATCAAGAGCTACGGCGGCATCGACCTCTTTATGGGAGGTATTGGCCCTGATGGTCATATCGCCTTCAACGAGCCGGGCTCTTCACTCGCTTCGCGTACCCGTCAGAAGACGCTGACTACCGACACCATCATCGCCAACTCACGCTTCTTTGACAACGACGTGAACAAGGTGCCTAAGACGGCGCTGACCGTTGGTGTAGGTACCGTGCTGAGCGCCAAGGAGGTGCTGATTATCGTAAATGGCCACAACAAGGCGCGCGCCCTCTACCATGCCGTAGAAGGTCCCGTGATGCAGATGTGGACCATCAGCGCACTGCAGACCCACGAGAAGGGTATCATTGTATGCGACGATGCCGCTACCGAAGAGCTGAAGGTGGGTACCTACCGCTACTTCAAGGACATCGAAGCCGGTAACCTCGATCCCGAAAGCATGATCTAATTTACACGTTTGTATCCGATTAACGCACAGACTACGCACACATGCTCCGCATCAGGGAGCCCTGTGGCGTAGTCTGCGTTGTATCTATCGCTATCATGGAAGGTATCAGCATCGAAATCATTTTGCTCTGCATCGGGGCCAGCTTTATTCAGCGCACCACGGGCTTTGGGTTTGGTATCTTCATCATGACGATGCTGCCCTACTTTACGGCTACCTACGGCGAGGCGACCACCCTCTCTGGACTCTGGGCCATGGCCACTTCGCTGGCTGTGGTGGTCAAGATGCGCCGTTACCTGTCGTGGAAGCGGCTTTGGCTGATTCTGCTTACCTTCATGGTGGTCTCTTCACTCTCCGTCTTTGCCCTTAAGCGCATGGACAATGCCCTGCTCAATCGCATCCTGGGGGTGGTGTTGATACTCTGCAGCCTCTATTTTGCCTTCTTCAGCAAGCGCATCCAGCTCAAACCTACGCGTAGTACGCAGTTGACAGCGGGCACGCTCAGCGGATTGATGGGCGGTTTCTTTGCTATGCAGGGCCCTCCGGCCGTGCTTTACTTCATCTCTTCCGAGCAGGACAAGGAGCACTACATGGCCCAGGTGCAGTGCTATTTCCTGTTGGGTAACCTCACGATGACCCTCTCGCGGGCTATGAATGGCTTTTTGACTCCTGCCGTTGGGATGGATTTCCTCTTCGGATTGGTTGGGGTGCTGATTGGCTCTTCGCTGGGTGCTTTCGTCTTTCGTCGCATACCTGGTCGGCTGTTTCGCTACGTGGTCTATACCTACATCGGCATCAGCGGTTTAGTTATCTTGTTGAAGTAGAACCCTATACGTCTGCAGATGATGCAATCTCAAATCCTCTGGCCCTCGTTCGCTCTTCGCCCCTTTGTCCACCACTACTGGACGATGCGGACCGATGCCCCGTATCGTATGGAGCTGAGCATCATGCCCATGGGCTGTATGAAGTGGATGTTTCATCGCGGGGTGCCCTTCTCCATCAATGGGGTGATCGACCATCAAGCCTCTGTCTGTGGGCAGTACAGCTCGTCGGCCCATGTGGGGATGCATGGCCACACCGACCTGCTCTTTGTCTTCTTCCAGCCCTACGCCATGAAGATGATTACCGGTATTCCCTCGCATCTCTTTACCGAAGCCAGTATTGACCTGGATGAGCTGGAGCAGCCGGAGTTCAAGGTGCTGAAGCAACGGGTGCTCGAATCGTCTGACAACCAGCAGGCCATTGCTTGTATCGAACAGTTTATCTTGCGTCAGCTTGGCATGAAGGATGACGCCGCTTACCTCAAACAGTTTCTTTCTCTCAACCAGCAGATGCAGTTGCATCCTGACCTCACGTTGTCCGCTTTGGCCGATTCTGCTTGTCTGAGTGAACGGCAGTTGCGAAGGGTTTTTGCCGATTACGTCGGTCTTTCGCCCAAGCAGATGTTGCGCATTCGCCGCTGCTTTGCTGCCTCGCGGATGATACAGCAGATGGAGGAGGAGGAGTTTACCGAGGTGGTTCATCAGTTGGGCTTCACCGATCATTCCCATCTCTACAAGGAATTCAAGCTCTTTGCCAGTATGTCGCCCACCGACTATTTCAATCATTTGCAGCAGATTCGCCGCGAGCATTTGTTGGTGGGCTACCGTGCCTACCACGGATAAGCTGCATCATGTCCGTTTTTTACACCGCTCTTTCTCTCCTTATACCTATCTTTGCCGGCAGAGATCGGTTAAACGTATATATATAATAAGGTATAAGAAGAGTATGACAGCTATTATCGTAATTTGTGCCATGGTGGTATTGCTGGTGGCCTGCCCGTAAGCGGCCATCCCACTGAGGAATACATCAACCTAGGAATACATCAACCTGTAGGGGCGGAATATTTTCCGCCCTGAAAACAGCAACACCCATTGATTACGTGATGACTTTGCTTCGACAGCCAGTACCATTTTCAGTAGAGGCTAACTGGTACTGGAGTATCTGCTAACTGGTACTGGAGTGTAACATAACATATACTGCAGTATAAGTTCATAGGGATTATGCAAGTAGATGTAGTTTAACGCTTTTGGTTGACTACTTCAATCCTTACTTTTAATGTTGGTTGACCTGGTTAAACATTACTTTTATATTTGGTTGAT
>CAMCUZ010000006.1 GCA_945879145.1 uncultured Mediterranea sp.
TTAGCTGTTTCATAGCATGTATAGGCCTTTTTATCACTGACGGATATCCCTCCGCCTTACCGCACGAAACTCTTGGTGGCCCACTTGAGTGAGCGCCAGCGGTAGATGAAGATGATGCCGCGGATGTTCTCGTCGAGCATGAAGCTGACCCACATACCCAGCAGCCCGTAGCCCCAGTGGATGCCCAGCAGATAGCTCAGACCTACCGACACCAGCCATTGCACCGTGATGCCTACGTAGAATTGATAGTTTACGTCGCCCGTGGCTCGCAGGGCCTGGGTAGCCCAGATGTTGATGGCACGCCCTATCTCCAGCGCCACATCTATCCAGAGGATGATGCAGCCCGTGCGGATAATCTCTTCATTGTCGGTCAGCCACTCCAGTCCGTAGCGCCCCAGCAAGGCCAGCACCAGGGAGAGGACTACACTCACCAGTATGGCCAGCCGCCGTGTGTAGCAGCCCAGCAGATAGGCGGCATGCACCTTGCGCTCGCCCACCAGGTGACCAATCAAGATGGCACCGCCCTGACCCATGGCGATGGAGAAGATATAGACCAGGAAAATCATGTTCCAGCAGTAGGTGCGCGTGGCGAGTGCCTCGTTGCCCAGCATGTTGATGAAGAAGGTGATCACCACCTGTGAGCCGCTGTAGCTGATCTCTTCGCCTGCTGCGGGAAGGCCTATCTTCAGCAGGTTCTTCAGCTCCACCCAGGGGAAGGGACGGAACAGACGGAGCGGGAAGCTGGGGATATGTTTGCGAAAGAGAATGATGGCCAGAATCACCATGCTCACGCCGCGGGCAATACTCGTAGAGATGGCTGCCCCCTCCACACCCAGAGCGGGCATACCCAGCTTGCCGAAGATCAGCGTGTAGTTGCCCACGATGTTGAGCAGATTCACCACCACCGTCACCATCATCGGGTAGATGACTTTGTCGGCACTGCGCAGTGAGGCCGAGATGGCCAGCGACACGGCCTGGAAGAAGGCAAAGGCTCCCACAATGCGCATGTAGCTCACCCCTTCGGCCATCAACTCGGGGCGCAGGCCCATCAGCGTGAGCAGGAAGGAACTGCCTAGGTAGAGACCTGCACTGATCAGGGCTCCGGTACAGACGTTCAGTAGGATAGCGACTCCCGTGGCTTGCACCATGCGCTCCTTCAGCCCTGCACCCAGGTACTGCGAGCAGAGCACGGTGGTGCCGAAGCTGATGACTTGAAACACCAGCACGGCCAGATTGACCAGCTGGTTGACGACACCTACTGCAGCCACTGCATTGTCTGAGTGCTGGCTGAGCATCACCGTATCTACGGCGCCCAGCATCATCACGAGCGAGGTCTCAATAAAGATGGGGAGCACCAGCTTGCTGAGCTGTCCCTTCATACCATTGTTCTTGATAAGCCAAATCATATTGTTCTGCGCTGCGAATGGTCAACGTTTTTGTTTTCGGCTGGCAAAGGTAAAAAAAAAGGCTCAGTTGCGGCATATTCTCCCGTCATGAAGCCTGCTTTTTTTGACCTATATCAAGTCGGTGGCTCTCGATGGTAGCTGTTGCCGCCCGATTGATAGAAATAATGTTAATGCCTACGGTGGATTTAGTGGAATTTGCCTACTTTTGTAGTCTAATTTGTAAATATTGTACGTATGAAAATCATTGCTGTAGGAATGAACTATGCACTCCACAAGGTGGAGCTTGGACATACGGAGGAGACTCCCGACCCAGTCATCTTCCTCAAACCCGATTCGGCCATTCTGCGCGACGGAAAGCCTTTCTTCTTGCCTGACTTCTCGCAGGAGATTCATTATGAGACGGAGGTGGTGGTGCGCATCTGCCGACTGGGAAAGTGTATCGCCCCTCAGTTTGCGCACCGCTACTACGATGCGGTGACCGTGGGTATTGATTTTACGGCTCGCGACCTGCAACGCCGATTTCGTGAGCAGGGGCATCCCTGGGAACTGAGCAAGGGGTTTGACAACTCCGCGGCCATCGGCACCTTTGTCCCCCTGGAAGAGGTGGGGGGCAACGTGCAGCAGCTGGACTTCCATCTCAACATCGACGGGCATACCGTGCAACAGGGCTGTACGGCCGACATGCTCTTTGGCGTGGATCAGCTTATTGCCTACGTGAGCCGCTTCATGACGCTCAAGATGGGCGACCTGATTTACACAGGTACCCCGGTCGGGGTAGGTCCTGTGGCCATCGGGCAGCATCTGGAGGGCTACATCGGCGATCGTAAATTGCTGGATTTCTATGTGCGATAATCAAGGAGGAGAATACAATGAAAATAAGAGTAGGATTTGGTTTCGACGTTCACCGGTTGGTGGAGGGTAGGGAACTGTGGTTGGGCGGTATTCGCCTGGAACATTCGATGGGATTGCTGGGCCACAGCGATGCCGATGTGCTGATTCATGCGGTGTGTGATGCGCTACTGGGAGCGGCTCACCTGCGCGATATTGGGTATCACTTCCCCGATACGGACAGTGCGTATGAGATGATTGACAGCAAGATTCTGCTGCGCAAGACGGTGGAGCTGCTGGCGGAGAAGGGCTATGCGGTAGGCAACGTTGATGCCACCATCTGCGCTGAACGGCCCAAACTGAAGGCGTTTATTCCCGAGATGCAGCGGGTGATGGCCCAGGTGATGGGGGTCGATGAGGAGGATGTCTCGGTGAAGGCAACCACGACGGAGAAGCTGGGATTCACCGGACGTGAAGAGGGCATTGCGGCCTACGCCACGGTGCTGATTCATTCTTGACCTATTGTGGAGTGATTCGCTCCAGCTTGATGCCTACGTTGAAGATTCCGGGGAGGGTATCGCGTTGCATCAGGTGACTGAGGCGAAGGAGGTAGGTGCCGCTACGGGGGATGGTGAAGGTGCGACCGGGGTGACTGCTCACGAAGAGGTTACCCCAGCCCTGGCCCTGCCATACTCCTCGGGCATTGCTCAACAGACAGCTGAGGGTGTCGGCATAGCATACGATGGAGTCGTCTTGATGGGCCACGCTGAGGGCCACGGTGAGCTGACGATAGGGGTAGCTGTTGTCGTGGCGCACCTCTACGCTGTAGCGGTAGCGCGAGAGGGAGTCGTTGAGCGATGGGACAAAGAGAAGGGTATCGCCCCATACCCATTGACAGGAGGGCATGGAGCGATAGCTATGGTATTGCTTTTCGGGGGAGAGGCAACTGCTGGAGAGCAGGATCATCCCCATCAGAAGTGCTACCAGAAGGGTTACACGGCAACGGTTAGGCTTCATCTTGCTTCTTGGTTTGCTGCTGGGGCTGCTCCTCGCTACGCGGGGCGCGGGGCTCGTTGTTACGCGGCTTCTTCTCCTGTGGCTTGCCTCCTTTGGGCTGCTGGGGCTTTCCTTGTCCACCGTTGGGCTGCTGTCGTTGGGGCTTGCTGCCCTGCTGCTGTTGGGGCTTGCTGCCCTGCGGTTTGCCTTGTCCACCCTTGCCTTGCTGCGGACGCTGTCCACTCTGTTGCGGCTGGCCTTGGGCTTTTCCGCCTTGCTGCTGTGCTGAGGAGGCACCTTGTTGTGCATCGGCTCTGCCTTGTTGGGGGTCAGCTTTCTTTTTCTTCTTGTTCTTATTGCTCTTCTTGCTGCGGTCGAATCGGGTCAGGCTATCCTGTTCGAGCAGGTCGGTCGAGCGCTTCTCTTCTGGCTTATTCTCCTCTTCAAAGAGGTTCTCGGGCTTGATGCCCTTGCGGTTGAGGCCGATGACTTCGAAGGCACGGCGACCGCTGATGGTAATCAGATTGGCCGGTATCTGCTTGTCGGTGGAGTAGGTCACCTGGTTCGAGAGGATGTCAGCCTTGAAGAAGTAGTAGGTGTTGTCGAGCGTTTCGAGCTGAATCTCGCGCGAGGGGAGGCGTTTCTGGGCCTCGACGTAGCAGTCAATCTCGTAGTTGAGGCAGCACTTCAGCTTGGCACACTGGCCAGCCAGTTTCTGGGGATTGAGCGAGATGTCCTGGAAACGGGCTGCACTGGTAGATACCGATACAAAGCTCTTCATCCAGGTGGCGCAGCAGAGTTCGCGGCCGCAGGGACCGATGCCTCCTATGCGACCGGCCTCTTGACGGGCACCGATTTGCTTCATCTCGATGCGCACGCGGAACACTTCGGCCAGCACCTTGATGAGCTGGCGGAAATCTACGCGCTCATCGGCAATGTAGTAGAAGATGGCCTTGTTGCCATCACCTTGGTACTCTACGTCACCAATCTTCATCTGTAGTTTCAGGTCGAGTGCAATCTGACGGGCACGAATCATCGTGCTGTGCTCGCGCGCCTTGGCCTCGGCGTACTTCTCCATATCCACCGGCTTGGCTTTGCGGTAGATGCGCTTGATGTCGGCCTCCGACTTCAGGTTGGCCTTCTTTACCTGCAGCTGCACCAGGCTACCCGTGAGGGTCACTACACCTATGTCGTGACCAGGCGAAGCCTCAACGGCCACAATGTCGCCCTTCTGCAGGGGCAGGTGGTTGTTGTTGTGGTAGTACCCCTTTCGGGTATTCTTGAATTGCACTTCCACCAGGTCGGTCACCTGGTCGTTGCCGGGGATGTCGGCCAGCCAGTCGTAGGTGTTGAGCTGGTGGTCTTGCCGGCTACAGCTGCGGCAGCAAAGGCCACCGCTTCCGTTGTGTAACTTATATTCAGTCATCTTGTTGTCCATTCGCTTATTAGATCTATTTCTGGGTCGTTATCTTCTCAATTATTGTTTCAAGAGCATGATCATCTTCAGCGCAAAGTCGAAGAATACCATGCGGGGATTGACGTTCTGCTCGATATGAATCTGTGCCAGACTCAGTTCTTCCATCATGCCAATCACGTTACGCTCGTTGATGAAGGGGGCAAACTTCTGTGCAAACTGCTGCTCTGTGGCGGTCATGTAGTTCATCTCGGGGCGGCGCAGGTTGAAGATGAAGTTTTCGCGCACCAGGCGCTGGCAGTAATTCAGGAAGTTCTTCTGTCGTTCGCGCCCCATGCTGGCCAGCTCTTCGCTCCAGCACTTCATCTCGCGGATTTTGCGTTGGTAGGCCAGGCGCATCAAGCTGACGAAGTGGTCAAAGAAGAGGGTGGCGTCTTGGTTGAGCTGGATGGCAGCGAGGGCTTGTATCATGCTGCCGTTGGCTATGTGGGCCAGGTTGCGGCTCTCTTCGGGCAGTACGCCGAAGCGACTCTGCAGCGTCTGGGCAATCACCGACTCATCGAGCCGTGGCAGGTGGAAGCGCTGGGTGCGGCTCAGGATAGTGGCCAACAGCTGTTCGGGGGCCTCGCTCACCAGCAGGAACACCGTCTGGGCAGGGGGCTCTTCGAGCAGCTTGAGTAGCTTGTTGGCACACACCTCGTTCATCTTCTCGGGTAGCCACATCAGCACCACCTTGTAGCCGCCCTGGCTCGACTTGAGGCTCAGCTTGCGGAGCATCTCGTCGCTCTCGCGGGCGTAGATGATGGCCTGGCTGTTTTCGGCATCCATCTCGTCGAGCCACTGGCTCAGACTGAAGTAGCTACCGGCACTGAGCAATTTGCGCCATGCGGGCAGGTAGTCGTCGCACACCTCTTTCTTCTGGGCCTTTTTAGCTACGATGGGGAAGACGAAGTGTACGTCGGGGTGAATCAGTTTCTCCCACTTGGCACACGAGGGACAGGTGCCGCAGGCATCGGTAGGGGTGGGGTGCTGACAGGTCAAGTAGCGGGCGTAGGCCAGCGCCATGGGTAGCTTGCCCGACCCCTCAGGTCCGGTAAAGAGCAGGGCATGGGCAATACGTCCCTCGGCCACCTCTTGCAGTAGTCGCTGCTTGGCCTCCTCTTGTCCGATGATGTCGCTGAAACTGAACATGGCGCGCTGTGTAATCTATATTATAAATAGGTATTAACGTCTTAGTAAATCACCTTGGCCACTTCGCGGATGCTATCTACGGCGCCTACGGTGTAGAAGTGGATGCTGGGTACGCCGTGGGCTATCAGCTCCTTGCATTGCTGGATACACCACTCGATACCTACTTGCTTGACCTGCTCGTCAGTGGTGCACTTCAGCACCTCTTCGGTCAGCTCTTTGGGCAGATCGACCTTGAAGGTCTTGGGTATGATATTGAGCTGTGCGGCTCGCTTCAGAGGCTTGATACCGGGGATGATGGGTACGTAGATGCCTTCGGCACGCGCCCGCTCCACGAAGTCGAAGTACTTACGGTTGTCGTAGAAGAGCTGGGTCACGGCATATTCGGCACCTGCTTCCACCTTCTTCTTGAGCCAGTAGAGGTCGCTCTCCATGTTGGGAGCCTCGTCGTGCTTCTCGGGGTAGCAGGCCACGCCGTAGGTGAAGGGGGTCTTGGAGATTTTCATCTCTGAACCATCTACGCTGATGCCTCGGTTGAAGCGGTTGATCTGTTCTTGCAGCTCCACGGCATGGGCGTAGCCACCAGGCTCTGGAGTGAAGAGTTGCTCGTGCTTGGCCTTGTCGCCACGCAGTACCAGCAGGTCGGTGATACCCAGGAACTGCAGGTCGAGCAGGACATATTCGGTATCCTCACGGTTGAAGCCGCTGCAGAGGATGTGGGGTACGGTAGTGATGCCGTAGCGGTTCTGGATGGCGGCAGCTACGGCTACGGTGCCGGGGCGCCGACGTACGCGGTTGCGCTGGAAGAGGCCATTGCCCAAATCCTTATAGACGAACTCGCTGCGGTGGGTGGTGATGTTGATGTATTTGGGGTCGAATTCGCGCAGGGCATCAATGTCTTGATACACTTTTTCGATGCCTGTACCCTTGATGGGCGGCAGTATTTCGAAGGAGAAGGCGGTCTTCTCTGCGCTGTTTATCAGGTCTGTTACTCTCATATTCTTGAGCTCTTAATCATAAATGGGGCAAATATACGAAAGTTTCTTGATTATCTCCGCATTTTTTGCCTTCTTTGTGCTAAAAAATGGCTTCATCCCCGCGTGAAGCGCAGCAGAGCCCAGCGGTTGTTTTCGCGGTGGTGTACAAAGCGGAGGCCCAGGCGTTCGGCTTCGGCCCGCAGTACGGGGATGTCATCTACGTAGAATCCGCTCATCAGCAGGGTGGCTCCGGGGTTCATGCGCTCTACGTAGCAGGCCATGTCGGCCAGCAGGATATTGCGGTTGATGTTGGCGATGACGTAGTCAAAGGGGCCTTTGTCGCTCAGTATGGAGGCATCACCGTGATAGACGCTGATTTGATCTACACCGTTCAGGCTGATGTTCTCCAGCGAGTTGCGCACGCACCAGTCGTCGATGTCGATGGCGGTGCAGGGGGTGGCGCCACGCATGCGGCCCAGTATGGCGAGTATGGCTGTGCCGCAGCCCATGTCGAGCAGCGAGCATCCGTTGAGGTCGCTCTCAAGCAGCTCGCCCAGCATCAAGCCGGTGGTCTCGTGGTGGCCGGTTCCAAAGGCCATCTGCGGGTTGATAATGATGTCATACTCCACCTGCGGGGTCTCTTTGTGGAAGGTGCTGTGGATGCAGCAGCGCTGGCCGATGACGATGGGCTGGAAGAAGTGCTTCTCCCACTCCTCGTTCCAGTCGCGCTCTTCGGCCAGCTGGTGGCTCACGCTGAGGGTGACGTTGGGCATGGGGAAGTCGGCCAAAATGGCAGTCACTGCAGCTTCGTCGTGCAGCGAAGCCTGGACGTAGGCTTTGAGCTGCTGACCTTCGACTACAAAGCTCTCAAACCCCACTTCGCCGAGCAGTGCACTCAGCAGGTCGGTGGCTGTTTCGCTGAAAGGGGTGGCATTCAAGGTATATTCAATGTATTGCATAAGCTGAAAAGGAGTTTAATAATGGTCAAATCATGATTTCCGACTACAAAAGTAGTGGATTTTAGGGAAATCCCTACCAATCTTTGGGGATTTTCTCTCGTCTGTATCTAGAAATGGCCCTATCTTTGTGGTGTGAAAGAGTAAATCAATCAATGAAACGATAAATAGTGAACGATATGAAGAAGATTTTAATGACGCTGTTGGCCGCATGGGCCTTGCCGATGATGCTGATGGCACAGTCGGCAGACGATGACCTCTACTTCGTTCCCTCGAAGAAGAAGAGTGAGAAGAAGGCGAGCACCGTAAGGGTGGAGAGCTCAGCACCGGTACGTGTGGAAACGACTACTACGGTGGTCACCACGAGTTCGGCTCCGCAGGTGGTGGTGCGCGATAGGAAGAAGCGTACGCGTGATGTGGATGCCTACAATCGACGCTACGATGCCAGTGACTACACCTTCGCTACCGATCATGATACACTCTACATCGACGAGCGCCCAGACAGCGACCTCGACGGAGAGTGGGTGAATGGATTCGACGGCTCAATTGACGACTACGAGTATGCTACGCGTATCATCCGCTTCCGTAATCCCCGTTACGCCATTTCGGTAAGCAGCCCGCTCTATTTCGACGTGGTCTATGGACTCAACTCTTGGGAGTGGAATGTCTATACCGATGGACTCTACGCCTACGCTTTCCCCACCTTCTCCAACCGCCTCTGGTGGGATTGGCGCTTCAACTCCTACGGCTGGGGGTGGTATTCGCCCTACTACAGCTGGGGTTGGCACTCACCTTATTATCACTGGAGCTGGTACTCCGGCTGGTATGGCTACGACTACTGGTATGGCCCGCACTTCGCTTACCATCACCACCACCATCATCACTGGGGCTGGGGACCGTCGTGGGGAGCTGCCCGTCCATGGGGTGGGGCTTACACCGCACGTCCCTCAGTTGGTACGCGATTCAGCTCTTCCACGCGGGCCAATGGCTATCGTCCCGGTGTGACAGCTCGTCGTTCCGTGACCCGCAGCAGCAACGGTACGCAGACTTCACGCCGCATTACAGCGGGCAGTAGCAATCGCCAGAGCGGTGTAGGAACTCGTTCGCAGGGCAGCTCTGCTACACGTCGCGTGGTGGGTACCCGTCAGACGCAGAGCTCCAACCGTAGTGGCGTCACCACCCGTACGGGAAATGCATCGTCGAGCCGCCGTCAGACCTATACGCGTCCGAGCAGTACCCGTGTAACAGGAGCCACTGATACGCAGACAACGGGAACTGTACGTCGCTCAACGGCTACGAGCAGCGAGTCGCGTGCTACCTACAACCGTGGTTCGAGCACGTCGCCTCAGCGTCGCGAACAGGGTACCGCAACGACCCGCTCTTCGCAGGGGGCTCAGCAGAGTCGCAGCAGCTACAACAGGGACAACTCCACGCGTAGCAGCGGCAGCAGCTTCAGCTCAGGCAGCTCTACCCGCAGCAGTGGTGGCGGTGCCGTACGCTCTTCAGGTGGTGGCGGCAGTCGCAGACGATAGCAGCTATTCACTGTAGGGGCGGAATACCTTCCGCCCTGCATACAGCAACTTGGAATATGGTGTGGGAATCTGTGCGGAAATTAGTCCGCCCCTACAACAGAAGTATAAACTAAATAATAAGAACAAAATGAAGAAACTATTTCTGGCTCTGTCGCTCTCTTTGGTTATGATGGGAGCAGGGGCGCAAACGGTATATGATGCGATGAACATCGCACAGAAAGATTTGAATGGTACGGCCCGCTTTGTGGGTATGGGTGGCGCTATGGGTGCCTTGGGTGGCGATGTCACCACCAACGGAACCAATCCAGCCGCTATCGGTATCTACCGCAGCAATGATGCCCCGATCACTTTTTGCTACAACATGAATCCCACCGAGAGCAACTTCGATGGCAATCGCTTTGAACACAACAAGTGCCGCTGGAGTTTTGATAATGCCGGCTTCGTCTATGCCATGAAGATCGGCAACCAAACCGCCCTGCGCTACGCCAACTTTGGCTTCAACTATACGCGCAGCAAGTCGCTCTACCGCAATCTCACCATGAATGGGCTGATGGGTGCGTTCGATGGCTATTATCTTTCGCAAGTGCGCACCATGGCGCAGCAGGCCCAAGAGAACGATGCGTACATCAGCACCGATTTTGACTCGCCTGAGATTTGGAACGATTACGAAGCCGGATGGCTGGGCGTGATGGGCGTTAAGGGGGGATTGCTGGATGGCGATCTCCATGCCGTAGTACCCGACGAGGTGGATGCCCTCTTCCAAAGTCGCGAACGTGGCGGGGTGGATCAGTATAACTTCAACATGGCCTTCAATGTGAACGACCGCTTCTATTTCGGTGCGACCATCGGCGCCTACGATGTGGATTACAAGAAATATGCCCTCTACGATGAGGATTATGGTAACGGCGAAGGATACTCGCTCGAGAACTTCAACCGCATCTACGGTTCCGGTTTCGACGTGAAGCTGGGCTTCATTGCCCGTCCCTTTGAGGATTCGCCGCTGCGTATCGGATTGGCGGTACATACTCCAACGTGGTACGCACTGACTTACGAAACAGGCGCGGAGCTGGCTGCTGATGTCTTTCTGGATGACAATCCCCAGACCACTCGTCTCACGGCCAGTACCTACAGCGATTTGAATGGTCCGATGGTGCGCGATTTTAAGCTCGAAACACCTTGGGTGATTAACGCTTCGCTGGGCTATACGGTGGGCTCTATGTTGGCTCTGGGTGCCGAATATGAGTACGAGGACTACTCGTCGATGAAGTTCAAGTACCCTGAAGGGGATGAAATGGCTTGGGAGACGGGAGAGTCCGACCTCTGTCTGAAGGCTACTCACACCTTGCGACTGGGTATGGAGATGAAGCCTGTCTCGCAATTTGCCCTGCGTGCCGGCTATAACTTCACGTCGGCTGCGTTCAACGACGATGCCGTCAAGGCCTTGCCCGTCAACAGCATCAATACCGATACGGAGTTTAGCAACAGTAAGGAGCTCCATACGGCCACCATCGGTTTGGGCTACCGTGGTAAGATGTTTTATGCCGATTTGGCCTACAAATATAGCTGGCAGAAGGCTGATTTCTACCCCTTCTACAATGAGATGGACAACGATATAGTGAGCGCTATGCCGACTAAGGTGGATAACAGCCGCAGCCAGGTACTCCTCACCTTGGGTCTGCGTTTTTGATTTCTCGCTGATTATTTAGTCCGCCCCTACAAGTGGTTTCTCTACCTGTAGGGGCGGAATATTTTCCGCCCAGAGCCATACTTAATGAATGATATGCGTTACAGTCCTCAGGGCGCAAGATCAGTAGAGCAGCAGCCCAGCTATGCCGCAGGCAACGATCATGCCGATGGGATTGAGCTTGAAGCGGCGTGTACCGATAAAGGTGATGATAAAGAGCAGGCAGCTCACGATGAATGAATAGAGGTCATCAGTGGGCGAACCGAAATTCTCTGCGTTCATCAGCACCAAGGCAGCTGAGGCCAGCAGACCCACCACCGCAGGGCGAAGTCCCTTGAAGACCGCTTCGACCAGCGGATGTTTCTGGTACTTTAGGAAAAACTTACTGATGGTTAGCATCAGAATAAACGAGGGCAGCACCACAGCAAAGGTGGCTACAACAGAGCCCCACACGCTGCCTGTGGCTGTAAAGCCCACGTAGGTGGCCGAGTTGATGCCAATAGGCCCCGGTGTCATCTGGCTCACCGCCACGATGTCAGTAAACTCCTGCGGTGTGAGCCATCCGTAACGGGTCACTACCTCGCCTTGAATCAACGACAGCATGGCGTATCCACCGCCAAAGCCAAACAGGCCAATCTTGAAAAATGTATAGAATAACTGGAGGTAAAGCATCTTTTATAGTGATTAGTGATTAATTTTAAATTTTAAATTGTTAATTTGAAATTCTCTTTCCATAGATGAAGCCTCCTAGGCCAGCGGCGATGATAATCCAGATGGGGGAGAAGCCTAACAGCCAGATGAGTAGGGCCGAAACCACAGGTATCCACACCGTGGTACGCGTAACCTTGGCCGATTTGGCCATGCTGAAGGTGGGAGCGGCTATCAGCGCTACAACACCTGGACGGATGCCCTTGAAGATACGCTCTACCGTGGGGTTGTCCTTGAAGGTATGGAAAAAGAGGGCGATGGAGAGGATAATCAGGAACGAGGGCAGAATGGTACCAAAGGCTGTGACCAAGCTCCCCCGCCAACCGCGCAGGCGGTAACCGATGAAGATGGAGATGTTTACGGCCAAGATGCCAGGCGATGACTGGGCAATAGCCAGCAGGTCGATGAAGTCCTCCTTAGCCAACCAGTGGCGCTTGGTGACAATTTCATTCTCAATCAGTGGAACCATGGCATAGCCTCCACCCAGGGTGAAGGCGCCCAGCTTGAAGAAGATGGCAAACGATTGCCAGTAGATATTCTCTTTCAGATTCATTGTATCTCTTCGGTGTTCTTTTCGTTGTTGATTTGCTCTTGTGCGTACTGCGACGGACTGAGGTGATAGTACTTCTTAAACACTTCGCGGAAGTATTTGGCATCGTTGAAGCCCGTTCGTTCGGCTATCTCGCTGACGGTGTAGCGCTGTTCGCGCAGCAAGCGGGCGGCCTGCTGCAGGCGGATCAGACGCATATAATCGGCCGGCGACTCGTCGGTCAGCGCTTTGATTTTGTTATAGACGCTGGTGCGGCTCATGCAGAGTTGGCTACAGAGGTTATCGACGTTGAAGTCGGTATCGGCCATGTGCTGCTCCACGTAGCTTCTCACGTTGGTGATGAACTGCTCGTCGAGCGGTCCGATGCTCTGCGCAATGGCCGTTGTGGAGGAGGAGTCAGTAGGCAAAGCATGGCTGTCCTCTACGCTGGTCAGCCAACGCTTAATCCGTTCGCGGTTGGCCAGAATGCTCTCTATCTTGGCCATCAGCACGCCCAGGTGAAAGGGCTTGGTCAGGTAGTCATCGGCTCCACATTGCAGGCCGTTGATCATCTCCTGTTCGTTGGCCAGGGCCGTCAGCAGCACCACGGGGATGTGTGACGTGTTCAGGTCTCCCTTGAGTTGCTTGCAGAGTGCATCGCCCCGCAAGCCTGGCATCATAATGTCTGAAATGATCAGTTGTGGTTGCTGCTCCTGCGCCTGCTGCAGGGCATCGGTGCCGTTGGCGCAGGCTATCACGCGGTAGCTGCTGCCCAGTGTCTCGGCCAGGTAGTGGCGCAGCTCGTCGTTGTCTTCGGCAATCAGCAACAGCGGCGCATCGGCAGGTTGCTGAGGGGATTGCTCTTGCAGGGTAGGCATTCCGCTGGCTACGGCTGTCTGACGGGTGCCGAGGGGTGGGAGGGGCTGGATGGCCTCGTTACTCGGGTAGGTAGATGGGGTCTCTTCTTTCAGCAGGGCTTTGCTATAGGCCTTCGCTGATAAGGGGAAGGTGAGCTGCACCGTAGTACCTGTCCCCTCTTTGCTGTTCAGCTGGAGCTTACCTTTGTGCAGTTTCACCAGTTTCTTCACCATCAGCAGTCCAATGCCGCTGCCCGTCACCTTGGCATTGATGGCGTTGCTGGCGCGGTATTGGGTGCGGAAAATCTTCTTCAGTTCAGATGCAGGAATGCCGATGCCGCTGTCCTTCACCGTGATGACCCACTCCTTCTCTGTGTTGCGGCAGTTGACCTCTACACGGCCACCGTCGGGAGTATATTTGAGGGCGTTCGAGAGGAGGTTTTTCAGTATGGAGTCCATCTTCTCCCTGTCCATCCATACATGGAGTGGCTCCGTGGGGGTGGTCAGGGTCAGCTGCAGCTGGTGGCTCTCGGCAAAGGGACGGAACACTTCCAGCGTCTCGTTCAGGTATCCCTTTAGATCGCATCGCTCCACGTGCAGGCGTTCGCTATAGGTGTCTATCCGCTCAAATCGGATCAAGTTAGTGGCCAGGTGGAGCAGGGCGTTGACATTACGCAGGGCGGTCTGCATGCGTCGTTGTCCCTCTTCGCTGAGGGGTTCCTTCTCCTGCAGCTCTTCCAGCGGTGCTTTGATCAGGGTGAGCGGTGTGCGGATGTCGTGCGCCGTGTTGATAAAGAACTGTATCTTCTCTTTCGAGATTCTACGCTGCTTGCGCAGATAGGCGTACCTGAGCGATAGGCCAATCAGTGTGGCGCTCAGCAGGAGATAGAGGGCGTAGGCCCAGGAGGTGGACCAAAAGGGTGGGGCCACGATGATTTCCAGTCTTCGCTCTTCCAGGATGACGTGTCGGTCTTCGTTGGATATGGCTCGGATGCGCAGGGTGTACTGGCCAGGGCTGAGGTTGGTGATGCGGATGCGTCCATCCTCGTCGGGCTGAGTCCAGTGATCGTAGAATCCCTCCAGTCGCCAGGTATAGAGTACCTGCGAGGGGGCGTCGTAGTTGATTGACGACACCTTGATGGAGAAGAAGTTCTGGTTATGCTTCAGGTACAGGGTGGAGGTCAGGTCCAGCTCGTCGGTCAACGGGGAGCCTTTTTCTCCGCCACTCATTTGTTGGTAAAAGATGGCCAGGTCGCTCAGCACCAGTTTGGAGGGTGCTACTGGTGGGAGCGGGCGCTGCTTATTGAAGAGCAGCACGCCCTCGGTACTGCCCAGTACGAAGTAGCCGTCGCGGGTCAGCAGGCCCGACGAGGCGTTGAAGTGGTCGGTGCTGAGTCCCTGTTCGCGTGTCCAGTTGGTAAAGTGGTCGTTGTCGGGGTTGAAGAAGGTTACGGCTCCCTCGGTGGTCATGAGCAACTGCTCGCCGCCGTTGCAGATCAGGGTGTAGATGCTGTTCGAGATCAGGGCGCAGTTGTCCTTGTGGTAATGGTCAATCTCTCCCGTCGAAGGGGTATAGATGAACAGGCCGGCACAGTTGGTACCGATGAAGAGTCGGCCATCGGGGCTCTGACAGAGGGAGTAGATGGAGCAGGAGGTGATGGGGAGTTCAATCTCTTGGACCTGGTGGCTCTGTTTGTGGAGCAGGTAGAGGCCGTGTGAGGTGCCTACCCAGAGCCTCTCTGCATCGTGTTCAACCAGGGCCGTGATACCGCTCAGTTCGGGGTAGAGCTGTACGGAGTGCTGGGTGATATCCACCACCTTGAGGTTGTAGAGTCCACCCGACCAGATCAGGCCGTCGCGGTCCTTCAGCATGGCGCGGATGTATTTGTCGGGGCGGATGTCTTGTCCGCTGAAGCTGCTGGGGGTGAAGTTGATGATTTGTCCTGTCTGCTTATGGATCTGGTAGAGCCCGGAGCTGTAGCCTCCCACCCACACCAGGCCAGGCCTCACCTCGCAGAGTGAGAGGAAGGTGTGACTCTTCATGCCGGGAGTGCGTTCACCGCTGCCTTCGCTGAGGAAGGTGCGCCATGTGCGTTGCTTGCGGTTGTAGAGGCTTACCCCGTTGTTGGTGGCCATCCAGAGGTCGCCATCACTGTCCTCCATCAAGTTGTTTACCTGGTCGTTCACCAGTGATTGTGAGTTGCCGATGGCATGCTTTAGCCAGTCGTAGGGGGGCTGGCGCAGGTCGCAGATGGTCACCCCGATGGGGTAGTTGGCCATCCAGAGCCGTTGCGACTCGTCGATGTAGAGGTCGAGGATGTTGTTGCCGTTCATGGCGTTTGGACTCTGGTAGTCGGCCTTCAAGAAGGGGGTGCATTGGTTCTCGTGGGTATCCATGCGATAGACGCCGGCACCGTCGGTAGCGATGAAGAGGGTATGGTCGTCCCAAGGACGGATGCGGTTGATGCTGACATCAATCAGCTCCTGGCTGATGTGGCTGAAACTTTGGTGCTTCACATCGTAGCAGTAGAGGCCGCGTTGGTAGGTGCCGATGTAGAGCTTGTGGTCGGGCTCGTGGTAGTAGAGCTCGTTGACCTGAAGCAGGGTGGGTGGGGCTGCATGGATGGGCTCCTCGCGCAGTTGCTCTCCGTTCCAGTGAATCAGCTTCACGCCGCTCTCGGTCCCGGCAAAGAGCAGTGAGTCGGTGTAGGCCGTCAGCTCGGTAATGGCCTCGTGTAGCGGATTAGCGTAGGAGGAGGCCCGTTGAGTGGTGATGTCGTAGCGGGTGATGGTCGTGTTACTGCAGATCCAGATCTGGTCATTGGCATCGATGCATCCGCAGGTTACGGGCGAGGAGCCAGTCAGCGAGAGCATCAGTTCGAAGCGGTCGTGCTCGGGCTGGTAGTGGTAGAGGGTGCCTCGTTGACTTACCTCCCAGATGCCTCCCCGGCTGTCACGTTCCAGACGGCTCATCTCCATCATGTTGCTTACCACGCTTTGGCCGTCGAAGAGTTGGTAATGTTTGACCTCCTTACCGTCGAAGCGGTCGATACCGTCGTGTGTCAGTAGCCAGATGTACCCTTTATGGCCTTTCTGGATGCCGAACACCCGTCGGCTGCTCAGGCCCTCCTCCACGCTGAGCGTGCGGAAAGTCTGTGCCTGCCCAAGAAGGGGCAGGAGCAGCAAGAGGCAAGCTATCCAAAATCTCTTCATCATCTCCTTGTTTATGTTTTGTTATCTAGTTTGAGGTGTATTTAAGTGGTTCTTCTTCCTGGTCATTAAGACATCAAAGAGCAGCTGCAAGGGCCTTATCGTGGCCTTTGTCAGCTGCTCCCGTGTCAGTTATCTCAAAAGGGTTAAAACTTATTTTTTGTGTGCTTCAACCCACTTGCGGGCGTTGACAAAGGCCTCAATCCAGGGGGTTACTTCATCAGCCTTACGTTCCTCAGGATAGTATCCGCATTGCCATGGGAAGATGGTACGCTCGGGGTGAGGCATGATGGCCAGGTGGCGTCCGTCTTTGCTGGCGATGGCGGCTACGCTGTAGCTGGAGCCGTTGGGGTTGGCCGGGTACTCGTCGTAGGAGAACTTGGCCACTACGTTGTACTCCTCTTCGGGCAGCGGAAGGTTGAACTTACCTTCGCCGTGGGCCACCCAGGTGCCAATTTTGAAGCCGCTCAACGAGCCGAACATCACGCTGCGGTTGGTGGTGACGGTCAGTGATACGAAGTTGCACTCAAACTTATGGCTGTCGTTGTGCTCCATGCGTGCTCGCTGGTCGGCAGGGTGCTCGGGGTTGATCAGGCCCAGCTCCACCATCAGCTGGCAGCCGTTGCATACGCCCAGTGAGAGGGTGTCTTCGCGGGCATAGAACTTGTCGAGGGCCTCTTTGGCTTTGGGGTTATAGAGGAAGGCACCGGCCCATCCTTTGGCCGAGCCCAGTACGTCGCTGTTCGAGAATCCGCCGCAGAAAGCGATGACGTTCACCTCCTCCAGCGTCTCGCGGCCGCTGATCAGGTCGGTCATGGTCACATCCTTCACGTCGAATCCAGCCAGCCAGAAGGCGTAGGCCATCTCACGCTCTGAGTTGGTTCCCTTCTCGCGGATGACGGCAGCTTTCAGTCCGCTGGCTGTGCGGCGGTCGGGGTCGAGGCCCCACTGTTTCAGCTTGCCGGTAAACGAGGGACCAAAGGCCAGCTCCAGCGGCTGTTGCTTGTAGTTCTCAAAGCGCTCCTTGGCCTTACCGTGGAAGCTCTGTTTGCGGTCGAGCAGGTAGGAGGTGGAGTACCAAACGTCGCGCAGGTAGTCGATGCCAAACTGGTAGTCGCAGCCCTCCATGCTCACCATGATGTGGCGTTCATCGGTGGGTACACCCAGCTTGATGTAGCCTACGCCGGCGTCATCGAGAATCTTCTTTACACGCGCTGCATCGTGGTCGCTCACCTGGATGACCACACCCGGGTTTTCGGCAAAGAGTGCCTTCACGATGTCGGTGCCTACCAGCTTGTCCAAGCAGATCTCCATACCGCCCTCTACGTTGGCAAAGCACATCTCCAGCAGGGTGGTAATCAGACCGCCGGCCGAGATGTCGTGACCTGCCATTACCAGCCCTTCGTTGACCAGTTGCTGTACGGCCGTGAAGGCATCGCGGAAGTATTCGGGGTTCTGCACGGTAGGCACGTCGCTGCCCACCTTGCCTTGTGACTGGGCAAAGGCAGAACCACCCAGCTGCAGGGTGTCGAACGAGAAGTCGATGTGATAGAAGCGGCTCTTCTTGACATTCTTCATCACGGGCGATACGATTTTGCGGATGTCGCTCACTTCGCCTCCGGCAGATACGATGACCGTACCCGGGGCAATCACCTTACTGCCGTCGGGGTACTTCTGCGTCATCGAGAGTGAGTCCTTACCGGTCGGTACGTTGATTTGCAGGGCGCAGCAGAAGTCGCTCAGCGCCTTTACCGCGGTGTAGAGACGGGCATCTTCACCCTCCTGCGAGCGGCAGGGCCACATCCAGTTGGCCGAGAGCGATACGCTGTCGAGTCCATCGGCCAGCGGAGCCCATACCAGGTTGGTCAGTGCTTCGCTCACGCTGAGCACCGAGCCTGCGGCGGGGTTGGCCAGGGCAGCCTGCGGGGCGTGGCCCAGCGAGGTGGCTATACCCTTGCGGCCACGGTAATCCAGGGTTACGGCACCACAGTCGCTCAGTGGCAGCTGCAGCTCACCCTGGCACTGCTGACGTGCCACGCGGCCCGTCACACAGCGGTCCACCTTGTTGGTCAGCCAGTCCTTGCATGCCACGGCTTCGAGCTGAAGCACGTTGGCCACATATTCGTCGAGCTTGGTGACGTCGTAGGTCACCACGTCATATTTCCGTTCTACGGTTTTGTCCACCATGTAGGTCTTCGGTGAGGAGCCGAACATCTGCTCCACGGCCAGGTCGAAGGGGCGCACGCCATCGGCCTGCTGGAAGGCAAAGCGATGGTCGCCCGTGGTTTCGCCAACCACGTACATCGGGGCGCGTTCGCGCTCAGCAATCTTCTGCACATGTTCGATGGCCTTCTCTTCGATGAGCAGTCCCATGCGCTCCTGACTCTCGTTAGCGATGATCTCCTTGGCCGAGAGGGTCTTGTCGCCGATGGGCAGCTTGCTCATGTCAATCAGTCCGCCACACTCCTCTACCAGCTCGCTCAGACAGTTTACGTGGCCTGCCGAGCCGTGGTCGTGGATGGAGACTACGGGGTTGCTCTCCTCTTCGCAGAGGGCGCGCACCACGTTGTAGGCACGCTTCTGCATCTCCGCATTGGCGCGCTGCACGGCGTTCAGCTCAATGCCGCTGCTGTAGCGACCGGTGTCAACCGACGATACCGAGCCACCGCCCAAGCCGATGCGGTAGTTGTCACCGCCCAGTACCACCACCTTTTCGCCAGCCTCGGGTGTGCCCTTCAGGCAGTCGCGGCGCGTGCCGTAGCCCACGCCACCGGCCAGCATGATGACCTTGTCGTAGCCATAAAGCGGTTCATCGGCGCTCTCCTTGTGCTCGAAGGTGAGCACAGAGCCACAGATCAGCGGTTGGCCGAACTTGTTGCCGAAGTCGCTGGCACCGTTCGAGGCCTTGATCAGAATCTGCTCCGGGGTCTGGTAGAGCCACTTGCGCACGGGCAGCAACTCCTCCCATTCACGCCCTTCGTCGGTGCGGGGGTAGGAGGTCATATAGACTGCGGTGCCGGCGATGGGCCATGAGCCCTTGCCGCCGCCCATACGGTCGCGTATCTCACCACCCGTGCCGGTCGATGCACCGTTGAAGGGCTCCACCGTCGTGGGGAAGTTGTGTGTCTCAGCCTTGAGCGAGATGACGCTTTCAATCTCCTTCACCTGGAAGTAGTCGGGCTTGGAGTGGTCCGCGGGGGCGAACTGCTCGACCACGGGGCCTTCGGCAAAAGCGACGTTGTCCTTGTAGGCTGAGATAATCTTATTGGGGTTCTCTTGAGTGGTCTTCTTAATCATCTGGAAGAGCGATGATTCCTTCTCTTCGCCGTCGATGATGAAGGTGCCGCCGAAGATTTTGTGGCGGCAGTGCTCTGAGTTGATCTGGGCAAAGCCGAACACTTCGCTGTCGGTCAGCGGACGGCCCAGGTCCTTCTCCACCTTCTTCAGGTAGTCCATCTCTTCGCGTGAGAGGGCCAGTCCCTCCTGCTCGTTGTAAGCCTCCAAGTCGTCGATGTGGACGATGGGTTCTGGCTGACGATGTGTGGTGAAGAGCTCCTGATTCAGCCCTTTGTACATGCGTTGCAGCATGGGGTCGTGGTCGGCGTTCTCGTCGGCTACGGGGAAGTACTCTTCGATGCGGGCAATGCCGCTGAGGCCCATGTTCTGGGTGATTTCTACGGCGTTGGTGCTCCACGGGGTGATCATCTCACGGCGCGGACCTACAAAGTAGCCGCTCAGTTGTTCGTTACTTTCGGGTGTAGCGTTGCCGAACAGCCAGCAGAGTTTCTCGCTATCGGCTTGCGGGAGAGCGTGGTCGCATTCTACGGCGATGACGCTCTGTTGTGGGGTTCTGAAAAATAGAATCATATCTTGTCTTTTTCCTGCATGTTTTTTCGTGCCGCAAAGATACTCATTATTTGCGAAACGGCCATGTATTTTGGCGGAAAAATAGCGTGGAAAAGAGAATTTCTGTCTGCGTGTCATCGTGCGCTCTGTTCGGGTTTGCTCAATCGGATTGCAATCATATTTAAATCAGATTTAAATTTGGTGATTTCCCAACGCCTGCGCGCGTATATTAAAGACTAAGACATAGACTATAATTATCTTCTTCTCCTTATTCCTCCTCTCCTTCTTTTTCGAAGCAGAGGAGGTGGAGAAGAATAAGCAGCAGAAGCAGAACAGGTGATGTTTGAGTGCTGTCTCTCTCTTCTGGTGTTTGAAAAGCCCCTACAAGTGGTTATTCCGATGGGGATGCACGGTTTGCGGGTGGTTATTTCGACGGGGATGCACGGTTTGTAGGTATCGGGAAGAAACCTGCGAATAGATTGCAGAAGAGCCGGCAAAAATAGGTCAGATAGCAACAGCTTTGATAGTGTAATGGTGAAGGAAAATTCCTAACAAGAAGGTTTGTTGCTCTTTCAAAGCAGCTTCGCTCAACCTCTAATCAATCTCTAATCAATCTCTAATCAACCTCTAATCAATCTCTAATTGGGAATTAGAGTCAGATTAGTGTTACTTTAGACTTACTATTGAGTTACTTTAGACTTACCTTAGAGTTACTATAGGGCTGCTGTTGGCCTGATGGTCGTCCAAATAGGATAAAAATGATAAATATTTGTTCTATACTTCGTTTTTCTTACTTACTGGCTCACTAGAAGCTAAAAAGTAAATCTTATGGACAAATTGAAGGTGTATTCACGTTTTTGAGAGCTTTTCTGTGATTTTCTTGAATAGAGTCTCGTACTTTGTGGTTATTGCGATGGGGTGCACGGTTTGCAAGTAAGTTATTGCGATGGGGCTTGTATGTAAGTGCCCTATTTGCGTGGCGTAAGTACCCTATTTGCATGGTGTAAGTATCCTGTTTGTGTGGCGTAAATGCCCTGTTTGCACGGTGTAAGTGCCGAGTTTGCATGGCTCAAATGACTTAGTATAAGGGGCAAGGACGCTTTTTGTATGCTGATATGAAAATAATTGGCGTTTTGTTTGTTTATTTCGAATATGTATTGTAATTTTGTCGCTATGAAAACACGATATCTTTTGACCGTCAACCTTTTGCTCCTCGCTTTGGGCTGCTTCTCGCAGCAGCGGGTCACCTCGCAGAGCCTGGACTCCTTGCGCGCCAGTTTTATCGTCGATGCTGACGAGATGGTGGGCGAGTTTGAAGCGTATGCCCGTGAGGCAGAGCAGGAATATCACCGCTATGTAAAGCAAATGGAAGCTGATTATCAGCATTATGTGCGTAAGGTTAGCAAGGTGTGGGGTACCGATTCGTTGGGTCAGATTGTGGAAGATTCGCGTCGTGAGTGGGTGGAATATGGGCAGCACTACAAGTCGCGTTCGCGGGTTAACTTTGAGACTGGCCGCGTGCTGGTAGAGGTGGCGCTCGACCCGGCTGATGCGAAGGATTCGCTCAAACAGACTGAACGTCTGGCTGAGGCGGTGGAGCAGTTGCTGGAGAGCCGTGGCTCTTCCTGTCCTTACGAGTCGCGTCACGATCGCAACGAACCGCTTACTACCCACCCCGTGTTGCAGGGTTTGCTCGATATCTCATCGTACCAGGGATTGGATGAATCGCAGTTTGCTGCCCCCGATAGTGTGGCGACAGTGCTGGTCAATAGCCGTCCCACGCCCCCACAGCCTACGGTGAGGGGAGGAGAATTGCCTGTTGTCACTGCCGATGAGGCAAGGGCTGCTGCCAGCCAGGGAGAGCCCATTGCCGGAGAGAACAAGGCCGACACGCTTGACCGCGGCACCCTCGCTGCGCAACGCAGCCGCCATCTGGCGTCACGCCAAGCGGCTCGTGAAGAGGCTTCGCGACGGGCTGCCGAACGGGCTGCAGCCCGCAGTGGACGCTCTACTACCCGTAGTGGTCATTCGCTGGTTGAGAGCCGGAGTGGCTCCAAGAAGGGGAGTGGCAAGAGCATGGCTTCGCGCATCATTGCCGAGCAGAGTGCCAAGCAGGTGAGTAGTGTGACGGGCAGCGATGGCGAGGTGCGACAGGTGGTGGCCATCGAGATGAAGCTGGTGACCGACAACCTCTCCAAGAATGCCGCCCTTTACAAGGATTTGGTGGCTGAATTCTCCAACCGCTATCAGGTGGAGCAGCCGCTGATCTATGCCATCATCGAACAGGAGTCCTCTTTCAACCCCGAAGCGGCCAGTTGGGTGCCGGCCTACGGCCTGATGCAGCTCGTACCCACTTCGGGCGGACGCCATGCCTACCGCTACGTCTATGGCAAGGATTGGTGCCCTACGCGCTCCTACCTCTTCAACCCCCGCAACAACATCGAGTTGGGCACGGCCTATTTGCGCGTGCTGCTCAATCAGTTTGCTGCTGTGGGCAATGCTGACTGCCGTCGCCTCTGTGCCATAGCGAGCTACAATACCGGAGCAGGTAACGTGAGCCGTGCCTTCACCGGGGGCACCAGCGTGGTGCAGGCCACACCCCACATCAATCGGATGGATTACAATGGACTCTATAACCACCTGGTCAGCAACCTGCCCTACAGCGAGACGCGCAACTACGTAGCGGGTGTCACTCGCCGCATGGCCAAGTATGTGAAGCAGGAGTAAGAACAGGTAATCCATTTGTTTAGAGAGATTTTTAATTACATAATTACAAAATAAGAAGGGAATAACACTATGTTTTGTCCAGAATGTGGAACAAGAATCGATGAAAAGGGTGCGCGCTTCTGCCCCGAATGTGGTACGCGGCTTGATGAATTGGAGGAGCCGGCACAGCCTGCTGACCCCACCGCTACGGCACCCACGCCCGCTGATTCTGCCACCGCCAAAGAAGATAGTGCAGAGTGGGGGTTGATACTCACCAACTGCCGCCTGCTGGCCGCCAAGCTGGGAGGAACTGTGGACGAGCTGAAGCAGTTGCTGCACTCCTACATCGAGGCACGCAACGCCTCGGGGGTAGCGTATGAGTTGATCGATGCAGACAGCTACACCTATCGCAAGCGCGGCTTCCTGGGACGCTCCTGCACCGTAACTCTTCAGCCCGACTCCCCCTGGGGCGACTACCTCGACCTGCTGGACGATGCGGTGGAGGCACGTACAGGACGGCGTGCCAAGGGGCAACCCCTCTATCTCTTCATCCTGGGTAGCAACGACATCATCCCCATGCCCTGCGTGCCTCATCCCGTCAAGGAGGTGAGTGACAACGATATTGATACCGACCTGCTCTGGGCCTACCCCTATGGCAAGAGCATGGTCGATGAGCTGCAGAGTCTGAACATCTTTCACTACGACCAGCAGCTCATGGTAGGCCGTCTGCCCGTGGGCAACGATACGGACTGGAACCAATTCGTGGGTTATCTGCAACGTGCCTCGGACAACAGTTACGGCATCCCCTCTGGCTTGACCTACGGCCAGTGCGACCCCCATTGGAAGCGGGTCTCGTCGGCCGTAGCCAGCGGTGTGGCCACTACGCTCCGCAACCTGGGTGCGCTTCCCGCTGAGGGCTATTACCGCGGACTGATTCTCTCGCCGGCCTATACGGCTGAAAATCTGAATAAGGTCTTTGCCCCCGATGCCAATCTCTACTACTTCAACCTGCACGGCAGCAATGCCCCCGAGGCCGCTGGCTACTACGGTACCACCTTGGAGCAGCGTCCCAAGTGCTACACCGTGATGCACCCCCTCTTCATGCAGGCCTGTCAGGAGCCTAACGTGGTGGCCTGCGAAGCTTGCTACGGTGCACGTCACCGCGGCATGGACCGTGAGCACAGCACCTTGCTGGCTGCGCTCTATGCTGAGACCCTGCTCTTCGTAGGCTCTTCGCGCATCGCCTGGGGCGATGTGGATGCCGTTGACGGCTCTGCCCCCACGCCGATGTTGGCCGATACGCTGGTTGCAACCTTCATGAACGCCCTGCAAGCGGGCTATACCGCCGGATTGGCCCTTTTCCTGGCCAAGTCGGCCGTGATGCAACAAGATAGTCAGGGCCGTCCGCATACGGCTGCCACGTTGCTGGAGTTCAATCTCTTCGGTGACCCGTCGCTCTACCTCAACGTATGGGACGACGAGCAGAGCGACAAAGCGAATAGAGACATCGAATCGGCTGAGGGCACAGAAACCTCGCGTCCCACAGCCGCACCTGCCGAGGCACTTACCCAGCCAGCCTCGCAGAGTTACGTCTGCCAGACCGAGGTTGTGGGAGGAGCGAACGCCACCACCGCCTCATCGCCCAGCGCCTCGCTGCTACAGCGTGTCCGTGCCCAGGTCAACGCCAACGTGATGCACATCCACGATCAGATGGCCCGTCACCTCTACAGTCGCTACGGCATACCGCCTCGCCCGGCCGATGCCATTTTCCGGGTGCGTTATGCCGATGGTACCGAAGAGCTTCGCTTTGACTATACCATAGAGACAGAAGGAGAAGTGAAACAGACACTTACCTTGTCCACAGACACGCAAGGAAGCATCAAACATCTCATCGCAACCAAGTAAAATAGAAACAAACTAATCCCAATAACTCGTAGCTTGTAGCTCGTAACTTGTAGCTCGTAATTCGTAGCTCGTAACTCGTAGCTCGTCACTTGTAGCTCGTCACTTGTAGCTCGTAGCTCGTAACTGAATAACAATATGAAATGTCCAAAGTGTAACGCAGAGCTCCGCGAAGGTGCCAAGTTTTGCACCAAGTGTGGAGAAAAGATTGTTCAGCAATCAGAACAGAAGGCCGAGCAGCAGCCGGTCTGTGCAAAGTGCGGCACCCCGCTGAAGCCGGGAGCCAAGTTCTGCACAAAGTGTGGTACCAAAGTGGCCGCTGCAGCGCCTGCCCCAGTTCAGGAACCCAAGGCACCGCAGGCCGCTCAGGATATGCAGGCCGCAGCCGGTCGCATCTACTGGAACATACAGCCCGGATTGGTGGCCCGCGTCATCAGCGAGGCAGAGTTTGACACCTACCGCAAGGTGCAGGGTGTGATTATCCCCGAAGGCACCACCGCCTATATCCGCTGCAACGGACGAACCATCGCCTCCATCAGCGGAGGTACCTACGACTTCCAGGAAGAACATGCGGGCAACGTGTTGACTCATACCGCAGAGGCCGCTGGCAATGCCTTGAGTCGTGGATGGCAATTCATCACCTCCCTCTTCCGTCGCAAGAACCCCGAGCCTAAAGCTGAACCCACGGCCCAGGAACTCTACGACCAGCAGCAGAAGCTCATCCTGGAGAATGCTCGAAGGGGCGCTGCCTTCTCGGTCATCATCCTGCTCGATAAGGCTTTCCCCATCTTGATTGGTGCCAAGCAACCCAGTCTGGACGACTACGCTCTCTTTAAACCGATGAAGATTCAGACGGCGCACCTCGAACTGGAGGTGGGTGTCAACGCCTACTTCCGCATCACTCACCCCGAGCAGTTTATCCTCCACTACCTTACCGATAAGACGTTGCTCAACACGGCGGCCATTGTCGATGAGATAACCGATTCCGTGCGCGTCGTGCTCCAGGAGACCCTCTATCAGACTGACCTGCCCGACGGACGGGTAAGCCCCGAGCTGCACGCCCTGCTCAAGGAGCGCATCAACAACGTGGCCGAACAGGCCTTCTTCGGTCTCTCGGTGGTGCGCATTGTCGAAGTCTCAGCATCCAACGAAGACCTCAACCGCTTTACTACCCTGAGCCGTGAGCTCTACCTCTCGGAACAGGAACTTGACTACCTGCGTCGCACCAACGACTTCAAGAACCGACTGGCTGACGTCAACAATGCCCAACAGCTGCACGAAGCCACCACCGACCTCGAACTGAGACGACAGCTCCATGCCATCAATCGCAACAGCCGCCAGGAAGATCTGCTCAACGAAGATGAACTGGCCAAGTTTGAGCTGCTGCTGCGCAACGAACGGATTCTGCGTGAAGCACGCTCCGATGAGGAGCGCGAAGCCGCTCTCCATGAGATTCGCAAGAGCGGACTGATTCGTGAAGAGGAGCTGCAGATGATGAAGGAGAACATCCAGGTCAATGCCTACAAGCGCGGTGTCGCCCTGGCCATGATGCAGCTCAAGGACAGTATAGAATTTGAACGTACCCGTCTGGAGGGAGAAAGCGAAAAGGCAGAACTCGTTGTCCGTAAGGAGCTGCAACTGCAGCAACTCAAGGATGAGTATGCCGACAGTCGTTTCGACCGCGAACTCGACCAGCAACGCCGTGTGGCGGATGCTCAGCTCGACGTGGAGCAACGCCGCCGCGACATGGACTATAACGATACCAAGCGGCTGCACGATTTGCAACGCGAAGACGATGATGCGCAGTTCCAGCAGTTCCTGGCCATGCAGAATGCCGAGGAACAGCAGCGTGAGAATCAGCGTCGCCACGAGGCTGAGATGCAGCGGCAGCAACTGCAGAACGCCCAGGAGATAGAACGGTTGAAGTGGGAGGGTGCACGCGACCTCTCCGACGAGAAGGTGTGGGCCATGCAGGGTGGCGAGGCCGCCGTGGCATACGCTCAGAGCAAGTACAGTGCCGAGAACGAACGGCGCACCCGCGAGCTGCTCGAAGCACAGCGCCGTGAGCAGGAGGCCCGTCTGGACCACGAGCGTCAACGCCGCGAGGAAGCCGACCGTGCCAACCAGGATCGTATGTACGAGATGATGAACAACATGATGAATATGACTGGAGCGATTGCCGGCGTGCGCAACCAGGAGCGCGAACAGCGCAACCAGGAACGACTGGCCGACCGCGACCGTGAACTGCGCGAGCGCGAAGCGCGTCTGCAACGCCAAGAGGGACGCATGGACACCGCCTACGACCGCGCCTTGGATTACACCACGCGCAACAACGTGCAGCCTCCCGTACAACCGCAAGGGTATGTACAGCAACCTGCTCCTCAGGGCTATCAGCAGTCAGCAACTCCTGTGCCACAGCCTGCTGCACCCGCTGCGAAGGAACTACCTGCTGTATGTCCAGAATGCGGTGCAGCGGTAGAACCTGGGGCGCTGTTCTGTGAGGATTGCGGAGCTAAGCTGAGTTAATTTCACATAGTAGCAACTAAAATAATAGGTATAATAGATAGCTTATGGCAACCATAACACGTCAAGGAACCCTGGAACTGAGGACGAAGAACGAAGGCTCAAAGTCTGAAGGGCAGTATGCCATTCTCCTTACGGATGAGGGAGCCGAATTCACCCTCTATCGTGCGGGCAACATGCCTATGGACGATCCCTTCTTCGCCCCCTACGACGGCAGGATAGTCGAAGTAGTAGGGGTGGAGGAAGACCCTTACTTCAGGGTGGAGGAGATAAAGCCTTGTGATCATATATAAAACGAAAAGAATATGGGAGAACCAAGAATCTGTCCCGATTGTGGGATGAAGGTGGCAGACGACGAACGCTTCTGCCCCAATTGCGGAACTGAGGTTCCGATGAACTCTGCAGCACCGACACCGACTGTTGCGGATGCGCTGGCCCCATCGCAAGAGGAGCCTATGATAGGTGCTGGTGCCCGAGTGAACGCCACAGGAGGCATTCACCGTACATCCAATCAGCACGTGAATGTCAGCAACCAGCAGGTAGATAACTCGAGTAACATCAGCCATACCACCAACAACACCACTATCGTGATGGGCGGTACGGGCGAAGCCAAGTATTGCGAAGTGTGTGGCAACCCTCTGGAGGATAAACACCCACGCTGCCCCAAGTGCGGCAAGCAAATCTGCTTCGACTGTAAGGTGAAGGGTAAGAACCGCTGCGTGGAGTGTGAGAAGAAGGCTCAGGAGGAGTACCGCATCGCCTTCCAGCAGCTGCTGCTCACCACCAACGGCAATCTAGGGGCTGCTGGCCGCCAGATGATGAACAACAAGGCACGCGAACTCGATGTGGAGGATGTCAAAGCTGACTTGGAGAAGGAGTTGATCGCTCTCTATCGTCCAGCGGTTAAGCCAGTACAACCTGATGTGGCAGCGGCTACCCATGCCGCCACAGCCGCAGCCGCTGCTGCCGCTGTGGCCCACAAGCCCGCGGGACAGAGCTCCTCAACGGGGGCTGCAAACGGTCCAAAGGGATTGGGAGCCCTGAGTGGTGGCGAGGGACTCCGTCCACAGCCCAAGGGTAATGAGGGTGGTGGCAACCGAATGCTCTGGTTTATCCTGGGTGGCGTGGCCGCTGTGGCTGTGATTGCTTTCCTGGCTTTTGGTGGCAAGGGAGAGTCTCAGTCCGCTACCCCAGCAGAAACTCCAGTCGTAGAGCAGGCGGCAGGTTCAGCAACCGCTGCGCCTAAAGCGGTTGCACCGCAACAACAGGCTACCCCAGCTGCTACGACTACCCAACCTGCTGCGGCTAAGCCTGCTGCTCCAGCTACGGATGCCAACTACGACGAGGGCCTGAAGGCCTTCAAGGCTGGCGAAGGACTGAAAGCCATCGAGTGCTTCAAAAAGTCGGGCACGGCGCAGGCCAACTACATGCTGGGCGTCATCTACGAGAATGGATGTGGCAATGTAGGCTCAAATGCCATGATGGCCCGTAAATACTTCAAGAAGGCTGCCGCACAAGGTAGTGCGGAAGCAAAAGCAAAACTGTAATTTGTTTCATTAATAAAAGATATATTATGAAAAAGATGATTATTTTTTCAGTCTGCTTCCTTCTGGTAGCAGCTACCCTTTTAGCACAGGAAGAGTACCGTAAACCTACCGTTCTAGTAGCTGGATTCAAGTATGCTGGCAATGTATCTTCTAGTGAGTCTGAGACGTTGCGCAACTCCATCATTGCTTCCTTGTCACGAAAAGCTCGTATTCGCTTAATCGACCTCAATACAGAAACCACGCTTTCTGAAGAACAGAAACGTCGCCTCAACGAGGCCACTATCTCCGACCTCATGGCGAATGGAGGTGAAGAGATGCAGCGTTTAGTAGCCGACTATATTGTCGTGGGTACGGTCAACAATGTGACCGAGGAGACCAAGGAGTATAAGGACAAATCAGGTAAGGTGACCTACAGTTATGAAGCTACGGTCACTTTCTCCGTACAGGCCATCGCTTCGAAAGATGGTTCCATCGCTTATTCGGGTACGCTGACCAGCAAGGAGACAGATGATAATAAGTCGAAGGCTCGTGCTGAGGCTTTCAGAACGGGTCTGGGATGTGGATTTGTGGAGCATCTGGCCCATCTTGAAGGCGAAGTTTACGAAGGCGATTATACGGAGAAAAAGGATAAAATGCTAACTTGTTTCATCAAACTGGGTGCTCTGCAGGGAGTTGCCGAGGGTGATTATTTTGAGATCTGCAAGGTGAAGTACGTGGCTGGCGAGGCACTCTACGAAGAGGTGGGTAGCCTGGAGGTGACCACTGCGCACAACAAGATTTCGGAGTGCAAGGTGCGCAAGAAAGGTGCAGAGGATGTGCTGGCTGCCATGAAGCAGTATTTACGTGACCGTACCCTCAATCCCGAGGCTGCCAAGCCGCTGATTGTACGTAGCGGATGCAAACCCGCAAGTGGCTTATTGGGTATCGGCTTCTTAGGCCTTTAATCAAATGAGAAGAAAAACAATGAAACCATTATACTATAAATACATTCTCTTGTGCCTGGTGACCATGGCTCTCTCAGTCTTGCCACTGAGGGCACAGCTACAAGGTGCTGACTGGCAGAATGTATCCTGTACGGCACCATCTGACAAGCTGGCTACCTTTCGCTCTGAGGGTAGTGCTGATAAGAAAGATCAGGTTGCAGCCGATGCCAAGTGTCGCCTCTTCTTCGCCCTTTTTTATAGAGGAGTTCCAGGAATTAATGACGAACAACCGTTGATTGATAACGATGATCCTCGCATCACTGCACCTTTCTTCAATGGCAGTCGGGCTTTTGAGGCCTATGTCATCAATACCGAAGGGGGCACTGACAATGCTCGCAAGGTGGATGGAAAGTATCGGGCTGCGGTGACCATTACGGTCAGCATGAAGGTGCTCTATGAATACTTGCAAAAGCATGGTGTGATGGAAAAGAAATCGCTCTTTGGCAGTGAGTCAGGTCCGCTGATGCCTAGCATCATTGTGGTACCTTATCGCAAGACGGGGGAGAACTTTGTATCCATTTTGGAGAATGACTTCGACAGGCGTTTGGCTGTATCCAATGTGGTCGATGGATTCCGTTCACGCAACGTGGTTACCTCGAACATCGAACAACTGGTGCGCAGCGCACAGCGGCGGGATGCTTACAATGCCAACAATGCCACGTCGAATGACCGCGAGTTGCTGCTTTCATCGGGTGCTGATGTCTATGTGGAAGTGGACTTGAAAAAGAATTCCAACGAAAAGGGTAATCAGGTTTCGCTGATTCTCCGTGCCTACGAAACGGCTACGGGTGCTGAGCTGGCCAGCAAGGATGGTATCACCAACTACTATCCCCAGGCCTCAACCGAGAAGTTGGTTAAGCTCGCTGTGCAGAGTCATCTGCAAGCCTTCCTGGATGATATTTGTTCTCATTGGACCAAGCCTGCAACGGCCTCAGGACAGGGTACACGGGTTGTTATGCAGTTTGACCTTGATGCCTCTTGTACGGCTACCTTGCGTGATCCTGTGGCTGCTCAGAATGGCCAGCCGCTCACTAACGTACTCCGTCTGTGGGTGCGCAAGAACTGCTTCAAGGCGCAGTATCACCTGAAAGGTGCCGTGGATGAAAGTATGGTCTTTGACTATGTTACCATGCCTCCTGTCGATCAGGATGGATTACCCATGGATGCTGAGCAGTTTGCTTATTTGCTCCAAGAATTCCTTAATGAAAAGGGTGTATCTACACGATACGTGACCGAAGGCAACACCATTTTGTTTACTATCTTATCTGTTGACTGATGAAACAACTGATTATAATTCTTTTTGCGCTACTCTATTCGTTTCCCCTCTCGTTGTGGGCCCAGGAACCGGATTGGGTGAAAAGTCACCCCGTCTCAGCGGAGGAGTATGTCGGCGTAGGAATGGCTGCGCTCAGTGATCCCGATTACGTGAAGACCGCTACGCAGAATGCATTGGCCGATATGGCCACACAGATAGCCCTCAAGGTGGAGAACAATTCGTTCCTCCAGACAGTGGATGTAGATGGTCATTCTCGCCAACTTTTTGAGGATAAGATTCAGACCTCGCTGGCCGCTTGGCTGGAGGGGCAACAGTTGAAAGACTCCTACCGCTCCGAGCGCAACTACTACGTGCTCTATACGCTCTCCAAGAAGAGCTACCAAGCCAATGTGGAGGAGCGCCGCAGGCAGGTGGCCTCCACGGGCTACCATTATCTGCTGGAGGGGGCTCAGGCGGAGTCTATCATGGACTTGACGCGTGCCGTAGAACTCTATGCCAAGGGCTTGCAGGAGGTTGAACCCTGGCTCTTCCTCAATCTGGAGGTGGTGGAGGATGGTCAACGAATCAACGTGGCCAACGAGCTCTACACCTCGCTGACCAAGGTGTTCAGCGGACTGGCCTTGACCACCAACGTGCAGCAGGTGGAGGGTGAACCCTTCAAGGCAGTTGCTACACCGATAGCCGGCTGCCTGTCGCGTGGCGGTGTGGTGGTACCTGGTGTGAAGTTGGCGGCTCGTTTTGTAAAAGGAAGTGGCGAACTGACCCCGCCCATCGTGACCGACCATAACGGCACCTCGGAGTTCTACATCAGCAACATCACCTCGAAGGAGGCGGTGCAGGAGGTACGTATCGCTATTGACGATAGTTTCCTGGCTTCGCTGCCCAAGGCCTACGTGCAGATGGTGCAGCAGCAGTCGTGGCCATCAGCCAAGGTGACTGTCACGCTAAAGGCACAGCCCGTGCTGGCTTACCTCTATGTTAAGGACGACAACGACCTAGAAGGCATTGAACGTAACTTGCGCAGTCTGCTCACCAACAACTACTTCTCGCTCACGGAAGACCCTGATGCAGCCCTCTGTTTTATCGAGCTCTCTTCGTCGATAGAGATGGGCAGTGTGGTGCCCGGTACCACTACCGACTTGAACAGCTGCCTCTGCTCGCTGGAACTGAAGTTTTACAACAACAAGAGTGAACAGCTGCTGCTCAACTATAGTTTGAACCGCATCAAGGTACTCACACCGGTCAATAAGAGTGCGGAGCAGAGTCTGGCCATGTGCGTGCGCGAGGTGATGAAGCGCGTCAACCGTGAATTGCCTGCTCAACTCAAGAAAATGAATTTTTGATTCGTAAAATCCCTTTTAAATAGTACAGAAGATATGAAGAAAATGACTTGGATAATTGTGGCCATGCTGACCTTGACACTGGGTAGCTGCGCCTCGAAAAAAGTGCAGAAGAGTCCGATTAAGACCTTCGTGATGCCTTGCTCACAGTTGGTGAGCAGTGATGGTGTGCTGCGTGCATGGGCCGTGGGTAAGTCGGACAACGAGAATACCGCCCGCAAGAAGGCACAGACCGAGGCGGCTGCAGAGCTGGCTGCCATTCTGGGCCGAACGGTTGAGGCGATGACGGAGGAGTACTCCACCTCATTATCGGGTGGCGAACAGGGTGAGTCGCGTACGCTGCTGAAAGATAAGGTGAAGGTGACCATCAACGAAACCCTGCAGGGTGCCACCATTGCGTGCGACCAATGGACCCACGACGAGACCACGGGGCAGTATGCCAATTACATGGTGCTTGAGCTGCAAGGGGAAGAGTTCTTGAAGAAGCTTTTTGAGCGCCTTGGTAAGAATAACAAGGTGGATCAGGGTTTACTTCGTAAGATTTTCTTGGAGCAGATTGAAGAGGCTGGCAAGAAGCAACAACACTAACCCTGTTCCTTTAAGGAGCACTACATCTACTCAAAAGCTTGTCCTTCATGCAGAGGGGCAAGCTTTTGAGTTTTTATCAGCATCTTAGGGGATGCGGTACCTCAAAATGGTGGATGGCTTTCGAAGGTGAGGCGTTCGCCGGTGATAGGGTGGGTGAAGCTGAGATGGGTGGCGTGGAGGTACAGCCGCTCGTCAGGGGTGCCATAGAGTCGATCGCCAAGGATGGGAGTGGCTAATCCAGAGGGATGAGCCGCATGGACACGCAACTGGTGAGTGCGTCCTGTAAGGGGGAAGAAGGCGATGCGGGTCTGGCCCTGGTAGCGTGCAATGACCTCATAACGGGTGAGGGCGGGCTTGCCATGGAGCGGGTGAACCATCTGGCGAGGGCGGTCGAAGGGATCCAGGCAGAGGGGGAGGTCGATGATACCTTCTGAATGGGCGTAGAGGAGTTCGCCTTGCAGCAGCGCTTCGTAGCGCTTCTCCACGGTGCGGTCGGTAAACTGCTGCTGCAGGTGGCGGTAGGCTTCGGGGGTTAAGGCCAGAAGCAGCACGCCCGAAGTGTCCATATCCAGGCGGTGTACCAAAAGTGGACCTTCGGCTTGGGGGTAGCGACGGCGAGCCCATGCGTAGAGTGAGGGAAGGGAGGAGTCCTTACCCGGTACGCTGCAGAGTCCCGCGGGCTTCACGACCACAGCGATGGCATCGTCTTCATAGAGCAACTCGATTTCCTTCTCTTCAGAGGTCTCATGTGGAGAGGATGTGTTCAATCCCTGCAGCATGAAGGCTAACAGTGGACCGCATTTGCCGCGGCAGGCTGGGTAGAAGGTGCCTGGGGTACGTATCTCGGTGAGCGGTGAGGGGCCCCACCACCATTCGGCTAAGGCCAGTGGACGCAGCTGGTGGTTGTAGGCATACTGCAGGAGCTTGGGTGCAGCACAATCGCCTGTCCCTGCGGGAGGGGCTTGGCATGTGAGTCCTTTTAGCTCACCTTCAGCCGTACCGCAAGGAGTTGTAAAGAGTTGCCAAATGGTGGTCTGCTCGCCCCGTGCATTACGTACGATATACTGCTCGAAGAGCCACTGCTGCAGTGCTGATGAGCGCTGTTTGCGCTCCTGCTTGAGTTGCTGCAATCTCTCTTCTTGCTCGTTCACTCGTTGTTCGAGGGGCGTTAACTGTTGCAGCAGGGAGCGCTCCTTGCGTTTATACTCCGCTTTTTGAAACTGGCTCTCCTTGATAAGGCGTGCCTCGTCAGCGGTGGTCAGCTCTCCTTGCTGCCGCAGCAACTGTCGGGCCTCTTTCGCTTCAGCTAGCTGTTTGCGCATGGCAGCCAGTAGCTTGTCATTTTCACTACGTTGCTCCATCAGTGCCCGTCGAGCTTCATGGTAGTCAGCGCGCTCCTGCAGCTCCTTAATGTGGCGGTTTATGCAGCTGATTTGTGCCTCTTCACGCCTGAAGTATCCCTCAGGCAGGGTAGGGTCGAAGAGGGGTGGTACAAACCAGGGATGCACACTACGGCCCATCAGCAGTCCCGAAAAGGCTGCGAGAAATCCTACTTCTCCTTCGGACGTTTCCACCACGAGCACACCCATCATTTTCCCCTCGAGGGCTGTTGGGGGCTTGATTGTGTTGCAGGTCTGTCTCTTTGTCGCTGTAGCAAGCCGCTCCAGTTCTGCTTCTACCAGTTTGACAGCCTCTATGCAGAGGGGGTGTGGGGTGTAGCAGAAGGGGTTATTGAGCTGCTCAGGAAGTTCCTCGGAAGCAATGGACCGCGTAAAATGATGCAGCAGTTTGTTCATGGCGGGAGCGGCGTCAATCGTCGGTAAGGAGATTATCGTCGTTGCGGATGGGCAGTTCATCGCTGCTGTCGTAAGCCGTTGGGGTACTGCTTCCACCCTCAGGAGGAGTTGAATGCATGCGGCGAGCCCGCTTCTTACCCAGGCGCTTTTCACGTTCCCAGGCTGCTTTTCGTGCTTCGTACGAGGCGTATTGCCTCTCTAAGTAATTGTCTGCCATAGTTCTAGTATTTCGCTTTGATTTGGGGAAGGGCCTTTTGGATTTCAGCAATGCGTTGGGCATCGGTAGGGTGGGTGCTAAGCAGGGCTGGGGTTTTGGAGCTACTGCCTGCAGACATCTTCTGCCAGAAGGTGATGGCTACGTCGGGCTTGTAGCCGGCCATACGCATGAAGATCAGTCCCATGTAGTCGGCTTCCAGCTCGTGCTTTCGTGAGTAGGGGAGCATCACACCATACTGCGCTCCCAGGCCATAGACCGAGGTGGCAATCTGCCGTACCGCACTGCTCTTCTGCGACAGGGACTGGTTGAGGATTTGTGCGCCATATTGTGCCAAAATCTGCTGGCTCATGCGCTCGTTGCTATGCTTGGCTACGGCGTGGGCCACCTCATGGCCTATTACTACGGCTAACTCATCGTCAGAACCTACCACCTTCATCAGCCCTTCATAGACCACAATCTTGCCCCCAGGCATGCAGAAAGCATTGATTTGCTCATCTTTAACGAGGGTAAACTCCCACTCAAAGTTCTTCAGCTCGGCCTCCAGACCATTTTCTTTCAGGTAGCGCTCGGTAGCTGTTGCAATCTGTTGTCCAACGCGTGTCACCATAGCCGACTGCGTCTTTTGCGTTGAGCGTGGGGCACTCTTCATATATTCGTTGTACTGCGTCAAACTGGAGGCCAGTACCTCCTGGTCAGAAACGAGCAGCAACTGATGACGACCGGTGACGGGTACCGAACCGCAACTACAAAGGATAGTGCTAATTCCTATCCACAACAAGAATTTATTCAAATAGGTTTTCTTCATGATGTTTCTATTGTTTGATTGATGTTTTTGTCTTTGTCTCCATCGCCTACTCTTTGGGGTGGTAGAGTGCTTCGATGCCTCCCTCAAGCGATATCTGGCGTGGGGCACTCTCATTACCGTAGCGGTCAATGGCGCTCACGGCAAAGTGGGTGAAGGCTTCCAGTGGATGCAGGGGAGCATAGACGAAGGTGGTGTCGGTCACGGAGGTGGCGATGATGTGCCGGCTCTGCGAGGTATCAACGGGTGTGGTGGTAGAACCATAGACTACATAGCGCGGGGCATTGCGCAGGTCGTTGTCAGTGGAGGGACTCCAGGTCAGCTGCAGGTAGCCCGGAGCAATAGGCTCTACGCGTAACGAGTCGGGTGTGGATGGAGCTTGGTTGTCTAGCCAGGGCATGGGTGGCTGTAGGGCAGGGTAGCGATAGTCGTTGGTGGCCAGCAAATCATAGAGACCCTGTGTGTTGTCCATTAAGTATTTGACGCGGTAATGTGCTTCACCTGCCAGTCCGTGGGTACGGCAGAATTGCATCTGCCGCTTGATGTCGCTGAGGCTCCAGTTGCCTTCGCGCGGGTCGAGGAAGTAGATACCCAGCCCAGGTACCACGTGGCGACCACACGACTGTTCCTGCCAGTCGAGTGCAAAGGGGTAGAAGTTGTTGCCTCGGAAGTAGAGCATCGGGTAGATTTGGTCTTGAATGCCTTCTCCCAGCCAGCCCTGCACATCTTGATAGACTGTCTGGAAGGCGTTCCATCCGCGTGACGAGTAACGGGGCGTATCGTTGTATTTCCCTACGGGGCTACTGCTCACCTTGACCCAGGGCTTCAGCGCCTTGACCGCCCCGTAGAGGGTGCGTACCAGTTCTGAAAGGTTGTCGCGACGCCATTGATCCAGTGAGCGGCCGTTGCCGTAGCGACGGAATTCGCGTTGGTCAGCAAAGCGGTTGCCAACCCGTTCTGGGTAGCGCAGGTAGTCGAAGTGCACCCCATCTACGTCGTAGCTGCTCACAATCTCCTCTACAATGGAGCGTAGGTAGAGTTTGGTGTCGGGGTGGCCCGGGTTCAGAAAATACTCCCGTTTGTAGGGTACGCAGATGGCAGGTTTGCGTTTCACCACCGACTTTGGGCCGAGCGAGGCCACATGCTTGCGGTTGCCCAATGGAATGGTCACTACCCAGGCATGACACTCCATGCCGCGCTTATGACACTCCTCCACGGCAAAGGTTAGTGGGTCATAGCCTGGTGATACTCCCATCTTTCCCGTCAGAATGGCATTGTAGGGCTCAATCTGCGAGTCATAGATTACGTCGCCACGGGTGCGCGTCTGGAAGAGTACCGTGTTGAAATGGGCCGCTTGCAACTGGTCGAGTATCTCAATGAGCTCCTCTTTTTGCTTAAGGATGGAGCTTGGGGTCACGGCGCGTGTGCGGGGCCAGTCGAGTCCATAGACTGCTGTCACCCAGGCTGCACGTACCTCGTGCTTAGGTGCCTCTTGGGCCTGAATAGAGGGGGCTCCTCCCATGCCTATCAGCAAGAGTAGCCACATGTGCAGGTAGCCGATGGCACCCGCATGATGCGTCATATAGGGGATGATAATCAATCTCTTCATGGTTAAAACATGCCAAAATTGGGTCTTTATAGACCCTTTTGGCTGCGAAGATACGGAAAAGTGGCGATTATTGTGCGTTTTTTCTTCAAAAAGCATTATTTTTGCATCCAATTTAACGGAGCATAGGCTCTTTGTATATTAAAATTATAACACGAATGATTACTTTTACGCTCTGTCTGCTGCTTTTGGTTGCAGGCTATTTCACTTACGGACGGTTTGTGGAGCGGATTTTTGGCCCTGATGACCGTCCTACACCGGCTACTACCAAGGCCGATGGTGTGGACTACATTCCCCTGCCCACTTGGAAGATTTTCATGATTCAGTTCCTTAATATTGCAGGACTGGGTCCAATTTTCGGAGCTATCATGGGAGCCCAGTTTGGTACCGCTTCCTATCTTTGGATTGTTCTCGGCACCCTGTTTGCCGGAGCCGTTCATGATTTCCTGTCGGGCTGTCTCTCCCTGCGCAATGAGGGGGAGAGTCTTCCGCAACTCATTGGCCGCTATCTGGGCTCCACCATGCAGAAGGCTGTGGGTATCTTCACCGTGGTACTGATGGTACTGGTAGCAGCCGTCTTTGTTTCTGGCCCTGCCGAGCTTCTGGCTGGCATGACCCCCTCGTGGCTCAATGCCTACATCTGGATTGCCATCATCTTTGTCTATTACGTGCTGGCTACCATGCTACCTGTAGATAAAATTATAGGGCGATTTTATCCACTCTTTGCCATAGCACTGATTTTTATGGCTGTGGGTATCTTGGTGATGCTCTACGTGAAGCACCCCGCACTGCCCGAGCTATGGACCGGCTTCGGTACCAAGTATGAACAGAACCCCATCTTCCCCATGATGTTCATTTCTATTGCTTGTGGTGCCATCAGTGGTTTCCATGCCACACAGAGCCCCTTGATGGCCCGATGCATGACCAGCGAGCGCCATGCACGCCCTATCTTCTACGGCGCCATGGTGACCGAGGGTATTGTTGCCTTGATTTGGGCCGCAGCAGCTACCTGCTTCTTTGGTGAGCATGGTATCGTGGATGAAGCTACGGGTAAGAATTTCTCAGGTGCCATGGTGGCAACGGCTATCTCACGGAGTTGGTTGGGGCCTGTGGGCGGTGTGCTGGCTATTCTCGGCATTGTGGCTGCACCGATAACCAGTGGAGATACGGCGCTTCGTTCGGCCCGTTTGATTCTGGCGGACTTCTTCCACATAGCGCAACGTTCCATCAGCAAGCGACTGCTGCTCTGCATTCCTCTCTTCTTGGTCACCATGGGCTTGCTCATCTTCAGTTTGAGCGACGCCCAGGGATTCAAGATTATCTGGCGCTACTTTGCCTGGGCCAATCAGACATTGGCCACCATCACCCTATGGGCGCTCACCGCATGGCTGGTCAAGCGAAAAGGAGGTTCCTCCTGGACGCCGTGGATTACGTTGATACCTGCCCTCTTCATGACTGCAGTTTGCACATCGTATATCTGCGTGGCTCCTGAAGGCTTTGGCCAGCTGGGCGTTTCTCTAAGTGCTGCACCCCAGGTAGCTCTCGTCGTATTGCTTGTCGCTCTCTTCCTCTATGTACGGTGGCTGAATAAACAAAAGCAGCTACGACGTGATGAATAGTACACAGAAGGAAGGGGGGGGGCTCAAGTCTCAACCTTTGCGTGTAGAAGATATGGGACAAAGAGGATTTCTGCACGAAGTATATTGAAGAATATTGTAGAACAAGCGAAACTTAACTAACATATTAACAGATTTACACAATGAGAAAGATTGCATTAATGATTTGCCTGTTGGTGGTCACAGTAGCTGCTCAGGCTCAGTTCGAGAAAGGTAAATGGTTCGTCAACCCTTCGGTTTCGGGATTGGCGCTGAGTCATGATACGGAGAGTGGCAAGACCACTTTTGGTCTGGAGGCCCAGGGGGGTGCGTTCCTGGTGGACAACCTTGCCCTGTTGATTGATCTGGCTGGTGCTTGGAACGCCTATGGAAGCGATGTGGATATCTACAGCGCTGGTGTGGGGTGCCGCTACTACTTCGATAAGGTAGGTGTCTATGTAGGTGCCAACTTGGGTGCGAACCGCTACGAGGTGAACTATGATGGGGACAACGATGGTCGTACCCTCTGTCGCTTTGGCCTGGAGGCAGGTTATGCCTTCTTCCTCTCGCGTAATGTGACCATCGAACCTGCTGCTTACTGGAACGTGGATAAAGATCGCTCACAGTATGGACTCAAGGTTGGCTTCGGATTCTACTTTTAAATTCATCAACGAAACAACATCAAAATCGTTACTCCGCAATGATCTCTGTCGAAGGACTCAAGGTTGAATTTAACGCCACTCCGCTGTTTGAGGAGGTGTCATACGTCATTAATAAGAAAGACCGTATTGCCCTGGTAGGCAAGAATGGTGCAGGTAAATCCACTATGCTCAAGATTCTTGCCGGATTGCAGCAGCCCACGGATGGTGTGGTGGCTGTGCCGCGCGACTGCACTATCGGCTACCTGCCCCAGGTGATGAAGCTGGCCGACAGTCGTACCGTGATGCAGGAGGCGGAGCTGGCCTTTGAGCATATTTTCGAGATGCAGGCTGAGTTGGAGCGCATGAATCAGCAGTTGGCTGAGCGTACCGACTACGAGAGTGAAGCGTATCAGCAGCTCATCGAGCGTTTTACTCATCTCAACGAACATTTTCTCTTGATGGGTGGTACGAACTACCGTGCTGAGCTGGAGCGTACATTGCAGGGACTCGGCTTCAGTCGCAGTGACTTTGATCGACCTACCAGTGAGTTTTCGGGTGGATGGCGCATGCGCATTGAGCTGGCTAAGCTGCTGCTGCGCAAGCCCGATGTGCTGCTGCTCGACGAGCCTACTAACCACCTCGATATTGAGAGTATCCAGTGGCTCGAACAGTTCCTTGCCACCAAGGCCAATGCTGTGGTGCTGGTCAGCCACGACCGTGCCTTCCTCAACAACGTCACCAACCGTACGATTGAAATATCCTGTGGACGCATCTACGACTACAAGGTGAAGTATGACGAGTTTGTCATCCTGCGCCGTGAGCGCCGTGAGCAGCAGCTCCGTGCATTCGAGAACCAGCAGAAGCAGATTGAAGATACTGAGGCCTTTATTGAGCGATTCAGATACAAGGCCACTAAGGCCGTGCAGGTACAGAGCCGCATCAAACAGCTCGAAAAGATTGAACGTATTGAGGTGGATGAGGAGGACAACTCCGCTCTCCGCCTTAAGTTTGTTTGCTCCTCGCGGAGTGGAAACTACCCTGTGATATGCGACGAGGTGCGGAAGGCGTATGGCGAACATGTTGTGTTCGACCATGTCAATCTCACTATTCGTCGTGGTGAGAAAGTGGCCTTTGTGGGTAAGAATGGTGAGGGTAAGTCCACTCTGGTCAAGTGTATCATGGGCCAGGTAAACGACTATACCGGTCGGCTTACCCTGGGCCATCAGGTACAGATTGGATATTTTGCCCAGAATCAGGCGCAGCTGCTCGATGACAACCTGACGGTGTTCGACACCATCGACCGAGTGGCCGTGGGGGATATTCGTCTCAAGATACGTGACATCCTGGGTGCTTTCATGTTTGGTGGCGAGGCCTCAGAGAAGAAGGTCAAGGTACTGAGCGGTGGCGAACGAACCCGTTTGGCCATGATAAAGCTGTTGCTTGAACCGGTCAACTTCCTTATCCTCGACGAACCGACCAACCATCTTGATATGCGTTCAAAGGATATTCTCAAGGAGGCAATACGCGATTTCGATGGCACCGTCATCGTGGTAAGCCACGACCGTGACTTCCTCGATGGACTGGTTAGCAAGGTCTATGAGTTTGGCGGTGGCCGTGTGGTGGAGCATCTTGGCGGTATCTACGATTTCCTTCAGAAAAAGCAGCTTGAGACCCTGTCCGAACTGCAGCGTACCCCTTCACTTTCTGCCTCTTCGACCACAGCCTCAGCAACTCCTTCTAGCCTTGCCAATGCTGCTGATGCCCCTTCAGCCGGAAAGCTAAGTTACGAGGAACAGAAGGAACTCAATAAGCGCATCAAGAAGGCCGAGCGCCGCGTGGCAGAGTGTGAGCAGAGTATCACCGATACAGAGGCTGCCATCGCCATCATTGAAGAGCAGATGGCAACCCCAGAGGGCGCCTCCGATATGGCTCTCTACGAGAAGCACCGTAAGCTCAAGGAACAGCTCGACCAAACCATGACCGAATGGGAGGCCGCTTCGATGGAACTGGAATCTCTGAAGTGAATTACGCTCTAGTGATGAAGGTTAGATGGCTGCTGCATCTATAAATGAACGACTTATTCATTGGGCTTCGGCTGGCGATGGAAGAGGTTGTTTAATTGGGCAAAAAAAAAGTCTGCTGAGCCTTTAGGGGCTCGTCAGACTTTCAATTCTCTCTGTAAGTGTTACCCTGTTTGGGGGAGTTTGCTTACTTCTGCTCAGCAGCAGCTTCGCCTTCTACGGCAGCAGCAGTCGTGTCGGCAGCAGCAGCTTCAGCAGCAGCCTGTTCAGCGGCAGCAGCCTCAGCAGCAGCGATAGAGTCAGCGATACGGATAGAATCAGCCTTAGCCTGTTCAGCGTCAGCAGCTTTGTTACCACAAGAAGCGAAAGATACAGCTACAATAGCAGCAGCCATCAAAACTAATTTCTTCATTTTCTTTTACCTTTAAAAACGTAATACAATCAATTGCTTTATTAAAACGCTGCAAAGGTAGGGAGTTTTTAAATACGTTGTTCTCCAAAAGCCATATTTTTTTTAGTTTTTTTTCGAGCTTTCGTTGTAACATTTGCTAAGTTATTGAAAATAAATATGTTGTATTTATGCTAAATAACATATTTCATTTGTATTACAGGCCTCACTTCTTAAAAATCGTTCATTTTAGGCTTCTACTATCGTCGTATGGCTGGTAGCAGTGGGCGATGACATCGACTTGTTGGGGCAGCAGACAATGGCTCCTTTTATGCTTCGGTCAAGTTGGTATAGAGGTAGCGTTTGATGCTGCGCTTTGGTGTCTTTTCGAACTCGGTGGGCCAGAGCTTGATGCGGGCTACCTTTTCGTAGGCTGCTACGCTGTTGTTCAGGTTCTTCAAGTTCTCGTCCATGATGGCCTTCACGCTCTCGGGAGTGTTGAGTCCCAGGCTGTCGAGGCCTTCGTAATCGGCATAGACCAGAGCGATGAGTCGCTTCTCCTGCTCAATCACGAGACTCTCCATCACGAAGGGCATGTTGTTGAGTCGTGCCTCAATCTCCTCGGGGAAGATGTTCTGACCGCTTGAACTGAGAATCATCGTCTTGCTGCGTCCGCGGATGAAGAGGTTACCCTGCTCATCGAGGGTACCTAGGTCGCCCGTGCGCAGCCAGCCGTCATCGGTAAATACTTCGCGGGTCGCTTCGGGGTTTTTGTAATAGCCAGCCATCACGTGTTCACCTCGCACCTGTATTTCGCCCAGTCGGTCTTCAGGCTTTTCCTTGGCGATGCGTGCCTCCATGTAGCCCTTCAGTATGCGGCCTGACGAGGTGAGCACGAATTCACTCCAGGGGGCGTAGCTGATGAGGGGTGCACACTCTGTCATGCCGTAGCCTATAGTGAAGGGGAATTTGATGCGGTGGAAGAACTCCTCCACTTCGGGGTTCATGGCTGCTCCGCCAATGATGACCTCTTTGAAACGTCCACCTAGTGCTTCGACCAGCTTCTTGCGTATCTGTCCATAGATACGGTTGTCCAGGTAGGGAATGCTCAGCGCCCACTTCATGCTGCGCTTATTGATGATGGGCTGGATGACGTTCTTGTAGATTTTCTCAATGACCAGAGGCACGGTGATAATCAGGTTGGGCTTTACTTCACCAAAGGCCTTCATTAGGATTTTGGGTGAGGGGGTCTTGCCCAGCAGGAAAATGTGCGCTCCCACGGCGGTGCCCGTCAAGAAGTCGAACGCGCAACCGTAGGCGTGGGCCAGGGGAAGGAACGAGAGCACACGATCGCCACGGTTCAGCAACTGGCTGTGAATGCCAAACACCACGTTGCCCGCCAGGTTATTGCCCGTCAGCATCACTCCCTTGCTGAATCCCGTGGTGCCTGAGGTATAGTTGAGTAGCATCACCTTCTCATTGCCCAGCTCGGTGTAGTTTACGTGCTGGGGTCCAAAACCCTCAGGATAGGCCTCCTCCATGGCCGAATCAGCTTGCCGGAGAAAGCGCTGAATCGTTTCGCCGTCACGCTGGTAGAGGCAGCGGTAGTCGTTGAGAGAGAATACGCCACGCAGTCCTGTCAGTCGTTCTTCCTCAAGCTGTTCCCAGATGTTGTCTCCAACGAAGAGAAATACTGATTCTGAGTGGTTGACGATGTGGTGCACATCGTTGGGGTTGAAGTCTTGCAAGATAGGCACTATGATGGCGCCGTAAGTTACCGTAGCCATGTAGGCGATGCACCAACGGGCATTATTCTTGCCGATTAGGGCAATCTTGTCGCCACGCCGCAACTGGCAGTGTTTAAAAAGTAGGTGCATCCGCGCTATCTCGCGCGCCACCTCGCCGTAGGTATAACTTTCGCTTTCGCCGTAATTGCTGTAGCACGGAAGTTCCCAATGCTCGCGGAAACTCTGCTCATAAATCTTGATGAAGTTCTCTTTAATCATCTCTTCTGGTCGTTTATGTATTTTGGATATTGCACATTTCTTGTTTCTGTGTGCAAAAATAAGTATTCTTCTTGGAATAGACCTTATATAAGAGGAGAAAAATGTATAAATTCGCAAAAAAATGGTGCTTTTTGCTGAGTTTCCACTACTTTTGTGGCCATAAATACGAGAATAGCATGATAGATACCGCGATATTCCAAGACAAGACGGCCGTATTCTATACGCTCGGCTGCAAGCTTAACTTTGCCGAGACCTCATCCATCGGGCAACTACTGCGTCAAGCAGGGGTGCGTACGGCACGTCGGGGTGAGCAGGCTGACCTCTGTGTCATCAATACCTGCTCTGTCACCGAAGTGGCCGACAAGAAGTGCCGCCAGGCCATTCATCGTCTGGTGGCCCAGCATCCCGGTGCCTTTGTGGTAGTAACCGGATGTTATGCCCAGCTTAAGCCTGAGACAGTGGCCGCCATACCTGGCGTGGATGTGGTGCTTGGTGCCGAACAGAAGGGTGACTTGCTCCACTATCTAGGCAACCTGCAGAAGCGAACCGCAGGTGGTGAGGCCTTCACCTCGAAGCTCAAGGATATTCGAAGCTTCGCCCCATCCTGTTCGCGCGGGGACCGTACCCGCTTCTTCCTTAAGGTGCAAGATGGCTGTGACTATTACTGTACCTACTGTACCATCCCTCTGGCTCGTGGGCGTAGCCGCAACGGCAGCGTGGCTTCACTGGTGGAGCAGGCCCGGTGGGCAGCTGCCGAGGGAGGTAAGGAGATTGTCATTACCGGCGTCAATATTGGCGACTTTGGCAAAAGTACTGGTGAGCAGTTCATTGACCTTTGCCGTGCCCTTGATGAGGTAGAGGGCATCGAGCGCTACCGCATCTCCAGTATCGAGCCCAACCTGCTCAGCGATGACCTGATTCGCTTTGTGGCCCAGAGTCGCCGCTTCATGCCTCATTTCCACATCCCTCTGCAGAGTGGATGCAACGAGGTGCTCCGCTTGATGCACCGCCGCTACGATACGAACCTCTTTGCCCACCGCATCTCTGAGATTCGCCGTCTGATGCCCGATGCCTTTATCGGTGTGGATGTCATCGTAGGCACTCGTGGAGAGACCGATGACTACTTTGAGCAGACCTACCGCTTTTTGCAGCAGATGGAGGTGACGCAGCTTCATGTCTTCAGCTACAGCGAGCGCCCTGGAACACAGGCCCTGAAGATTGACTACGTGGTGCCTCCACAGCTCAAGCATGAACGCAGTCAACGCCTGCTTCAGCTTAGTGAGGAGAAGACCCATGCTTTCTATGCTCGCCACATCGGTGCTACGCTGCCCGTCTTGCTGGAGCGATCCAAGCCTGGACAGCCCATGCATGGCTTTACGCCCAACTACATTCGTGTAGAGGTGCCTCGCAATGATGCGCTCGATAACCAGGTTGTTTCCCTTCGTCTAGGACCCTTTAACACCGACTCCACTGCCCTGCTGGGGGAGGAGTGTTTTTGATAAAGGGGCAATGAATATGAATGATACTTTCACATGACACAACTAACTCTTCAATAATAGTAAACGATGATTGCAGTCATAATCTTGAATTGGAATGGTTCTGAAATGCTTCGGCGCTTCCTTCCTTCGGTGGTCAGCTACAGCGAGGTTGATGGTGCCGTGGTCTATGTGGCAGACAACGGTTCTACTGACGACTCTGTAGAGATGGTTTGCCGCGAGTTTCCCACTGTGCATCTCATCCTGCTTGAAGAGAACTACGGCTTTGCCGAGGGCTATAATCGAGCCATCAAGCAGGTGCATGAAGAGTATGTGGTGATGCTCAACAGCGATGTGGAGGTCACTCCCCATTGGCTCATTCCCCTGCGCAACTACCTGGATTCCCACCTTGAGGTGGCAGCCTGCCAGCCTAAGCTGCTGAGCTATACCCAACGAAGCCACTTCGAGTATGCCGGGGCTGCTGGTGGTTACATCGACCGCTACGGTTACCCCTTTTGCCGTGGACGGCTGATGCAGTGCATAGAAGAAGATCATGGTCAATATGACACAATCGCACCTGTTTTCTGGGCTTCGGGTGCCGCCCTTTTTATCCGCAGGGCTGATTATGAGGCTGCAGGAGGACTAGATGCCCGCTTCTTTGCCCACATGGAGGAGATTGACCTCTGCTGGCGCCTGCGTGCACGGGGTAGGGGTATTGCCTGTGTACCTCAGAGCGTGGTCTATCACGTGGGTGGTGCCACCTTGAAGCGCGAGAATCCCAACAAGACCTACCTCAATTTCCGCAACAATCTGCTGATGATCTATAAGAATCTACCTCCGAGAGACCTGCTCTATGTGCTGCGCATGCGCTGCTTGCTTGACCATTTAGCTGCTTTCAGTTTTTTGCTCAAGGGACAGTGGTCTAACGCTTTGGCCGTTTGGCAGGCCCGTCGTGAATTCCGCCGACTGAAGCCCTTGCTTGCTATCCAGCGCGCTGACAACCTGCGCCACGCGCGATTCGACTGTATTCCCGAGCGTGCCCACTTTTCGCTGCTCATCAGCTACTATCTCCGCTTTGAGCGTCGCTTCAGCCAGCTTAAGCATATCAAGTTGTAATGATGAATGGAATGAATAAAAGAACGCTTTCAGGCCGGAAAATCGGTATTTACAGTGGGTCGTTCAACCCAGTGCATATCGGCCATTTGGCCTTAGCCAACTACCTCTGTGAGTTTGAGGGGGTGGATGAGGTGTGGTTTCTCGTTACACCCCATAACCCCCTAAAGGAGCAGGGCGAACTGATGGACGATGAACTGCGACTGCGCCTGGTACAGCTGGCGGTAGAGGGGTACCCACGCTTTCGTGCTTCAGACTTTGAGTTTCACCTGCCGCGACCTTCCTACTCCATCCATACGCTGGAGGCACTACGCCGCAGCTATCCTGAGACGGAGTTTACGCTCATTATCGGGTCGGACAACTGGCTCTGCTTTGATCGCTGGTTTGAGGCGAAGCGCATCGTGAGTGAGTTTGGCTTGCTGATTTATCCGCGGCCTGGCTTCGAGGTGGACGAGACCATGCTGCCACCTCATGTGCGCATGGTCCATGCTCCCTGCATCGAGGTGAGCTCCACCTTCGTTCGTCAAGCCTTGCGTCAAGGAAAGGATGTGAGGTTTTTCCTCCCTGCAAAGGTGTATGACGAGGTCAAAATGCTATTTTAAATCGAAATAGTCTGGGCCATCTGTCACTATCTGTTGCCTAAGTTCGTGGCATCTGCACTCCATGAAAAACGCAACAGATAAAGTATGGGGTTCAGCGCAGGAACTGCTCTACGGTGTGCAGCAACTCTTGGCTGGCGCGCTGCAGGTCATCGTTTACAATGGTGCAGTCGAATCGTGGGGCATAGCCCAACTCAAAGGCGGCCTTGTCCAGACGTGACTTAATCACCTCGGGGCTGTCGGTACCGCGCTGCTCCAATCGGTGGCGTAGCTCTTCAATCGAGGGGGGCTGTATGAAGATGGAGAGGGCGCGGTCAGCGTACTGCTCCTTGATGTGGCAACCGCCCAGCACATCGACATCGAGAATCACGTTTTGACCTGCGGCCAACTGACCCTCGACCTGCGATCGCAGTGTCCCATAGTAGCGACCGGGATAGACCTCTTCGTACTCCAAAAACTCGCCTCGAGCTATGCGTTCGGCAAATTCCTCAGAACTAAGGAAGTAGTACTCCACACCGTGCTGTTCAGTGCCCCGAGGCGGACGGCTGGTGGCTGAGATGGAGAAGTGGAGGTTGAGGGGATGCTCCATCAACCGATGAATCAGGGTGGACTTGCCCGAACCTGAGGGGGCAGAGATGATGATGATTTTTGCCATGGCTGTGATAGAGGGGTTAAAGGGTATTACATCACGTTGAGTACCTGCTCCTTGATTTGCTCGAGTTCGTCCTTCATCTGCACTACGATGTTCTGCATGGTGGCATGGTTGCTCTTGCTGCCTAAGGTATTAATTTCTCGACCCATCTCCTGAGCAATGAAGCCCAGCTTTTTGCCCTGGCCGTGGCCGGAAGCAAGGGTGTCAAGAAAGTAGTTGAGGTGGTTGGAGAGCCGCTGTTTCTCTTCGTTTACATCGAGTTTCTCAATGTAGTAAATCAACTCCTGCTCCAGTCTATTCTTGTCGTAATCTACGTCAACGGTCTTCTGAAGTGCCTCAAGGATACGCTCACGGATTTTTCCAACGCGCTCTTTCTCGTAGGGTTCAATCTCTTGCAAAAGGTGGCTGATGTTAGAAATTTTTTCTCTAAATTTCTGCTCCAGCGCAGCTCCCTCTTGGCGGCGGAATGCTTCGAGATTAGCCAGTGCCTCTTCGATGCCGGTATAGACAGCGGTCCACTCATCATCGGTTAGCTCGGTGCTCTCAACGCGAGTCAGCACGTCGGGCATGCGCATCAGTGTGGCAAACCAATCTTCAGGCTCTGGAATGCCTGTAAGAGTGTGTATCTCTTTAACTTGCTTATAGTAAGATACAAGAAGTTCGCTGTTGATAGGGGTAGCTGCCGCTGCGGTTTCGTTCTTCTCTATCCAAATGGTGAAATCCACCTTACCCCGCTCTAACCGGCGGGCTATCTCGTTGCGTAGCTCCATTTCCTTTTCGCGGTAGAGTGGGGCCACGCGGGTGGAGAGGTCGAGCGCCTTACTGTTGAGCGACTTGACCTCGATGTTAACTTTTTTATCACTAAGTGCCACGGTCGCCTTGCCGTAGCCTGTCATTGACTGTATCATAATGCTTCTTAAGTTTTGTGCAAAAATACGTGATTATTTTAATAAATGGAAATAATCCGCTATTTTTGTAGCTTGAAATTTGAAAATCATGTCGAGACTATTGCATATTGAGACCTCCACACAGGCCTGTTCGGTGGCCGTGAGCGAGGAGGGGCAGACCCTCTTCATCAAGGAGGATTTGGATGGACCCAACCACAACGTGAAGTTGGGCGTGTTTGTCGATGAGGCACTGTCATTTGCCGACAGTCATGCCTTGCCACTGGATGCCGTGGCCGTAAGCTGCGGACCGGGTTCTTATACGGGCCTGCGTATCGGAGTATCGATGGCCAAAGGGGTATGCTACGGCCGTAATTTGAAGCTCATCGGGCTTCCCACGCTACAGGTGATGAGTGTGCCTGTGCTCCTATACCACGACGAGATGGAAGAGGATGCCCTGCTCTGCCCTATGATTGATGCTCGGCGTATGGAGGTGTATGCGGCCCTTTATGATCGTGCGCTGCGCTCTGTGCGCGACACGCAGGCCGATATCGTGACTCCTGAAACTTACCGCAGCTACCTAGACGAGCGGCCCATCTACTTCTTCGGTTCCGGGGCTGAGAAGTGCAAGGAGGTGCTCATGCACCCCAATGCTCGCTTTATCGATGGCATACGCCCCTTGGCCCGACACATGTGCCCCTTGGCTGAGAAGGCCATCGCTATGGAGCGTTACGAAGACGTGGCCTACTTCGAACCCTTCTATCTCAAGGAGTTTGTAGCCGGCAAACCTAAGAATCTGCTACAATAAACTAAAAAAAATTACGAATTATATGTTACAATACAACACCCAAAAAAAGAAAATGGCGCTGCCGGAGTATGGACGCAGCGTGCAGAGCATGGTGGACCATGCGTTGACTATTGCTGATCGTGCTGAACGTCAGCGCTGCGCCAACACCATCATCACCATTATGGGCAACATGTTTCCCGCACAAGAGCGCGAGGCGGCTGATTTTAAACATAAGTTGTGGGACCACTTGGCCATTATGAGCGACTTCAAGCTCGATGTGGACTACCCCTTCGACGTCATGGCCAAGGAACGTATGCCCAAGTTTCCACAGCCAGTGCCTTACGTACAGTCGCACATCCGCTTCCGCCACTATGGACGTCTAGTGGAGCAGCTCATACAGCAAATCTGCGACATGCCCGATGGCGATGAGAAGATGAATTTGCTGGCCATGCTCTGTAACCAAATGAAGAAAGACTACATCACCTGGAACAAAGACACCATCGACAATGCCAAAATCAATCAGGACTTGATGGAGCTGAGCAAGGGACAACTATCCATTACCCCTGAACTGGCCAGACTGATGGATCGCCGTGTGGCACAGAACTTCCGACCCAACGGCCCGCAACGACGCAACAATCAAGGTGCACCGGGCAACCGCAACAAAAAGAAGTATTGACGCAATGGGCGGAGAGTAACTATTATGATCAAGAAAGAGGATCTCTATCGCATCGGGATTTTCAATAAACCCCATGGCGTGAGGGGTGAACTGCAGTTCTCCTTCACCGATGACATATTCGACCGCGTGGAGGCCGACTGTCTGATCTGTCTGATGGACGGTATCTTCGTTCCTTTCTACATCGAAGAGTACCGTTTCCGATCAGACAGTACTGCCCTAATCAAGCTCGAAGAGGTGGATACAGCCGAACAGGCCCGACGATTTACCAATGTGGAGGTCTATTTCCCAATCGCTCACGCTCAAGAGCTGCCTACTGATGAACTGAGTTGGGACTTCTTCGTGGGTTTCCGCGTGGAGGAAGTGAACCACGGAAACCTAGGCCAGGTGGACGAGGTAGACACCTCAACGGTCAATACCCTCTTTGTGGTAGCCGATGACCAAGGAAACGAACGACTGATTCCAGCCTGCGAGGAGTTCATTGTGGATATGGATACCACCCATCGAGTCATCACCCTCAAGTTACCCGAGGGGCTGATTGACCTAGATGAAGCTGAGCAGGCCGACTGAATACACGTGAATATACAAGGTGAATAAATGACGATGGCAACGATGAAGAAAAAAAGTAAGCGCCAGAAGTTGGCTTTCTGGAAAGACATCAAGTTTAAGTATAAACTGACCATCATCAACGAGAATACGCTCGAAGAGGTGGTGGGCATCCATGTGTCGAAGCTCAACGGCATCTCTGTGCTACTCTCGGTACTAACCGTGCTCTTTGTACTTGCAGCACTGATCATCACCTTCACTCCCCTGCGCAACTACCTGCCCGGCTACATGAACAGTGAAATCCGTGCCCAGGTGGTGCAGAATGCACTTCGGGTTGATTCGCTGCAACTGTTTATTGACAGGCAGAATCTCTACATGGCTAACATTAAAGATATACTCCGTGGTGAGGTGAAGGCCGACACCGTGCACTCGATAGACTCGCTTACGGCCTTGCGTGGCGACTCGCTCATGGAACGGACCAAGCGTGAGGAGGCCTTCCGTAAGCAGTACGAAGAGCAGGAACGCTACAACCTAACTAACCCCTCGCCATCCGCCAACCGTGAGGGTATTATCTTCTTCTGCCCCACACGTGGCATGGTGACCTCAGTATTTGACTCCGAACGGCGTCACTACGGTACCGACATTGCTGTTAGCCCTGGAGAGAGCATCGTGGCTACACTCGATGGGGTAGTGGTCATGAGCAATTACACGGCCGAAACGGGCTATGTGGTGGTGTTGCAGCACAATTACGAGTTCCTCTCGGTCTATAAGCACTGCCGCTCACTGCTCTGCAGGGAGGGAGATCGTGTAAAGGCTGGTGAGGTAATTGCCTTGACTGGCAATAGTGGTCAGCTGACCACTGGACCCCATCTGCACTTTGAACTCTGGCAAGGTGGACGCCCGGTAAACCCTGAACATTATATTGTATTTTGATAGATATATTTAATAAGGAGAGATGAGAAACATGGAAATCGTGTGGAGATCAATCCAAACAATAATGACCAAAAATGAATAAACAATGAAAAAACAGATTGCGATATTAGGCTCTACTGGGAGCATCGGCACGCAGGCTTTGCAGGTGATTGAGGAGCATCCCGACCTCTATGAAGCCTACGTGCTGACGGCTAACAACCGGGTAGAACTGCTTATTGAGCAGGCTCGAAAGTTCCAACCTGAGGCCGTGGTCATTGCCAACGAAGCGAAATATGGTCAGCTGAAGGAGGCTTTAGCCGACTTGCCCGTCAAGGTGTATGCCGGACGTGAGGCTCTCTGTCAAGTGGTGACCGATCAGCAGGTGGATATGGTGCTTACAGCGATGGTGGGCTATGCCGGATTGCAACCTACCATGGCGGCCATTAAGGCACACAAGCCCATTGCACTGGCCAACAAAGAGACGCTGGTGGTGGCCGGTGAGTTGATTAACGAGTTGGCCCACGTAAACCGAACCCCCATACTGCCTGTAGATTCAGAGCACTCGGCCGTATTCCAGTGCCTTGCTGGCGAGGGTAACAACGCCATTGAGAAGGTGATTCTCACTGCTTCAGGGGGGCCCTTCCGCACATTCAGCCGCGAGCAGCTGGCACATGTCACTAAGGAACAGGCCTTGAAGCACCCCAACTGGAGCATGGGATCCAAGATTACTATTGACTCGGCCTCGATGATGAACAAAGGGTTTGAGGTGATGGAGGCCAAGTGGCTCTTCGGTGTCAAGCCCGAACAGATAGAGGTGGTGGTGCATCCGCAGAGTATCGTCCACAGCATGGTACAGTTTGCCGACGGAGCGATCAAGGCACAGCTCGGCATGCCCGACATGCGTCTGCCTATACAATATGCTTTCTCCTATCCCGAGCGAAAGCAAGCTTCCTTCCCCCGCATCGACTGGAGACAGTGTAATACGCTTACTTTCGAAGAGCCCGACGTGGATCGCTTCCGCAACTTGGCCTTGGCCTACGAGGCACTGCACCGCGGAGGCAACATGCCTTGCATCGTGAATGCGGCCAACGAAGTGGCGGTTGAGGCCTTCCTCCATGATCAAGTAGGTTTCCTGGCCATGAGCGACATCATCGAGCAGGCTATGGCCCGCATGGCCTTCATCGCTAAGCCTACCTACGAGGACTACGTGCAGACCGACAGGGAGACCCGGAGCATCACCCACGAACTGATACATTGATATTAACAATTAACAACAATAAAGAACATTAAACAATGGAAACATTCTGGATTCGAGCGCTACAGCTCATAATGAGTCTTTCGTTGCTCGTACTGATTCACGAAGGGGGGCATTTCCTTTTCGCCCGTCTCTTTAAGACGCGGGTGGAGAAGTTTTGCCTCTTCTTCGACCCCTGGTTTACCCTCTTCAAGTTTCGTCCCCGCCATAGCGAGACGGAGTATGGCATAGGCTGGCTCCCTCTGGGAGGCTACGTAAAAATTGCCGGCATGATTGATGAGTCGATGGACCTGGAGCAGATGAAGCAGCCTATGCAGCCCTGGGAATTTCGGGCCAAGCCGGCATGGCAGCGTCTCTTCATTATGATAGGTGGTGTACTCTTCAATTTCCTGTTGGCCCTCTTTATCTACTCCATGATTCTCTTTGCCTGGGGTGATGAGTACATTCCCGTCAGCAAGGCTCCGTTGGGCATGGATTTCAACGAAACGGCCCATAAAGTAGGTTTCTGTGATGGCGACGTGTTGCTCTCTGCAGATGGTGTGCCGTTTGAGCGCCTGGGTGGCGACTTGCTCTCTGCTGTGGTGGATGCTCGACAGGTTACTGTGTTGCGTCAAGGGGTGGAGACTTCAGTCTATATTCCAGAGGGAATGATGGATGGCTTGCTGACCGACAGCGTGCGCTTTGCCACTTTCCGTATGCCCTATGTGGTGGATAGCTTGGCCGTTGGCCGGCCGGGAGCTCTGGCTGGTCTGCAGGTAGGCGATAGCATCATCCGTCTGAATGGTGAGCCAATGGCGTTCTATGATTTTCGCGAGGCGCTGGCTGCACGCCGACTGGCTGAGGCGAAGTTACAGGGTGACTCACTCATACAGGCCAACCGCATCGTGGAGCTCACCATTGTCCGTCAGGGTAAGGAGCAACTCTTGACGATGCAGCTCGATTCGACCTATACGATGGGTGTCTATGCTGTGACTGACTCGAAGCGCCTCTTCCCTGTGGTGAACAAGGAGTATGGATTTTTTGCCTCTTTCCCTGCTGGTATTGCCCTTGGAGTGAATACGCTGAAGGGTTATGTGGGGCAGATGAAGTATCTCTTTTCAAAAGAGGGGGCTAAGCAGTTGGGTGGCTTCGGTACCATTGGCAGCATCTTCCCTGCTACGTGGGATTGGCATCAGTTCTGGTACATGACGGCTTTTCTTAGTATCATCTTGGCCTTTATGAATATCTTGCCTATTCCAGCACTTGATGGTGGACATGTGCTCTTCTTGCTTTATGAGATTGTGGCACGCCGCAAGCCAAGTGACAAGTTCATGGAACGTGCGCAGATGGTGGGTATGGCGTTACTCTTCATTCTCCTCTTCTGGGCCAACTTTAACGATCTACTGCGCTTCTTCTTCTAAGGTTTTGCACTGTATGTAGTGATAAAAAATGGTTAGCAACGATTTTGCTGCTAACCATTTTTTTTTGTGTATCTTATTATGTTCATGACGGCAGAAGGGAACCATAACTACCGCTAATCACCACGCTTAAGGAGAATAGCGCGGTATGCAGAGTACAAGATAATTGACCTTCTTACAAGGCTTCAACTTCGGCCAGCCAGGAGTCGCTGCAGGCATCGCTGGGCATGCGCCAGTCGCCTCGCGGACTGATGGAGAGGCTACCCACCTTGGGACCGTCGGGCAGACAAGAGCGCTTGAACTGTTGGTTGAAGAAGCGACGGCAGAAGGTCTTGAGCCATTTCTTTACCGTCTCGTCGTCGTAGCTCCCCTTGAAGGCTTGCATGGCCAGCCAATAGACCTTGGCCGGGCGGAACCCCCAGCGCATCACGTAATAGAGGAAGAAGTCGTGCAACTCATAGGGACCTACTAGGTCTTCGGTGACTTGGCTGATCTGCCCATCAGGGTTAGCCGGTATCAACTCCGGACTGATAGGGGTATCAACAATATCGAGCAGGGTAGCACGCGAGGCTTCATCTACACCGTTGCAGGCTACCCACTTTACCAAGTGGCGTACCAGCGTCTTGGGCACACTGCCATTCACACCATACATCGACATGTGGTCGCCGTTATAGGTGGCCCAGCCTAAAGCCAGCTCGGATAAGTCGCCCGTCCCGATTACAAGGCCCCAGGTTTGGTTGGCTATGTCCATCAGTAATTGTGTGCGTTCGCGAGCTTGGGAGTTTTCATACACTACGTCGTGTATCTTCTCATCGTGGCCAATGTCTGCAAAGTGTTGCAGACAGGCCTTGCGTATGCTCACCTCGCGGATGGTCACGCCTAAGGATTCCATTAGAGAAAGTGCGTTGCGGTAGGTGCGGTCGGTGGTGCCGAAACCAGGCATGGTGACGCCCACAATACCTTTGCGGTCCCACCCTAAACGGTCGAAGGTACGGGCGCAGACCAGCAAAGCCAGTGTAGAGTCTAATCCACCCGAGATACCCACCACGGCACTCTTTGATTGGGTGTGAACCAGACGTTGTGTGAGACCTGTGGTCTGAATAGAGAAAATCTCTTCGCAACGCTCATCGAGTGTAGGTCCTTGGGGCACGAAGGGGTGGGGATCAAAGCTACGTGTCATTACGATGTCACGCGGATTGACCTGTTCTGTGGCTATGCGGCGGAATGGGTTCCCGGATAGGGTGGCGCGGCAGGCTGCAAAGGTGGTATTCACACGGCGCTCAGTGCGCAGTTTCTCCACGTCAATCTCGCTGATGATGGTCTGCGGTTTGAAGCTGAATCGATCGCTGCGGTTGAGCAGTTGGCCGTTCTCGTAAATCAGTCCGTTACCAGCAAAAACCACGTCGGTGGTGGATTCGCCGAAGCCGCATGAGGAGAGCACGTAGCCTCCAATGCAGCGTGCCGACTGCTGGGCAATCAGTTGGCAGAGGTAATTGTGTTTACCGATACTCTCGTCTGAGGCAGAGAGGTTGAAGATAATCTCTGCCCCCTCGAGGGCCAGGCGTGAACTGGGTGGAATCACGGCCCAAGCATCTTCGCATAGCTCAATGCCGAAGGTGGTGTCGCTTGTCTCGAACAGGAGGTCGGTACCCAGGGGAACGGTTTGTCCACAGAGGCGCACATTCTCCACACGGATATCCCTGGATGAGGTGAACCACCGCTTTTCGTAGAACTCTTTATAGTTGGGCAAGAAGGTCTTGGGCACTACACCCAGCACCTTACCACGCTGAATGACTACGGCCGCATTGAGCAGTGCTCCATCTATTGCGATAGGCATACCCAGGATGGCGATGATGTCCAGTTGTCGGGTGTCGCTCAGCACCTTGATGAGGCCTCGCTCTGCTTCGTCAAGCAACAACTGCTGGGCAAAGAGGTCTCCACAGGTGTAGGCCGTGACGCTCAGCTCAGGAAAGGCAATGATTTCCACCCCTTTGCCATCGGCCAGGATAATCTCTTTTTCAATCTCTGCAATGTTGTATGGGCAGTTGGCCACCTTCACAGAAGGGACGCAAGCTGCCACTTTCACAAATCCATAATTCATGGGCAAAATTACTAGCTTTCTTTTGGATAATAGGTCTATTTTTCCTTCTCTTCGGGTTGCTCTTGGGGAGCCTCGTCCATCATCTCTTCGCGTTCGATGGAAAGCTGTCCGCTAGGGGTCACCGTGATGCGCAGGGGCACGTAGAGGTCCGACTGCGGATAGGCCACGCTGGCCGCATAGCGTATAGTGCCCGCCTCGGTCACCTGGTCGAATACAAGTCCCTCAAGGATGGCATACTTCATGAAGCGGGCATTGAGCAGTTGCGCAAAGTCCTGCTTGGTGAAGACACGGTGCACCACCGTACGACCCTGGCTCGTGATGTGGAGCGAGATGCGGTTATCTACAAACTGCTCTCCCTCGGCATTGGTCACCAGCGGAAGGGCTTCGTCGGGTTGTCGCACCACGTTGGAGGTGAAGGCATGTCCCTTCAGCGTGAAATGCTCTTCGGCATTGGAACTCTGCATGCGGATGGGTTGTCCAGCAGCAAGCTCCTCCTTGCTCATTTCAGTGAGCTGGCTTTCATGGTTTTTAGAGCCAGAAGAGCAGGCTGTGAAGAGTAGGCAGAGCAGAAGGCCTATTCCAAAATAATTCAATGGTCTCATTATGATTGATTATGTTCAACTATCGCATTAGTATAGATGCTCCTCCTGTTGCATTTCTTGGGCATCAATCTTCTTGCGGTCGATGCTGCGCCAGGCATAGACGATGTAGGCCAGGACGAAGGGTACAAGCACACTGACGTACGCCATGGTGCGGAGCGTGAAGAGGCTCGACGAGCTGTTGGCGATACTCAGTGAGCTCTGCAGGTCGGTGGTAGAAGGGTAGTAGGCCGTGTTGTTCCAACCGGCGCAAAGCAACAGGCAGAGTACGGTAATCACTACGCCGATGCCCACTGGCCAGATGCCCTGCACGTAGCTCTTGCTAACTATCGTGCGCACGATGCCGTAGAGCACCAGCGCCACGCCAGCCAGCAGACCAATCAGTACATACCACATATCCAGCAGGTTGTGAAGGTATTTGTAGGGTTCCATGGAGATGACACCTGTGGTAGGATCAACGGCAAAGCCATCTTTAAGCACCACGTAGAGCAGGAAGATGACAAAGAGCAACACGAAGAAGGCCGCGTTGCCCACCAACTGCACACTGCCTCGCGAGCGCAGATTCTCATCGGCTACATTATTCATAATATAGAGAATGCCCAGTACGCGGGCCAGGAAGAATACGGCCAGGCCAAGTACCCACACCCAGGGGTTGGTCAGTGCATCAAGGCCATGCCAACCATTACCCCACTGGCTGATTACGGGCATTAGCTCGTTACTCATATTGCCTTTGTTAATGATGAAATCTGAACCGGTGAAGAAGGTGGCTACCGCACCACCCAGCAGCAGTGGACCAATGATGCCGTTGGCAATCAAGAAGGCACGATAGGCCTTTTTGCCCAGCAGGTTTCCCTCTTTTGACTGGAACTCGTAGCTCACGGCTTGGAGGACGAAGCTAAATAGGATGATCATCCAGAGCCAGTAGGCACCGCCAAAGCTCGTGCTGTAGAAGAGGGGGAATGAGGCAAAGAAAGCGCCGCCAAAGGTGACCAGCGTAGTGAAGGTAAACTCCCACTTGCGTCCTGTGGAGTTCATGATCATGCGTCGCTCCTCTTCGTTGCGGCCCAAGCTATAGACCAGTGAGTTGCCTCCCTGAACGAAGAGCAGGAAAACCAGAAGTGCTCCCAGCAGGGAGACGATAAACCACCAGTAGTGTTGAAGAAAACTATATTCTGTCATAATGGCATTCAATTAATCAGTTGATACGAAATGTTGTTTATAATAATAATGTGGCTTGCACCTTGATATGATCATGCGTTACGGCTCTTTGTTCATTGTGAAAAAAGTTGTTTTCAGTAAGTAGGAAAAAAATTATCATACAGCTGAAAATTTATTTTCATACCGTTGAAAAGCCGTTTTCAAACGCATGATTCCGGCATGGAATGCTTATTCTTCAGGACCCTTCTTAATGGCTTTAAGCAGAATTCCGATTTCGGCGATCAGCAACACGGTGAAGAGCAGCAGGAAGAGGAAGAAGGTGGTCTGCACGGAGTCCACTTCCAGCTTGGAGACAGCTGCATTTACAGGTAGCATATCTTGGATGGCCCACGGTTGACGACCACATTCAGCCACCACCCAGCCGGCTTGTCCAGCCAGATAGCCCAGAGGGATGGAGAGCAGGCCGATCCATTGCATCCACTTCAGCTTGCTCAGGTCCTTGCGGAAGACTAGGAAGAGTACCACGGCAAAAAAGAGGATGAAGTAACCACCCAGCATCACCATTACGCGAAACATGTAGAAGGTCAGTGGCACGTTGGGTACCAGGTCTTCAGCCTGCTTGATGTAGCCGTAGCCAAAGTAGGGCATGTTCTCCTTCAGAGCTTCGGATGCCAGGGAGGTAGCGGCTTCGTCGCCCTCAGCTTTGGCCTTGCGGTAGGCCGCAAAGGCAGCAATGGCTTCGCGCCCACGCGACATCTTCTCTTCGGCCGACAGGGCTATCGAACCATCCTTCAGCAGATAGCCACCTTGCAGCAGGTCGTTGATGCCAGGCACAAAGGCTTCCGCATCGCGTTCGGCTAGCATGGAGAGCATGCCGGGTATCTCTATGCGCAGCAAGAAGGGGTCTTCCGTGTCGGCTGCCGACTGTTTCTTGGGGTTGAGCAGACCAAAAGCCACCAGTCCGGCCCCCTTTTCACCTTGGTAGTAGCCCTCCATGGCAGCCAGCTTCATGGGTTGTTTCTGAGCCACCTGGTAGCCCGACCCATCGCCGGTGGCCGCTGTCAGCAGCGCAGCCAGCAGGCCCACACAGGAGGCTACCTTGATGCTACGCAGGGCGAAGGCTTGATGACGCTTCTTGATAAGGTACCAGCAGCTGATACCCACTACAAAGAGGGCACCCACTACCCAACCTGAGAGCACGGTGTGAAAGAACTTGTTGACTGCCATGGGCGAAGTAGCTACGGCCCAGAAGTCAATCATTTCGTTTCGAGCTGTATCGGGGTTGAACTCCATGCCCACGGGGTTTTGCATCCAGGCGTTAGCCACCAGAATCCACCAGGCCGAGATAGTGGCTCCCAGACCGGTGAGCCAGGTAGAGGCCAAATGGAATCCACGGCTCACCTTCTGCCAACCGAAGAACATGACGGCAATAAACGTAGCTTCCATGAAGAAGGCCAGGATACCCTCGATAGCCAGGGGGGCGCCGAAGATATCGCCTACAAACCAAGAGTAGTTGCTCCAGTTGGTGCCGAACTCAAACTCCAGAATCAGTCCAGTGGCCACGCCTATGGCAAAGTTGATGCCGAAGAGTTTCATCCAGTATTGAGCGGAGCGTTTCCATTTCTCATCTCCCGTGCGGTAGTAGAGGGTCTCCATCAGGCCCATGATAACTGCCAACCCCAGGGTGAGGGGAACGAAGATCCAGTGGTAGATGGCGGTGAGGGCAAACTGTGCTCTCGACCAGTCAATCAACGAAGTGTCAATGTGTGTCAACATACGCGGAACTATTTTTAAGATTATTAAGATGCTTGAGTTACTCTGCTGCTGGTTCAGCTTCGGGTATCAGGCCCTGCTCAATGAGCTGCGTGCTCACGTAGTGTCCCTCGTTTCCTGCAGCCTTGGTGTGGAGAAAGTCGGGGAAGAAGAAGAACTTGAGAATGCCAAAGATAATGAAGAGCTTCAGCAGGATGATCAGCCACAGCGTACGCCCCCAGGTCATTTGGCGGAAGCCGTCGGCATAGAACTTGACGACCGATTGAAGGGTGCTTACGAAGGACATAGGCGCTACTTTTAATGTGTGTTTATACAATTATGCTTTTAAAACAAGCCCAAAAATAAAAAGCTTGGATGAAATATCCAAGCTTTTTCTCTATTTTTTCTCCAAAAAGAGGCTTTATTTCTTATCAAGTGCCTCAAAGCAGGAGTTCTTGCTGATGAATTCGGGCACGATAGCCTTCATGGCCGCTACAATCTGCATCTGGTCGTACGAGTAGCTGATGTCTATCAGATGCTGTATCCGCTCCTTGATTTCATCGTAGTCATACTCCCTGACTGTGGCTATCATGATCTTCTCGTGATAGGTAGGTTTGGTAAGTTCTTTCACGTTGAGCAGCTCTTCGTAGAGCTTCTCACCGTGGCGCAGTCCTGTGAACTCTATCTTCACATCGGTGCGTCCTGAGAGGCTGATCATGCGCTTGGCTAGATCCACAATCTTCACCGGTTTGCCCATGTCGAAGATGTAGATCTCTCCTCCGTTGCCCATACTGCCTGCTTCGAGTACCAAGCGACAAGCCTCGGGGATGGTCATGAAGTAGCGGATAATCTCTGGATGGGTTACCGTCACAGGGCCACCGCGCTGAATCTGGTCACGGAAACGGGGAATCACCGAACCATTTGAGCCCAGCACATTGCCAAAGCGGGTAGTGATGAACTGTGTCTTGCCACCCTCTCTCATGATTTTCTTGGCTAGTGACTGTACGTAGATTTCGCATATGCGCTTTGAGCAACCCATTACATTGGTGGGGTTGACCGCCTTATCTGTTGAAATCATCACAAACTTTTCTGCACCATATTTCACGGCCAAATCGGCCAGTGTGCGTGTGCCGAACACGTTGATTTGAATCGACTCACTCACGTTGTCCTCCATCATAGGTACGTGTTTATAGGCAGCGGCGTGGAAGATATATTGCGGTTGGAACTGGCGGAAGATAGACTCCATGCGGCTGGGGTTGGAGATGTCGGCAATGATGGTTACGGCATCGATGTCGCGCCATCGGTCCTGCAGCTCCAGACGGATGTCGTGGAGCGGTGTTTCGGCTTGATCCACCAATATCAGCTTATAGGGGTTGAACGAAGCCACTTGACGCATGATTTCGCTGCCGATAGAGCCTGCAGCTCCGGTAATCATGACCCGTTTGCCTTCCAGGTGCGAGGCTACCTTGCGGATGTCAATCTGTATGGGATCGCGTTGCAGCAAGTCCTCAATCTGAATCTCTTTGATTTGTGTGGGGTTGAGCTGCCCGTTCCATTCGCTGATGGGTGGGGCAGAGAGCAACTTGATGTTGTGGGCCAGCATACGGTCGGCAAAGTCGCTGTCCTTCAAGTCCCCCATCTTGGCTGGTGAGATGATGATAGTCTGCACGTCGCGTTCAGCCAGCTCGTCCAGCAGGTTGCCGTCATTGGCATAGACCTTTACGCCCATCATGATTTTGCCCACCAGCTCCGGCTCATCGGCAATGAATCCGCGTAGGCGATAGTGATTGCTCAGTGATACACGCATCGCTTTAGCAATGTTGACACCAGCCTCTTTGGCGCCGTAGATAAAGACATTTGCACTATGTGAACCGTCGAAGTTGATGCGCTCAAATATCATTTTCACCACGATGCGCGAGCAGGCCATTATAGCAAAACTGATGATATAGCCCATAAAGAGTACACTGATGGGCGCAACAACCACACTGAAAAAGTTTTCAAGGATAAAACTGCCTACTATCAGCAACGTAAAGGCTGCTGAGAGCGAGACAAAGATGCGCATGATATCCACAAACGAGGAGAAGCGCAGTACATTGGAGTAGGTCTTGAAGATGCGAAAGCAGATTAGGTTGGCCAAGATAGTCCAGATGATGGTGCGGTCGATGGTAGAGGTTTCCAGGAAGATACTTCTGAAGTCATAGCGCAACGCGTATGCCATCAGGCAAGAGAGCACAATGATGAGCACGTCAATCAGTAGGATGGTCCAGATAGGCAGCACCCTGCTCGACAGGTAGCGATGAATCACATTCTTCTTCATTATTTGTTTAGTATTAAAGTTGCAAACGGCTACAAAGGTAGGGGTTATTTATGAAACAAAAAAGGAAAATGTGTAGATTATTTGATTTTTTTCGTGTAATCATGTTTTTTTGTCCATTTTTGGAAATAAAGATGTACCTTTGCGCTGTTTTTTAATCAGTAAACTATGAATTATTCAGAGACAATAACATACCTTTATCAGAGTACTCCGCTGTTTCAACAGGTGGGGGCAGGGGCCTATAAAGAAGGATTGACCAATTCACTTCTTCTGGATGAACATCTGGGCCATCCGCATCGTTTGTTTCATTCTATTCACGTGGCAGGGACCAATGGAAAAGGCTCTTGTTCGCATACGCTGGCTGCTATCCTGCAGTCGGCTGGCTATCGGGTGGGACTCTACACCTCTCCGCATCTGGTGGATTTTCGTGAGCGCATCCGTGTGAACGGTGTTCCGGTCAGTGAACAGTATGTCGTTGACTTTGTGGAGCGCGAACGCTCCTTCTTTGAGCCGCTCCATCCTTCCTTCTTCGAGTTGACCACGGCCATGGCATTCCGCTATTTTGCCGACTGCCATGTGGATGTGGCGGTTGTAGAGGTAGGATTGGGTGGAAGGTTGGACTGTACCAATCTGATATCCCCTGATTTGAGTGTCATCACCAACATCAGCTTTGATCATACCCAGTTCTTGGGCCATACCCTAGCAGCTATTGCTCGCGAAAAGGCTGGCATCATTAAGCCACATACGCCGGTGGTGGTGGGAGAGGTGCTGCCCGAGACCCGCTCCGTGTTTGAGCATCAGGCCGAGGCCATGGAGGCTCCCCTCTATTTTGCTGAGGAGCAGCCGTTGCTCTATGCTGATGTGGAGATGGAGTTGAAAGGGTGCTATCAGCAGAAAAATCGGGCTACGGTGCTGGCTGCTATCCCCCTGCTGCAGCAGGCCGGTTACCGTGTTGGCGAGGCTGAGGTTCGCCGTGGCTTTGCTCAGGTGGTGGAGCTGACGGGACTGCAAGGACGTTGGCAGCAGTTGCAGGATGCACCTCGTATGGTGTGTGACACAGGACACAACGTGGGAGGCATACGCTACGTGGCCGAACAACTCAAGTCGCAGCATTGCCGTACCCTGCGCATGGTGATGGGAATGGTCAACGACAAGGATATTCGTGGTGTATTGGCGTTGTTGCCTCGTCAGGCCGTCTATTACTTTACGCAAGCCAGTGTAAAGCGTGCCCTGCCCGTGGAGGAGTTTGCCCGTTTAGCTATGGAGGCTGGTCTGCAGGGGAGTTGTTACCCCGACGTGGCTTCAGCCGTTCGGGCCGCACAAAAAGAGAGCCTCCCCGAAGACTTCATCTTCGTAGGAGGCAGTAGCTACATTGTGGCCGATCTATTAACGTGTCGCGATGCACTCAATCTCCACTAAAGCCTCTTTGGGAAGCGCTTTCACTGCTACGGCCGACCGAGCCGGGCAGGCTCCCTCAAAGTAGGTGGCATACACCTTATTCATCTCGGCAAAGAGCGACATATCGGCTAGAAACACAGTAGTCTTCACGATGTGACTCATATCCAGACCGGCAGCTCCGAGGATATGCTTGATGTTCTCAAGCGATTGATGGGCCTGGGCTTCAATGCCCTCGGCCATTAGGCCCGTTGCTGCATCAATGGGTAGCTGACCCGATACAAATACCATGCCATTGGCTTCGATAGCCTGGCTGTAAGGCCCGATAGCTCCGGGCGCTTTCTCACTACAAATTGCTTTCTTCATTTTTCTTTTTTATTTTTGAGTGGTTCTTCTTCCAATGAATTGAATCATATCCAATAATTTAATGAAACAGGAGAGTGCTACTTGCAATGCTTCTCAATCAGTGCTTCGGCATTGGGGTCGCCTAAGGATTTGGCTTTCTCAAAGCTGCTGCGAGCTTCGGGCTTCTTCTTCAATTGTACGTATGCCAGACCCATCAGACGGTACGCCTCAGCGTAGTTGGAGTCAATAGCTATGGCCTCTTGAAGCAACTTAATGGCCTCATCGTTGCGGCCAATGCGGAGATTAACCACAGCCAACTCAGCACGGTAGGTCAGTTCCTTAGGATTCATTTCGATGGCTTTCGCTAAGTCGTCGATGGCTCGCTGATATTGGCGCGACTGTAGGGCAGCATCAGCGCGATAGCTGTAGAATACGTCGTTAACCTGTCCGTTTACGGCCAGGAAATAGGCGTCGTAATCCACCACGGCTTTGCGAGCCTTTTGGGCTCTCATGTAGGCTCCGGCCCGTTCCAGCAGGAAGGGAGCCGCTTCGGTGGTATAGGGCGCGGTGAAGCGGGCTATGCAACTGTCCATCAGCGCTACTACTTCATCTGCAGGGGCTTCCATCATCTCCTTGGTCTTCGCAGCGTTGAAGAAGCTTGTCGGCGATGCCATTGGCGAGGCATTGACTGACTCGTATGCCGTGAGGGCCTCTGAATAGTGCTTCAGAGCAAACTGCAAATCACCCTCCAGTTGGCGATAGATGGGCAACGGGTCGATGGCAATGGCTTGTTGCACCTCGCCCAAGGCTTTTTCAAATGTCCAGTCTTTATACTCCTTGCCTCCGCTAACCAGATAGTTGTAGATCAACTTGGCGCGTTGATACCTCACCTCGTCTGGCTTGCTGCTTACAGCGAGTGCTTGATCCATATCGGTCTCCGCTTGCTTCATCGTGGCCTCGTCGGAAGCAGAGGCTATCAGTTGACCTGCACGTCGCAGGTAGCCATCGGCGCTGTTTGGATATTGCTTTATAAAGGTGTCTAGCAGTTCCTGGTACTGTTCAGCAGGTAGCTGGGTGGAAGCCATGTAGAGACATACCAGGGCTTGCTCCTCCGTATCGGGGAGCGCCTTGCGGATACCAACGCCTTGGAGGGTTACATCCATTAGTGAGAAGGGGGTGATGCTCAGGTCCATGGCGAAACGCGCATCCATGGCATAGCTGGTAGTGGCGGTATCGGGTCCGCTGGCTCGTTGGGCTAGACCGAACACCTCCCCCTCAGCGGTCATGAGCGGACAGCTCACCATCTTATCTTTCAGTGGGAGGGCGAGGGTGAAATAGCCGTAGTTACCTTGTGCTTTGTCTTCAGCCTGCAGGGTACCTTGTGTGAAGGTACGGCTCTTCTGCGTGGAGTAGGGCAGGAGATAGACCGTGCTTCCCACGGCAGGTTTCTGTGTGGCCAGGATGAGGGGAGATACCTTCTTAGGTACTTGTACTTTGAATTTGATAACGTCGAATAGCTCGTTTGCTCCGAGGATGTACTCCACGGGCATCTGCACGCCTTGCGTATTGATGGCCACCGCCCGTGATGCGCCTCTAAAGAGAGCGTAGTCTGAGAGAGCCACTCCCTCTTCTGTTACGAAGAAGGCGTTACCAGTGGCTTTGATGTGGTCTTGTGCGTCGTAGGTCACTACGGAGAAAACCGCTTGTCGTGCCTTTTCCATCCACTTTGGCCCTTGCGCCAAAGCTGGCATTACGGTAACCTGAAGTCCCACAAATACCCCTACAATCAGTTGAATGATTCGTTGTTTCATTTATCTAAATTTTTAATCTACAAAATTATCACTAAACACTAATCACTAGATGGTTTCCCCTCTACCCCGGATGGCTTCGTAAATCAGAATACCCGCAGCTACGCTGACGTTGAGCGATTCAATGGTGCCCCGCATGGGGATTTTGACCCATTCGTCGCAGAGAGCCAGATTATCGTACGACACTCCTTTGTCCTCAGCTCCCATGATGATGCAGAGCGGGCCGGAGTAGTCGGCCTCTGTGTAGTTGTAGTCTCCCTTCTCGGTAGCTGCTATGATGCGAAACCCACTCTCTTTAAGATAGCGCAGGGTGGCAGTGAGGTTCAACTCGCGACAGACAGGTAGCTTGTGAAGTGCGCCGGCAGAGGTCTTGATGGCGTCTGCGTTGACCGACACGCTGTCACGGTTGGGAATGATAAGAGCATCTACGCCCGCACACTCACAGGTGCGTGCTATGGCTCCAAAGTTGCGTACATCGGTTACCCCATCAAGCATGATGAAGAAGGGGTTCTTGCCCTCTTCAAAAAGGAATGGAACCAGTTGTTCCGTGAGTTGGTAGGTGACTGGCGAGATGAAGGCCACTACCCCTTGGTGGTTCTTCTTTGTGATGCGGTTGAGTCGCTCAATAGGTACCCGTTGCACAGGGATGGTGGTTCCCTTGAGTGCAGCAAAGAGTTCTTTCGAGAGGTCACTCTGAATATCTCGCTTTATTAAAATCTTATCAATCTCTTTTCCGGCTTGCAGGGCCTCAATCACAGCCCGCACGCCAAATATCATTTCGTTCATTTCACTAATAATCACTAAACACTAAACACTAATCACTATTCATCCCTCTCTCCTCAGCAACGCTCTGGCATTGGCCAGGGCTGCCTCGGTCAGGGTGGCACCACTCAACATGTGGGCTATCTCTTCAACACGTTCCGCGGCGGTAAGGCAACGGATATGACTATTGGTCTCCGTGTCGCTATCCTCCTTATATACCTTATAATGTACGTTGCCGCGGGCAGCTATCTGCGGCAGGTGGGTGATGCTGATGACCTGACGCTCGTTGTGTCCCATCTCCTGCATGATGTCAGCCATACGGTCGGCAATCTCGCCCGATACCCCTGTGTCGATTTCGTCGAAGATGATGGTGGGTAGCTTCACCGCGCCTGCAATCATGGCTTTGAGTGAGAGCATGACGCGAGCCGTTTCGCCTCCTGAGGCTACGTTGGAGATGCTCTGCATGTGGGCGTTTTTGTTGGCTGAGAAGAGAAAATTGACGGTGTCCATGCCGTGTGTACCGGGCTCTTTTCGTCGGCCTATTTCTACGGCAAAGCGCACGTTGGGCATGCCGAGCAGGGCAAGCCGCGTCACAATTTCCTGCTCCACCTGGTTGGCCGCCTTGCGGCGCACTTGGCTGAGCACTTCCGCCTGCTCCATCACCTGTTGGCGACTCTTTTCTACTTCGGCAGTCAGGTGCTCTAAGCGGTCGTCACCCTGTGTGAGCATGGAGAGTTTCTGCTCGAAGCCCTGCATCAACTCAATGAGCTGTGCCACGCTCTCCACGTGGTGCTTCTTCTGTAGTGTATAGATCAGGTTGAGCCGTTCGTTTACCTCATCCATTCGCTGTGGATTGTACTCTATCTGCTCCTCTTGGAGTGATGCCTCTTGGGCAATGTCTTTCAGTTCAATGTAGCTACTCTCCATACGTGTAGCCAGCTCTTCAGCAGGAGCGAATACCCCTGATAGACCGTTGAGTACATGGATAACCTCCTTGAGTTGGGCTATCACACCCTCTTCATCGCCGTTGAGCAACTGGGCTGACTTGTAGAGTCCTGCCTTGATCTCTTCAGCGTGGCTCAACATCTCGACCTCCTGCTCCAATTCCTCCTGTTCCCCGTCAGTCAGCTGTGCTTCGCTGAGTTGCTCCCACTGGAAACGGAGATAGTCCTCTTCGCCCCGTTCGCGATCCAGTGTGGCCTGCAGCTCATCGAGCTCAGTGCGTAGTTTGCGCCAGCCGTTGTAGCGGGTAGTATATTCTTCCAAAGCTTTGTCGTTGTGGCCTATCAGGTCTAGTACGTTGAGTTGGAAACCCTCCTTATCAAGCAGCAGATTCTGGTGTTGCGAATGGATATCAACCAGCTGTTCGCCCAGCTCTTTCATTAGGGAGAGGGGTGCGGGTGAGTCATTGATAAATGCGCGGCTCTTGCCTGAAGCGTAGAGCTCTCGACGCAAGATGCATTCCTCATCATATTCCAGGCCGTTTTCCTCGAAGAAGGGTTTCATGCCGTAGGCCTTCACGGCGAAGTGTGCCTCGATAATGCACTTTGAGGCTCCGCGGCGTATGGCTTTGACGTCGGCTCGCTGTCCGAGCAGCAGACCAATGGCCCCCAGGAGGATGGATTTTCCAGCACCGGTTTCGCCGGTGATGACCGAGAATCCACCTTTGAAGGAGATGTCAAGTTGCTCGATAAGCGCGTAATTCTGTATGTAGAGTGTTGTGAGCATGGTAGGGATGGTTATGAGTTCAGGCGTCGGGCCATTTCGTCCACAATGTCGCGGGCTACCTCCTCCTTGCTTTTCAGGGGGAAGTCACGCTGGCTTTCGGCGTCTATCAAGGTTATCTTATTGGTGTCACAGCGGAATCCCGCCCCTTTGTCCTCCAGCGAGTTGAGCACGATGAAGTCCAGATGCTTGCGTGTCAATTTCTCCAGGGCATGCTCACGGGCATTACAGGTCTCCAGCGCGAAGCCTACGAGCAGTTGTCCAGGTTGTTTGGCGTGGCCCAGGGCGGCGGCAATGTCATTCGTAGGCATCAGATGGAGCGTCATCTCACCAGTACGTTCGCGTTTGATTTTCTCTTTGGCTGCTGTTTCGGGGGTATAATCAGCTACCGCAGCCGAGAGGATAGCGGCATCCTGGTTGGGGAACCACTTCATAGCGGTTTCGTACATTTGCTGTGCACTCTCCACATTGATGCGTCGTGCAATGGGGAGGTAAGTCTTCCGTTCCACGGGACCGGCGATGAGCGTTACCTCTGCTCCCCGGGCTGTACATTCGTCGGCCAGGGCAAAGCCCATCTTACCTGAAGAATAGTTGCCGATGAAGCGCACGGGGTCCATTTTCTCAAACGTAGGGCCTGCGGTGATGAGCACCTTGCGCCCCTTCAGCTCCCCATCGCGACGGGCAAAGAAGAGCTCCAGGTAGCGTACTATTTCCTCTGGCTCCTCCATACGTCCCTTGCCCACGAGATGGCTGGCCAGTTCGCCCTCAGCAGGCTCGATGATGTAGTTGCCGTATGAACGCAACAGGTCGAGGTTAGCCTGTGTAGAGGGGTGGGCATACATGTCCAGGTCCATGGCTGGAGCCACGAAGACGGGTGCCTTGGCTGAGAGGTAGGTGGTGATGAGCATGTTATCGGCCACGCCATGGGCCATCTTGCCAATGGTTGACGCCGTAGCAGGGGCGATGAGCATGGCATCGGCCCAGAGGCCCAAATCCACGTGACTGTGCCATGAGCCGTCACGTCCGGAGAAGAACTCTGTGATGACCGGTTTGCTGGTTAGTGCAGAGAGGGTGACGGGTGTGATGAACTCTCTGCCCGCAGGCGTGATAACCACTTGCACCTGAGCACCTCGCTTCACCAGAAGGCGAATCAGCAGACAGGCCTTATAGGCTGCAATGCTGCCCGTAATGCCTAGTACGATTTTCTTGCCATTCAGTATGTTGACCATAATGTTTTTTCCTGCTTGTTATCCGATGCGTGTGGGCTGTCCCAGTTTGATTTTGGTGAGCATGTTCTTGGTGTTGAGCGTAAAGTCATTGCCCATGATCCAGCCGTAGTAGGAGGGGTCTTGCTGTAGAATTTCGCTAACCAGACGTCCCTTGTATTTGCCAAAGTTGAAGGTCTCGCGTCCCTTTTCATCATAGATCATGCGTCCGGCAAAGTCCACGTTCCTGTTGAACGAGGAGAAGTCCGAGAGGAATTTGATGTCGTTCTGCAGTTCAGGGTAGCGGTCGAGTTGGGCCATCAGCACCTCGTAGGTGGCGTGGGTGTCGGCAGCTGCAGTATGGGCGTCGGTCAGCTCTTTGCCACAGTAGAACTTGTAGGCGGCCGAGAGTGTACGCTGTTCCATTTTGTGGAAGATGATCTGCACGTCGATGAACTTACGTCGCGTGAGGTCGATGTCCACTCCGGCCCGGAGGAACTCCTCTACGAGCAGAGGAACGTCAAAGCGGTTTGAGTTGAAGCCAGCGATGTCGCATCCTTCAAAATCTTTGGCCACCATGTGGGCTACCTCCTTGAACCGGGGGCAATCCTTCACGTCGTCGTCGGTAATGCCGTGGATGGCTGTGGACTCTTCAGGAATGTGGCATTCTGGGTTGATACGCAAGGTCTTGCTCTCCTCATTGCCGTTGAGGTGCACCTTTAGGTAGCTGATTTCTACGATGCGGTCGGAGATGATATTGATACCCGTGGTCTCCAGGTCAAAGAAGACCACGGGATTCTTCAGATTCAGTTTCATTGCTTAGGGTTGCGTGAGAGGCTGTTATTCGTTCAACATCATGGGCATGAGCAGCATCAGCAGTTCCTCGTCCTCCCCCTGTTCTTCGGGTTCGAAGACGCCGGCGCGTGAGGGGTCGGCCAGCTCGATGGACACCTCGTTGGAGGTCATGTTGCTGAGGATATCAATCAGGAACGAACCTTTGAAGCCGATGCTGATTTCATCGCCGTCGTAAGTACACTCTAAGGTCTCGATGGCCGAAGTGGAGTAGTCAATGTCTTGTGCCGATACCTCCATCCGATTGCTCGTGACGCTCAACTTGATCAGACTGCTGGCCTGTGAGGAGAAGATGGCTACACGCTTCATGGCACCGAGCAGCGCGAGGCGGTCGGCCGTGGCACGGTGGGGGTTGTTCTTGGGAATGACGCTGTTGTAGTTGGGGTAGCGTCCTTCAATGAGGCGGCAAGACATAAGGTAGTTTTCCATGGTGAAGAGTGCACTGCGTTGGTCGAATGCAATCTCCACGTCGCCCGTCTCTTTGGGTAGGAGGTTACGCAGCTGCATGGCCGGTTTCTTGGGCAGCACGAAGGCTGACCGTTCATTGCCTTTGGTGGCAAACGAGCGGCAACGCACCAGTTTATGTCCATCGCTAGCCACCATCACCAGTTCTTCGGGGGTGATGTCGAAGTAGATACCGTTCATCACGGGGCGAAGTTCATCGTCGGCCACGGCAAACGAGCATCGGTTCACACCGCCGAGCAGCACATCGGCAGACATCGTGAGGCGTGCAGCATTTTCGCTCAGTGCAGGTACACTGGGGTATTCATCGGCGTTCTGAGCCATCATCTTGTACTGTCCGTTTTGGTAGGCGATACTCACTTCGTGGGTTTCCATATTGATGTCGAAGGTCAGCGACAGCTCGGGCAGTTCTTTCAGTGCGTCGATCACGGTCTTGGCCGTTAGGGCAAAGCGCCCGTCAGCATCGCAGTCGCTCACTTCCAGTGAGGTGATCAGCGTTGTTTCGCTGTCAGAGGCGGTGACGGTAAGGGTCCCTTCGTTCACTTCAAAGAGGAAGCAGTCCAGAATGGGCAGAGCATTTTTCGAGTTGATTACTCGGCAGATGGATTGCAGGCGTCCAGAGAGCGCTGTGCTGGAAATGTAGAATTTCATATAGTTTTTATTTTAGTTTTTTATTGTTTTCAGTCCGCTTTTACCCGACAAAGTTAGAAAAAAAATCGTGTATAAAAGCATTTTCGGTGAAAAAAGCGTGAAACTTTGTGTGATTTCAGCAAAAAAGCGTATCTTCGCACCAACAAAACAAAAAAACGATATGGAATTTACAGGAAAAATCATCGCCGTACTTGCTCCACGGGGCGGCGTGTCGAAGAACGGCAACGAGTGGAAAGTGCAGGAGTATGTTATCGAGGATCACGGTCAGTACCCACGTAAGATGTGCTTCGATGTGTTTGGCGCTGAAAAGATTGAGCAATTCAATATACAGATGGGTGAAGAGCTGACGGTATCGTTCGATGTGGATGCCCGCGAGTACCAGGGTCGTTGGTACAACTCCATCCGTGCTTGGAAGGTGGACCGTGTAGCAGCTCAGCCTGCTCAGGTTGCTCCTGCCGTAGCACCAGCTCAGCCCGTAGCTCCCGCTCCGGCTCCTGACTTTGCTGCTGGTAATACGGCCGATGACCTTCCCTTCTAACATTCTTCTTGGGGCATATCTATCCCCATGTCAGCAACTGCTAACAGACAGCCCGGTAGCTCATCAGCTTCCGGGCTGTCTGCCTTTCATGCCGCATGGTAACGTGTGTTGTGCAGTCAACCGCCGCATGCGATTTGAATGGATGCAGTGGCATAGCAGTTGCTCATCAGTTCCTCTAATCATTCTCTAATCATTCTCTAATCGTTCTCTATTCAAAGTCTAATCTGGAATTAGAGTTGGATTAGTGTTACTTTAGCGTAGGTATTGAGTTACTTTAGACTTACCTTAGACCTGCCTTATTTTTGCTCGAAGAGTTGGGCTTTTCGAAAAAATCTTTATCTTTGCATCGGATAGCGTACGCAAAACACTAAACGGACATCTTTTTCAACCTTAATTAATATCATACAATTATGTTGACAAAACAAACAAACCTGAATTGGAGGTCTCGAATTGAGGACCTTGACTATCAATCTGATGTAAGGCGTGTAGATGCCGTTGTGGAGCAAATTTGCAGTGGTGATTCGGCATTCGGCTTTTTTACTTTTGCCCAACAGCTCATTGGGCGACTTAGACGAGCTGGCAAACAGACTACTGCCGATACTTACACCACGGTAATCAACAGTTTCAAGCGCTTCTATTGCCAGGACGAGTTGCGCTTTTCACAGCTCGATTCCTTATTGGCGGTCGAGTACGAGGCGTGGCTCAAGGGGAGGGGAGTCTGCAAGAACACCATCTCCTTCTACATGCGCAACCTGCGCGCCATTTACAACCGAGCGGTCGATGAGCAGCTTGTGGCTCAACACTCCCCCTTCAAGCATGTCTATACTGGCATCGACAAGACGGTGAAGCGCGCAGTGTCTATACAGACCATTCGTCAGATACGGGAAATGGAGCTCTCGGCCCAACCACTTATGGACTATGCACGCGACCTCTTCATGTTTTCGTTCTACACGCGCGGCATGTCATTTATTGACATGGCTTTTCTCCGCAAGAGCGACCTCCAGCATGGTATGCTCAGCTATTGTCGGCAAAAGACGAATCAGCGTCTTGTGGTGAAGTGGGAGCAATTCATGCAAGAGATTGTAGATAAGTATGCGACGGCTGATAATCCCTATCTGCTGCCCATCATCCGGAATGCGCATGGCGATACCCGTAGGCAGTACAAAAGCGCCGCCCACTTGGTGAATTGCAAGCTGAAGAAGCTGGGTGAACAACTCGGTCTGACGGTGCCCCTCACTACCTACGTGGCACGTCATACCTGGGCCAGCTTGGCTCTAAGCCGGAATATCCCAATCTCTACCATCAGCGAGGCCATGGGTCACGGATCCGAAACCACCACCCGCATCTATCTGGCGCAACTTGATACCTCGGCTGTAGATGCTGCCAACGCCACGGTGTTGAGCCTGTTGTAGCCATCCGTGTAACCGTATGGAGGTGAAAAATAAATAAATGGAAATAAAACCTTAAAAATATTTTATTGCTTTGTCACGCTCCCTCTCTTTGTAAGAGAAGGATTGACGATGCAAATGTAGGATTTATTTTGATAAATCTACTAAGATAGTCTGAAGATTTTACTATTTATAAAACCTTTTATCATGAATAAACATATAGATTA
>CAMCUZ010000007.1 GCA_945879145.1 uncultured Mediterranea sp.
CGTAACAGTGGGAGAGTAGGTAGTCGCCGTTTTCAATCCCGGAGCCTTGCAGCAAACAGCTGCGAGGCTCTTTTTTTTATTGCATTTCGTCTTCAAAAGTGTTACAAAACGCTTTTTCTCTTTCCCATTTTTATTTTTTATCTTCTTTTTCTGCTTTATATCTAAGTTATTTTGTAATTTTGAGCCGAAATCTGAAGTGCTCCTAACAGTGTTTCGCCTGCTCGGGGGTCTTCAGATAATTTATTGCAGATAAAATTTATTAATATAACTCTTTTGAATATGGAAAACAAAATTCAAGAGCTTACCGATAAAATCTACCGCGAAGGGGTGGAGAAAGGTAACGAAGAAGCAAAAAAACTGGTTGCTAAAGCTCAAGAAGAGGCCAATCTGATTGTGGAGAATGCAAAGAAAGAGGCTGAATCAATTCTTGCTGCGGCACGGAAACAGGCTGATGAAATGGCTGATAACACAAAGTCAGAACTCCGCCTTTTCGCTGGTCAGGCTGTCAATGCACTGAAGTCGGAAATCGCCACAGTTATCACCAACAAACTGGTCTCGGCTGACGTGAAAGCTTTTGCAAGCAACAAGGATTATCTGCAGGCATTCATCGTGGCACTGGCTTCGAAGTGGAGCACCGAAGAACCGATTGTCATCTCCACCGCCGATGCCGAGGGACTGAAGAAATACTTTGCTGCCAAGGCCAAGCAACTCCTGGACGGTAAGGTGCAGATTGAGCAGGTGAATGGACAGAAGGCGCTCTTCACCATTTCGCCAGCTGATGGGGCTTACAAAGTCACCTTTGGCGAGGAGGAGTTTATGACCTACTTCAAGGATTTCCTGCGCCCCCAATTGGTGGACATGCTCTTTTAAATATCCTAGCGTATGACGAGCAAATATTATTACTTGGTAGCCGGGCTGCCTGAGCTCTCGTTGGAAGACAATAAGCTCAGCTATACCGTGGCCGACTTCAAGACCGAATTCTATCCCTTCCTTTCGCCGAAGGATCAGCAGCTTGTCAACTTATACTATCTCAAGTTTGATAATGCCAATGTACTGGCTCTGCTCCGTCAGCAGGAGGATGCCTTCGATGCACGCGGCTGTTACTCTGCTTCTCAGCTCGAAGAGTACATTGCGGCCTTGAAAGAGGGGGATACTTTGCCCGACGATCTCTTTCCATCCTATCTATCCACATTTATTACGGAGTATTTCCAGCAAGAGGCAGCTACCCAGCAGCAATTGCCCGAAGACCGTTTGGCCAGTCTCTATTATGCCTACGCGATGAAGTGTAGCAATCGTTTTGTGGCTCAATGGTTTGAGTTCAACCTGACGATGAACAACGTACTGGTAGCATTGGCAGCCCGCAAATACAAGTGGGACGTCGCTCAGTGCATCGTGGGTGATACGGCTGTTTGCGAGGCGCTCAGAAACTCTACGGCACGCGACTTCGGATTGAGCGCCGAACTGGATTACCTCGATGCGCTGATGAAAATCGGCGATACGGAGGAACTGGTCGAGAAAGAGCGCAAGGCCGACCTGCTGCGCTGGAAATGGATGGAGGAGAACAGCTGCTTCTGCTACTTCACGGTGGAACGGCTCTTCGTCTTCCTCATGCAGATTGAGATGATTGAGCGCTGGATTACGTTGGACAAGGAAAAGGGTAATCAAATGTTCCGTCAGTTGATCTCCACTTTGAAGGATCAGGTGCAGATTCCTGCGGAATTTAGATAAGAATAATAATTTCACATAAGAATATGGCAACAAAAGGAACTGTTAGTGGTGTTATAGCCAATATGGTAACCCTCGCTGTAGATGGCCCGGTGGCACAGAACGAGATCTGCTACATCTCGACGGGTGGCGACCGGCTGATGGCGGAGGTGATTAAAGTGGTAGGTCAGCACGTGTACGTTCAGGTATTTGAAAGCACGCGCGGACTGAAGGTAGGTGCTGAAGCCGAATTTACGGGCCACATGCTTGAGGTCACTCTGGGACCCGGTATGCTCTCGAAGAATTACGACGGACTGCAGAACGATCTGGATAAGATGGAGGGGGTATTCCTGAAGAGAGGACAATACACCTATCCGCTGGATAAGGAGCGCGTATGGCATTTCGTACCGCTGGCCAAAGTAGGCGACAAGGTGGTGGCCTCTGACTGGCTCGGCCAGGTGGATGAGAACTTCCAACCCCTGAAAATCATGGTACCCTTCCAGCAGAAGGGAGTCTGCACCGTGAAGCAGATAGCCGCAGAGGGCGACTATAAGATTGAAGATACCATTGCCGTGCTAACCGATGCAGAGGGTAACGAGGTGAAGGTGAACATGATTCAGAAATGGCCTGTGAAGCGAGCCATGACCAACTATATGGAGAAGCCACGCCCCTTCAAACTGCTCGAAACGGGTGTGCGCGTTATTGATACGGTCAACCCCATCGTAGAGGGCGGAACGGGATTTATCCCCGGTCCCTTCGGTACAGGTAAGACGGTGCTGCAACACGCCATCTCCAAGCAGGCCGAGGCCGATATCGTAATCATTGCAGCCTGTGGTGAGCGCGCCAACGAGGTGGTGGAAATCTTCACCGAATTTCCCGAACTGGTTGACCCCCATACGGGACGCAAATTGATGGAGCGTACCATTATCATTGCCAACACCTCGAACATGCCGGTGGCTGCCCGTGAGGCTTCGGTCTATACGGCCATGACAATCGCTGAGTTCTACCGCAGCATGGGACTGAAGGTGCTCCTGATGGCCGACTCTACGTCGCGCTGGGCACAGGCCTTGCGTGAGATGTCCAACCGCATGGAGGAACTGCCTGGTCCCGATGCCTTCCCGATGGACCTCTCGTCCATCATCTCCAACTTCTACGGCCGTGCCGGCTACGTGAAGTTGGCCAATGGTGCTACTGGCTCCATTACCTTTATCGGTACCGTATCGCCTGCTGGTGGTAACCTGAAGGAGCCCGTAACGGAGAACACCAAGAAGGTGGCCCGCTGCTTCTACGCCCTGGAGCAGGATCGCGCCGACAAGAAGCGTTACCCCGCCGTAAACCCCATCGACTCCTATTCTAAATACATCGAATATCCCGAGTTTGAGGAGTATATCAGCTCGCTGATCAACGACCAGTGGCTGGGCAAGGTGAACGAAATCAAGACCCGTCTGCAGCGCGGTAAGGAGATTGCTGAGCAAATCAACATTCTGGGTGACGATGGCGTACCTGTAGAATACCACGTGATCTTCTGGAAGTCGGAACTGATCGACTTCGTGATTCTGCAGCAGGATGCCTTCGACGAGATTGATGCCGTCACGCCGATGGAACGTCAGGAGGATATCCTGAACATGGTGATTGACATCTGCCACACGGAGTTTAATTTCGACAACTTCAACGAAGTAATGGATTACTTCAAAAAGATGATTAACATCTGCAAGCAGATGAACTACTCTCCTTACAAATCGGAGAAGTATGATGGCTTCAAGGCTCAGCTGCAGGCACTTATAGACGAACGTAAAGCATAAAAGAAGATGGCAACAAAAGCATTCCAAAAAATCTATACGAAAATCACCCAGATTACAAAAGCCACGCTTTCGTTGAAAGCTACCGGTGTGGGTTATGATGAACTGGCCACCGTGAACGGCAAATTGGCCCAGGTGGTGAAGATTGCTGGCGACGAGGTTACGCTGCAGGTGTTTGAGGGTACTGAAGGTATTCCCACCAATGCCGAGGTGGTTTTCCTGGGCAAGGCGCCTACCATCAAGGTGAGCGACCAGCTGGCAGGACGTTTCTTTAACGCCTTTGGTGACCCGATCGATGGCGGTCCGGCCATTGAGGGAGAGGAGGTCGAGATTGGCGGTCCCTCGGTGAACCCCGTGCGACGCAAGCAGCCTTCTGAACTGATTGCCACGGGTATTGCCGGCATTGACCTGAACAATACGCTGGTGTCGGGGCAGAAGATTCCCTTCTTTGCCGACCCTGACCAACCCTTCAACCAGGTGATGGCCAACGTGGCCCTGCGTGCTGAGACGGATAAGATTATCTTGGGTGGTATGGGTATGACCAATGACGACTACCTCTACTTCAAGAACGTCTTCTCCAACGCCGGTGCTCTGGACCGTATCGTCAGCTTCATGAACACCACAGAGAATCCTCCCGTAGAGCGTCTGCTGATTCCCGACATGGCCCTGACCGCTGCCGAGTACTTTGCCGTAGAGAAGAACGAGAAGGTGCTTGTACTGCTCACCGACATGACCTCTTATTCTGATGCCCTGGCTATTGTATCGAACCGTATGGACCAGATTCCTTCGAAGGACTCCATGCCCGGTTCGCTCTACTCCGACCTGGCCAAAATCTACGAGAAGGCCGTGCAGTTCCCCTCGGGTGGCTCTATCACGATCATTGCCGTGACCACCTTGTCGGGTGGTGACATCACCCATGCCGTTCCCGATAATACGGGTTACATCACTGAGGGTCAGCTCTTCTTGCGCCGCGACAGTGATATCGGTAAAGTCATCGTTGACCCGTTCCGTTCGTTGTCTCGTCTGAAGCAGTTGGTTACTGGAAAGAAGACGCGTAAGGATCATCCACAGGTGATGAATGCCGCCGTACGCCTCTATGCCGATGCCGCCAATGCCAAGACCAAGCAGGAGAACGGTTTCGACCTGACCAACTACGACGAGCGAACGCTGGCCTTCGCCAAGGATTACTCCAACCAGCTACTGGCTATCGATGTCAATCTCGATACCACCGAGATGCTTGACGTGGCCTGGAGCCTGTTTGGCAAGTACTTCAAGCCCGAAGAGGTCAACATCAAGAAGGAACTTGTCGATCAGTACTGGCCGAAAGCATAACCCCGATTCAATAACGATTAATCACGAATAAAGTGGCTATTAAGTTTCAATATAACAAGACCTCGCTCCAGCAGCTTGAGAAGCAACTCAAGGTGCGCCAGCGTACGCTCCCCATTATCAAGAACAAGGAGAGTGCCTTGCGCATGGAGGTGAAGCGCTGCAAGACCGAAGCATCGGAGTATGAAGCGAGGTTGGAAAAAAGTATCCAAGCTTACGAAGCCATGTTTGCCCTTTGGAATGAGTTTGACCCCTCGCTGCTGAAGGTGGGTGAGGTTCATCTCAACGTGAAGAAGATTGCAGGCGTTAGAGTGCCCCAGCTCGACGAGGTAGAGTTTGAGGTGAGGCCCTACAGCCTGTTCAACGCCCCTAAGTGGTATGCCGATGGCATCCAGCTGCTCAAGGAGTTGGCTCTGACTGCCATTGAACGCGAGTTCATGGTGGCCAAGCTGAACCTTTTGGAGCATGCCCGCAAGAAGACCACGCAGAAGGTGAACCTCTTTGAGAAGGTGCAAATTCCTGGCTATCAGGATGCTTTAAGAAAAATCAAACGATTTATGGAGGACGAAGAGAACCTCTCGAAGTCTTCGCAGAAGATCATGAAGTCACATCAGGAGAAAAGAAAGGAGGCAGAGGTATGATTATCAGAATGCAGAAACTTACTTTCCTGATTTATCACAAGGCGTATGATGCTTTCCTGGATCAAATCCGCGAGTTGGGCGTTGTACACATTGAGGAGAAACAGCGTGGTGAACCCGATGCCGCTTTGCAACAGGCCTTCATGAAGCGTCAACACTTCAAGACGATGCTTCTGAAGATGGATAACCTGTCGGAGAAGCAGCACGATGCACATATATATAAGGAGAAAGAGGCCGATGCCCTGGTCAAGGAATACGAAGCCCTTCAGAATCGCATCTTGGAGCTGCAGCAGCAGATTCCAGCGATCCAGAAAGAGATGGACCAGATGGAGGTGTGGGGTGACTTTGACTGGGAGCAGCTGAAACAGTTGGAGCGTGCTGGTTGGCAGATGCGCTTCTACAACTGTCCCGAGAAGGACTTCCGCGATGAGTGGGCTGACCATGTGGTGGTGGTTGATCGTAAGAGTGGTCACATCTCATTCGTCACCGTCTCTCATCAGCCACTCGACCTGGGTCTGGAGCCACTTCGTTTGCCGTCGCTGAGCTATTCGCAGCTGGAGCAGAAACTGGCCGATGCCCAAAAGGCATTGGATGAGGTCAACAACTCCCTCAAGCAGTTCTGCCACAAGTATTATGAAACAGTGGCTGCAGCCAGTGTGAACTTGCAGAACGACATCGACTTGATGCAGGTACGTCTGAGCAGTGAGAAGCTGGCTGAGGGTGCCCTCGTCCTGCTCGAAGGGTGGGTGCCCGAAGACAGTGTAGAGCCCGTCAAGCAGTTGCTCGAATCTCAGGAACTCTATTACGAGATGCGTCCAGCCCGCAGAGAGGACAATCCCCCTGTGAAGCTGCGCAACAACGCCTTTACTCGTATGTACGAGGTGCTGACCAAGATGTACGGTATGCCCAGCTTCACCGATTTCGACCCCACGCCGATAGTGGCCCCCTTCTTCTCGCTCTTCTTTGCGTTTTGTATGGGTGATGCCGGATACGGTTTGGCATTGATTGCCCTGGGTCTCTTCCTCAAGAAGAAGCTGGGCAAGGATATGGCAGGCATGATGAACCTGGTGATTACGTTGGGTATCTTCACGACCGTGTTTGGCGCTCTCTTAGGCACTTTCTTCGGCATGAACCTGCTCCAGTCAGACCTGCCGCAGCAGATCAAGCAGTTCATTATTGCCGGGAACATGGAGCTCTTCGGATCGACGTATGACAAGCAGATGATTCTCGCTCTGGGCATTGGAGTGGTGCATATTTCCATTGCCATGACAGTGAAGGCCATTAACAGTACCGTGTTCTACGGCTTTAAGGAGTCGCTGAGTGCCTGGGGCTGGTGGCTGCTCGTCGTAGGCAGCGTGGTGGTTGGTACGCTTAGCTTCCTCAGCGTGATCCCGGCTGAAGTGTCCAAGTGGGCCTTTATCGGGGTAGGTGGTGTAGCAGCCATTGGTATCTACCTGCTCAATAACCTCCACCGCAATGTATTGGCTAACGTGGGTGCTGGTCTGTGGGATACCTACAACATGGCTTCCGGCCTTTTGGGTGATATTCTGTCCTATGTCCGTCTGTTTGCTCTGGGTCTGGCAGGTGCTATGTTGGGACAAACCTTCAACAGCCTTGCCTTGATGGTAGTCGATGGACAGGAGGGGATAGGCCTGGTGTTCGGATGGATAGGCTTTGGATTGATTATCCTTGTGGGGCATACGCTCAACATCGCCATGTCTTGCCTGAGTGCCTTTGTACACCCGTTGCGTCTCACTTTTGTGGAGTACTTCAAGAATGCGGGCTACGACGGCAAGGGCGTAGAATACAAACCCTTTAAAAAATAAGAAACAGTAAAAATAAAGTAATAACGAAACATTAAAAACAAAATCATTATGAACGAATTATTCGGTTATTTGGGCATGGGCCTCATGTTGGCCCTCTCTGGAATAGGAAGTTGCTATGGTACTACCATTGGTGGTAATGCTGCAGAAGGGGCGTTGAAGAAAGATCCCTCCAAGTCAGCTGCATACATGATTCTTTCCGCTCTTCCCGCTACACAGGGTCTTTACGGTTTTCTGGCCTTCTTCCTGCACTTTAGTAAGGTGGCAGAAAATCCTTTGCTGTGGGGTGGTGTAGGCATTGGCGTAGGTCTGGTATGCCTCTTCTCCGCTATCCGTCAGGGTCAGGTTTGTGCTAACGGTATTGTAGGAGTATCTCAGGGCCACGACGTGCAGACTAACACCATGATTTATGCCGCTCTGCCTGAGTTCTACGCCATCTTGGCCCTTGTAGCCACCTTCCTGGTATAAATTTAGTGTAACAGGTTGCTGAAGTGTGCGGATGGCAAATGCCCCCTTTCAGCACCATTTTGAGCCAAGAAACGCAAGCGAAATCCATCGTTTGCGTTTCTTTTTTATAAAAAAACTCGATAAAATGTTATTTTTCAAAGAATAATGTGTAATTTTGCAGCCGGAAATTTTTTAAGATAAGAGATTGTAAATTTTATGGCACAAGAATTACTAACGCCCGACTATATCTTTGAAGCTAGTTGGGAAGTGTGTAATAAGGTAGGAGGGATCTATACGGTACTCTCAACGCGCGCCAACACACTGCAAAACAAATTTCGCGACAGACTGATTTTCGTAGGTCCCGATTTTTGGAGGGGAAAAGAGAATCCCCTATTTACGGAATCTGATAACCTCTGTGCTGCTTGGAGAAAGCATGCGGTGGAGGAGGAGAAGCTACAGGTCCGTGTGGGACGTTGGAACATCCCTGGACAGCCTATCGTCATTCTGGTTGACTTTCAGCCCTTCTTCCCGATGAGAAACGAGATTTATACCGAGATGTGGAACAACTTTCAGGTTGATTCACTGCACGGATATGGCGACTATGATGAAGCCTCGATGTTTGCCTATGCTACGGGCAAGGTGGTGGAGAGCTTCTATCGCTTTAACCTGACTGAAAACGACAGTGTCATCTTCCAGGCTCACGAATGGATGACTGGCATGGCTGCCCTCTACCTGCAGAAGGCTGTTCCCCAGATTGCCACCATCTTTACGACCCATGCCACGTCGATTGGACGTTCCATCGCTGGCAACAACAAACCCCTTTACGATTACCTATTTGCTTACAACGGCGACCAGATGGCCCGTGAGCTCAATATGGAGTCGAAGCACTCCATTGAGAAGCAGACGGCTCACTACGTAGATTGCTTCACCACCGTAAGCGAAATCACCAATACAGAGTGTAAGGAACTGCTTGACAAGGAGGCCGATGTCATCTTGATGAACGGCTTCGAGGACGATTTTGTGCCGCAGGGTGCTGCATTTACTGCGAAGCGTCGTAAGGCCCGTCAGAACCTGCTCCGTGTGGCCAACTGCCTGCTCGGACAAGAGATTGGCAACGATGTACTGATTGTCGGTACGAGCGGCCGCTATGAGTTCAAGAACAAGGGAATCAACGTTTTCCTTGAATCACTCAACCGCTTGAATCGCGATAAGAACTTGAAGAAGAAGGTGCTGGCCTTTGTCAACGTACCTGGATGGGTAGGCGAACCTCGCGAGGATCTCAAGCAACGTCTGGCCAGCAAGAAGACGTACGACACCCCGCTGGAGTGTCCCTTCATCACCCACTGGCTGCGTAACATGACCCACGACCAGGTGCTCGACATGCTGAAGTACCTGGGCATGAACAACCGGCCTGAGGACAACGTAAAGGTGATTTTCGTGCCCTGCTACCTTGATGGAAAGGACGGTATCATCAATCAGCACTACTATGACGCACTGCTTGGTCAGGACCTCAGCTGCTATCCTTCCTACTACGAGCCTTGGGGCTACACCCCGTTGGAGAGTGTGGCATTCCGTGTACCTACTATCACTACCGACTTGGCCGGTTTTGGCCGCTGGGTAAATGGACTCAAGCAGCATGACGGTATCAAGGATGGCGTAGAGGTAATCCACCGCTCCGATTACAACTACAGTGAGGTGGCTGATGCGATCAAGGATACTATCTCTGCTTACTCTGCTAAGAGCGACAAGGAGGTGAACCAAATTCGCAAGCGTGCCGCCCAGGTGGCCGAACAGGCGCTGTGGAAGCATTTCATCATTTACTACTACCAGGCCTACGACGTAGCCTTGCGCCATGCTGCCAGTCGCTTGCTGAGAAGAAAGTAGTTTTTAAGCTACGAGCTACAAGCTACGAGTTTTTTAAATATTTGAAAAATAATTAATCAACAATTGATATAATATGAAGATTAAAGTTAGTAATGTAAACACTCCCAATTGGAAAGACGTGAACGTTCGCTCACGCGTTCCTGCCGAATTGGAGAAATTGTCTGAACTTGCACGCAACATCTGGTGGTCGTGGAACTACGAAGCCACCGAGCTGTTCCGTGACCTTGATCCCGTTCTGTGGAAAGAAGTAGGCCAGAACCCTGTCCTGCTGCTGGAACGTATGAGCTACGCTAAACTGGAAGAACTGGCTGCTGACCAGGTAATCCTTCGCCGTATGGAAGACGTCTATTCCAAGTTCCGCACCTACATGGATGTAGAACCTGACAAGAAGCGTCCTTCTGTTGCTTACTTTAGTATGGAATATGGTTTGAACCATGTACTTAAGATATATTCAGGTGGTCTGGGCGTATTGGCCGGTGACTACCTGAAAGAGGCTTCTGACAGCAATGTTGATCTCTGTGCTGTAGGTTTCCTCTATCGCTATGGCTACTTTACGCAGACCCTCTCCATGGATGGTCAGCAGATTGCCAACTACGAAGCTCAGAACTTTGGCCAGCTGCCCCTGGATGCCGTGCTCGATGAGAACGGTAACCACGTGGTAGTTGACGTACCCTACTTGAACTACTTTGTTCACGCCTACGTATGGCGTGTTAACGTTGGTCGCATTGCTCTCTACCTGCTCGATACCGACAATGAGATGAACAGCGAGTTCGACCGCTCCATCACGCACCAGCTGTATGGTGGTGACTGGGAGAACCGCCTTAAGCAGGAGATTCTGCTCGGTATCGGTGGTATGCTGACGCTCAAGAAGCTTGGTATCAAGAAGGACGTTTACCACTGCAACGAGGGCCACGCCGCCCTGATTAACGTTCAGCGTATCTGCGACTACGTAGAGAGTGGCCTCACCTTCAACCAGGCTATCGAGTTGGTTCGCGCCTCTTCGCTCTATACCGTACACACCCCCGTGCCCGCTGGTCACGACTACTTCGACGAAGGCCTCTTTGGCAAGTATATGGGTGGCTATCCCCAGCGTATGGGTATCACCTGGGATGAGCTGATGGATATGGGCCGCAACAATCCGGGTGATAAGGGTGAGCGTTTCTGCATGTCAGTCTTCGCCTGCAACACCTCACAGGAGGTGAACGGTGTAAGCTGGCTCCACGGTAAGGTGTCGCAGGAGATGTTTGCTCCCATCTGGAAGGGTTACTTCCCCGAAGAGAATCACGTAGGTTATGTTACCAACGGTGTACACTTCCCCACATGGAGTGCAACCGAGTGGAAACAGCTCTACGCTCGTCACTTCGACGAGAACTTCTGGTACGACCAGTCGAACCAGAAGATCTGGGAGGCCATCTACAATGTGCCCGACGAAGAGATTTGGAAGACCCGCATGGCACTGAAGAACAAGCTTATCGACTACGTGCGCAAGCAGTATCGTGAGACTTGGCTGAAGAACCAGGGTGATCCCTCACGCATCGTAGCTCTGCTCGATAAGATCAACCCCAACGCCCTGCTCATCGGTTTTGGTCGCCGCTTTGCTACCTACAAGCGTGCCCACCTGCTCTTCACCGACCTAGAGCGTCTGTCCAAGATTGTCAACAACCCCGACTATCCCGTGCAGTTCCTCTTCACTGGTAAGGCTCACCCCCACGATGGTGCTGGTCAGGGTCTGATCAAGAAGATTATCGAAATCTCTCGTCGTCCTGAGTTCCTCGGTAAGATTATCTTCCTGGAGAACTACGACATGCAGCTGGCTCGTCGCCTGGTATCGGGTGTAGATATCTGGTTGAATACTCCGACTCGTCCCCTCGAAGCTTCTGGTACCTCTGGCGAAAAGGCCCTGATGAATGGTGTGGTTAACTTCTCTGTACTCGACGGTTGGTGGCTCGAAGGCTATCGCGAAGGTGCAGGTTGGGCTCTGACTGAAAAGCGCACCTACCAGAATCAGGAACATCAGGATCAGCTCGATGCTGCTACCATCTACAGCATCCTTGAGCAGGAGATTCTTCCTCTCTACTACGCTCGCAACAAGAAGGGCTATTCAGAGGGTTGGGTACGCACCATTAAGAACTCCATTGCACAGATTGCTCCCCATTATACCATGAAGCGTCAGCTCGATGACTACTTCGAGAAGTTCTATAACAAGGAGGCTAAGCGCTTCAAGATGCTTGCTGCCAACGACAACGCCAAGGCCAAGGAGATTGCTGCTTGGAAGGAAGAGGTTGCCGCCAAGTGGGATAGCATTGAGATTGTAAAGAGCGAGAAGTGTGAAGAGTTGCTGAAGGGCTCTGTCGAGAGCGGTAAACAGTACACCATCACCTACGTAGTGGATGAGAAGGGCTTGAACGATGCTGTTGGCATTGAGCTCGTTACCATTTACACTGGTACTGATGGCAAACAGCACATCTACTCGATCGATCCGTTCGAGGTAGTGAAGAAGGAGGGTACCCTCTATACCTTCCAGGCTAAGCACGAACTGGAGAACGCTGGCAGCTTCAAGGTTTGCTACCGCATGTATCCTAAGAATGCTGACCTGCCTCACCGTCAGGACTTCTGCTACGTACGCTGGTTCATTTAATTTCCGGCAGGTAGACCGTAGTGTTCATAGATAAAAGAGCCACCAGGATGATTGATTCTGGCGGCTCTTTCTTTCTATGCCCATGCATGCTTTTTGCTTGGCAAAGTGACAAATCATTTGGCTATAGAATTGACTTATGTCAAGAAATGGTAGATAAAAGTGAAGAAAAGTAGGGCTTCTTCTTGGAGGTTTCTCAGAAAGCCGTACCTTTGCAACGTGTTTTTCATGGTATTAGATTTAAGGTTAACAAAGGTTGGAGTACAGCGGTACTCCTTTTTTTATGTCCATACCCCAACGCATATAAAAAAATAGCCTCCCCGTGTCCGTCGTGGATGGGGAGGCTTTTTCGGTATTACACCTTTATGGGGCGCGCTGCTTACTATGCGGGTTTCAACCAGCGGTCGAGCCAGCGGAAGAAGGTGCGTTGCCAGAGAATGCCGTTTTGCGGCTTCAGTACCCAGTGATTCTCGTCGGGGTAGATAAGTAGCTGGGCCGGTACTCCGCGCATTACAGCTGCGTCGAAAGCTGCCATGGCATGGTTAGGCAGGATGCGGTAATCCTTTTCGCCGTGGATGCAGAGGATGGGCGTGTCCCAGCGGTCAACGAATCGGTGGGGTGAGTTGGCAAACGTGCGTTGTGCTACAGCATTCTGCTTCTCCCAGTAGGCACCGCCCATGTCCCAGTTAGCAAACCACTTCTCTTCCGTCTCCAGATACTGCATCTCCAGGTTGAAAATACCATCGTGGGCGATGAAGGCCTTGAAGCGCTTGTTATGATGTCCAGCCAGCCAATAGACGGAGAAGCCGCCGAAGCTGGCACCTACACAGCCCAGATGGTCGCGGTCCACGTAGGGTTCTGTGCAGAACTCGTCAATGGCCGTGAAGTAATCCTTCATGCATTGACCACCGTAGTCGCCGCTGATTTGCTCGTTCCATTCGGGACCGAAACCTGGCAATCCGCGGCGGTTGGGAGCCACGATGATGTAGCCCTGAGCAGCCATCACCTGGAAGTTCCAGCGGTAGCTCCAGAACTGGCTGACGGGGCTCTGCGGTCCGCCTTCACAGAAGAGTAGGGTGGGGTACTTCTTTGAGGGATCAAAGTGGGGTGGATAGATAATCCATGAGAGCATCTGCTGCCCATCGGTAGTCTTCTGCCAGCGGGCTTCTATACGGCCCATATCTACTTGGTCATAGATGTGCTGGTTGACGTGTGAGAGCTGCACCTCTTCGGCACCAATGCGGAAGATTTCATCGCCCATGCTCATGGAATGGCGTTTGGCTACCAGCTCGTTGCCCAGCAGGGCGAGTGAGCCATAGTCAGCCACCGTAGAGGTGATGAGCTCGATACGGCAGGCTGTGGGGTCTTGCTCCTCCGACTGGTCAAGGTGGAGGCAATAGATCTGTTCCAGTCCGTGCCAGATGCCGAGGAAGTAGATGGTTTGCGAGTCGGTGTTCCAAAGGAACTGATCGACGTTGCTGCGAAAGGCTTTGCTCACGAAGCGCTTCTCCCCCGTGGTACGATCCATGACAATCAGTCGGTTGAGGTCAGCTTCGTAGCCGTCGCGCTCCATGCTCTGCCAGGCAATGTAACGTCCGTCGGGCGAATATTGGGGATTGGTATCGTAGCCCATGTACTCCTTGGCCTGTTCAGCAGATTTGCAGAGGTTGGTCGTACGGCCGGTGTTAAGGTCGTACTCGTAGATGTCTGAGTCGGTGGAGATGGCGTAAGCCAGTCCCGTCTTCTTGCGGCAGGTGTAGGCTACCTTGTCGCTAGCGGGGCTCCAGGCCAACTGCTCGATGCCTCCGAAGGGCTTCATTGGGCTCTCAAAGGGTTCACCTTCGAGCAGGTCGCGGACGTTGCTGATTCCATTGCCGTCAAAGTCGGCCACGAAAGGGTGGGGAGCTGTGGTAGTCCACTCATCCCAGTGTTTGTACATCAGGTCTTCCACAATCACTCCGCTGGCCATCGGCAGGTCAGGGTACTCTTCTGCAGTGCTCTTCACGGTCTTGACTTGAGCTATGAAGAGCAATTTTTGGCCGTTAGGTGAGAAAGCAAAGCCCTCGATATCGCCCTCGTAGTGGGTCAGTTGGTGTCGGTCAGTGCCGTCAGGATTCATTTCCCAGACCTGGCTGCCGTCGCCCCCTTCATTGCTTAGGTAGGCTATGCGGCTGCCCTGCTTGATCCAGATGGGCTGACTTTGCTGGAAGTTGTCGCGGGTGAGTTGCTGGAGGTTGCTGCCGTCGGCCTGCATCACGTAGAGCTCACGGTTGCTGCGGTTCTGCTCTACACTGTAGTAGGCCACGGAGTAGGCTATCTGCTCGCCATTGGGTGCTACGCTGACGTCGCCGATACGGCCCATAGCCCAAAGGGCTTCGGGGGTAAACTGGCGGTTGGTTAGCTGGATGGTTGATGGCCCGATGAGGGGGCGCTGGTCGGCTGCCTGCTCCTTCGAGCTGGAGCTGCACGAAGCCAAGAGAATGGCTGCTGACATAGATAGTATGCTTAGGGGTTTCATAATGTTCTGAGGATTAGTTTTTTTCTTCATTATCCCTTTCTCTGCTGTTCGCGTTGGCGCATCAGCTCCTCTTGTTGCTTCTGCATGGCCTCCAGTCGGGCAGCAAAGCCGGTCTTCTTCATCTTTTTGGGATCCTTCTTGTTGGCCTCGAGCTGCGCCAGAAGCTTGGCTTCATCGGTGGTGCGGCGCATCACGATGGTGGTCACCACGCCGATGAGCGTAGAGAGGAAGTAATAATAGTTCAAGCCGGCGGGGTAATCGTTAAGGATAAAGAAGAACATGAGCGGCATGAGGTACTGCATCCACTTCATAGCAGCCATCTGCGGGTTGGCTCCGTTGTCCTGCTGCTGCATCATATACTTGGTGTTCAGGATGGTAGTGACTGTCATCAGGAGGCAGAAGATGCTGATGTGGTCACCCAGGAAGGGGATGTGGGGGAAGGTGATGAGCGCATCGTAGGTAGAGAGGTCATCCGCCCAGAGGAAGCTCTGCTGACGCAGTTCAATGGCGCTCGGCACAAAGAAGAAGAGGGCCATGATGACTGGCATCTGGATGAGCATGGGCAGGCAACCACCCATGGGGCTCACACCATACTGACTATAGAGGGCCATCACCTCTTGCTGTTTCTTCATGGCATCCTCTTGCTTGGGATACTTCTGGTTGATAGCATCGATTTTCGGCTTGAGCACGCGCATCTTAGCCGATGAGATGTAGGTCTTCCAGGTAGTGGGGTAGATGACGATTTTTACAATCAGCGTCATGAGCAGCAGGACGATACCCATGCTCAGTCCCCAGCCCGTGAGCCAGTCGAAGAGGTTGATGGTGAAGATGAGGTTCACCCAGCGGATGATAGGCCAGCCCAGATAAACCAGTTTATTGAGGTCCCAGTCGTGGTCGCGGCCACGATCGAGGGCGCTGAGCGTCTTGTAATGGTTGGGGCCCAGGTAGAAGTTGAGCAGTGTGGGTTGGGCACCCGTAGGGTCAAAGGGGGTGCTCATCTCAGCGCGATAGCTCTTGATGTAGCCACTGCCCTGTGACTCCATCTGGCTGGATAGTTTACTTTGTGTGAACTTGGCGTCGCTAATCAGCACGGCCGAGAAGAACTGGTTCTTGAAGGCAATCCAGTTGAGCGGTTCAGCCACCTCCTTCTCCTCGTTCGAGGCGGCAGAGAGGGTCTTGGTGCCTTCATCGTAGAGCTTGTAGGTGAGTTCAGCCAAACGGTTCTCATAGGTGTAACCCTTCTCAATCTGACGTGCGCGCTGCTGCCACTCAATATCTACACTCTGTTTGCCGTTAGAGAGCTTGTCAGCCATGCCTACGGCTTGCAGAGCTATCTGCACCAAGTAACTGCCCGGTTGGAGCGTGTAGGTCAGGTCGATATAGCTCGTTGCATCGGCCTGCAGACGCATGGTCAGCGTGGTGTCAGTTTGGGCTACGGGGGTGAAGATGTAGTCAGCCGTTTGGATGGTCTCCCGCTGGTTGTAGAAGAGGAAGTTCATCGAGGCGTCGTTGCCGCTGAAGAGGCTGACGGGTGTCACCTTGTCCTGCTCCATGTAGTTCTTGATGATGGCCGAGGCGATGCGTCCGCCCTTGCTGTCCACGGTGAGTCGGATGAGGTCGTTCTCAATGGTGAATTGCTTCTCCTCACCCTGTCGGGCTGCAAAGAAGAGGGCTGTAGAGTCGGTTGCCGCCTTGAGTTGTCGTTCGTTAGCCAGGGCGGCTTCGGCCTTCTGCTTGAGTTCGGCCTCGCGCTTCTGCACCTGCGCAATCGAGTCATAATAATGTTGCTGGGCTTGCAGTTGCTCTTCACTGGGGCGGCTGTACCAGCTGAAGCCAATCAGCAGCAGGGCAATCAGCACAAGTCCGGTAATGGTGTTTTTGTCCATAAGTTATTTCTAAAAAGTTGGGTATTTTATACTATATATAAATAGGTATAGTTACCTATGTATTCGTTACTCCGTTAGGGGCTCCGTCTCTATCTGGGCCTCGTTTTCGATACAGGCCTTGACGAAGGATAAGAAGAGCGGGTGGGGATGAAGCACTGTACTGCTATACTCGGGATGGAACTGGGTGCCCACAAACCAGCGCAGTGAGGGAATCTCGACAATTTCCACCAGGTCGCTTTCAGGATTGATGCCTGTACACTTCATGCCAGCTGCCTCATATTCCTGCTTGTAGGCGTTGTTGAACTCGTAGCGGTGGCGGTGACGCTCCGAGATATGCTCGGTGCCGTAGGCCTCGTAGGCCTTGCTGCCGGGTTGAAGCACACATTCGTAAGCACCCAGGCGCATAGTACCACCCATGTTAGTGACAGACTTCTGCTCCTCCATGATGTCAATGACGTTGTGGGGCGTCTTTACGTTCATCTCGCGGCTGTTGGCATCGGCATATCCCAAAACGTTACGAGCAAACTCAATGGCGATGCATTGCATGCCCAGACAGATGCCGAAGGTGGGGATATTGTGCGTACGGGCATACTTGATGGCTACAAACTTGCCGGGAATACCTCGCTCGCCAAATCCGGGACCTATCAGCACACCAGCCATCCCCTTCAGCTCTTGGGCTACATTCTCCTCTGTCAGCTTCTCGCTGTTGACAAAGTCCACCTTCACCTTGCGGTCGTTGTAGGTACCTGCCTGCGAGAGGGCTTCGCGGATGGATTTGTAGGCATCTTGCAGGTCGTACTTACCTACCAGGGCAATGTGGAGTGGCGTGGTACTTTCTGCCTTGTGGCGGCGTTCCAAGAAGGCACGCCAAGGGCCAAGTCCCGGAGTGTCGCCTACGGGAAGATCCATTTTGCGCAGGATGGTGGCGTCGAGCTTCTGAGCCTGCATCAAGATGGGTACTTCGTAGATAGTGGGGGCATCAATGCTCTGTACTACAGCCTCTTCATCCACGTTGCAGAATAGGGCCACCTTCTTGCGCAGGTTGGCGCTCAGCTCATGTTCGGTGCGCAGTACCAGCACGTCAGGCTGGATACCCATGCTCTGCAGCTCCTTCACCGAGTGCTGCGTGGGCTTGGTCTTCAGTTCACCTGCAGCAGCAAGGTAAGGCACGTAGGTCAGGTGTACGCAGAGGGCATCCTTACCCAGTTCCCACTTCAGCTGACGGATACTCTCCAAGAAGGGGAGAGACTCAATATCGCCTACCGTACCGCCAATCTCTGTGATGACGAAATCGAATTTGTACTTGTTGCCCAGCATCTTCACGTTGCGCTTAATCTCGTCGGTAATATGGGGAATAATCTGGATGGTCTTACCCAGGTAGTCTCCCCGGCGCTCTTTGTCGATAACGCTCTTGTAGATGCGTCCGGTTGTAATGTTGTTGGCCTTGGTGGTCTGGATGCCCAAGAACCGCTCGTAGTGTCCCAGGTCGAGGTCGGCCTCATGTCCATCCACGGTGACGTAGCACTCCCCGTGTTCGTATGGGTTAAGTGTACCTGGGTCAATGTTGATGTACGGGTCGAACTTCTGGATGGTCACTTTATAACCTCTTGCTTGAAGCAATTTGCCGATGGAGGAGGAAATGATGCCTTTGCCTAACGACGAGGCTACACCACCGGTAACGAAAATGTACTTTGTATCTCCCACAACAATTATGTTTTTAAGTTTATATTTTCTTGTTTTGTTTCTCTCAGACCTCAAATTCTCCCTGTTGGTTAGAGAATCCCGTCTTAAAAAGCGCAAAATTATAAAAAAAAAGAAAAGGCAGCCACTTTCTTTTGCACCTTTCTCTCACTTTTCTATGTTTTCTAAACATTTTAGCCTAAATTTGCACACGAAAGAAACAAAGTGCTTTGAATATGATGAGAAATAAATTGCTTTTTAGCGCCATGGCTATGGCCTTTTCTATGGGGGCTTTTGCCCAGCAAAATGATACGCTGACAATAAATGAAGGGTTGCAAGGATTGATGAAGGATATCTTTATTGAGAAACTCGTGCCTCAGGCAGATACCTGCAGAGTTGATACTGTTTCCATTCTCTACGAACGCTATATGGGTGTACTGGATTATCTGAACGACCCGGCCACGCCACCCCGTCCGATTCTTATCGACGCCGACTATTATCGCCTCTTCCTCCCCTTTACCTATTATTATTCTGCCATCGACCAGGTCTCTGAGCTGACTTTCCCACAGGCTATGCGCCAGCCCATTGGTCAACGGGATGCAGTCAAGCAGCTGGGCCTCGACCTGACTCCGTTGCAGAAGAAGCAGCGGATCAATAAGCAGGTGGACAAGGCGCTGCTTGCAGCCTACGTAAACCTCCCCAACTACATCCGCTATACCGAGGATGAGGTGATGAATGCCCGTGTGGTGAAAAATGACCTGGCTAAAGAGGATGAGGTGCGTCCCTCGGTAGGGAAGATGGTGAAGAAGAATCCGCTCAAGGAGATCGATCGCGAAGGGGGTGTGGATATCCGTAAACCCAATTGGTGGGTAACGGGTGGTAGCGGATCGCTCCAGATTACGCAGAACTACATCTCGGACAACTGGTATAAGGGCGGTGAGAGTACCAATGCCTTGCTGGCCAACTTGCAGCTCTATGCCAACTACAACGACAAGGAGAAGGTGCAATGGGAGAACCTGCTCGATGCTAAGCTGGGCTTCACCTCCGCACCCAGTGATAAGTTCCACGATTACCTGGTCAACACCGACCAACTCCGACTCTATAGCAAGCTGGGTGTGCAGGCCGCCAAGAATTGGTACTACACCGTATCGACCGAGTTCAAGACCCAGTTCTGCAACGGATACAATGCCAACAGTGAGACCATGACCTCGGCCTTCTTTGCTCCAGCCGACTGGACCACCAGCGTCGGTATGGACTACAAGCTCAAGACCAAGAAGGTGCAGCTCTCTGTCTTCCTGGCTCCTATCACCTACATGCTGCGCTACGTAGGTGCTAAAGAGGTGAATGAAACTTCGTTTGGTCTGGATGAGGGCAAGTGTGTGAAGCACAACTTCGGTTCCAACATCCGCCCCACGTTGAACTGGAAGATAGCATCTAACATCACCCTTGACTCGCGCATTGACTTCCAGACCTCTTACCACTGGGCACGTATGGAGTGGGAGAATACGCTTAACTTCAACATCAACCGCTTCTTCTCCACCAAGCTCTACGTGCATGCCCGATTCGATGATAGCTCGGCTCCCACTACCGGAAGCAGCCACTTCCAGGTGAAAGAATTACTCAGTTTTGGCATCAATTACAAGTGGTAATTCGAAAAAAGAGTGAAAAAAGGGTGTTTACGCACACGATTTTATCTCAAAGCATGTAGGGGTTTGGCAAAAAATGCGTAAATTTGCCGCGATTTTGTAATGCAGACTTTGCAAAAATGGCGAATACGATAAGACATCAAGGTATTGTGGAAAGCACAAATGGGCACCATGTGCAGGTACGCATCGTGCAGATTTCGGCCTGCGCCACCTGTAGCATCAAGGGGCATTGTACCACTGCGGATGCCAAGGAGAAACTGATAGATGTCTTTACGGCACAGACGGAGGCCTACCAACCTGGCGATAGCGTATGGGTGGTGGGCCAATTGTCTATGGGGTGGTGGGCTGTTATCTTGGCCTTCTTGATTCCTCTGGTGTTGCTGGTGGGGGTACTCTTTGTAGCTCATGCCTTGACAGGTGATGATTTGCGCTCTGTGGGCATTACAATTCCTGTGCTGGCAGCCTACTATTTCATGCTCTGGCTCTTTCGCCACAAGATGAGTCGTAAATTTGCTTTCTACATTGAAAAACAATAAATTAAATCAATAATCAAAACTAACTAATTTATGAATGTAATTCTGATTGCAGTAATTTCGTTGGGTGCGATTGCATTGGTGGCCGCTGTCATCTTGTACTGGGCTTCCAAGAAATTTGCTGTGTATGAAGATCCGCGCATTGCGCAGGTGGCAGCCGTGCTTCCACAGGCCAATTGCGGCGGATGCGGCTATCCCGGTTGTAGTGGATTTGCCGACGCGTGCGTAAAGGCTGGTTCGTTGGAAGGCAAGCTCTGCCCTGTGGGTGGACAAGCTGTGATGGCTAAGGTGGCCGACATCCTTGGCTTGGCAGCTGAGGCCAGCGAACCGAAGGTGGCCGTGGTAAGATGCAACGGAACGTGTGCCAATCGTCCTCGTATCAATCAGTACGATGGTGCTCGCAGTTGTGCGATTGCAGCTGCCCTCTATGGGGGTGAGACCGGTTGTAGCTTCGGCTGCTTGGGCTGTGGCGACTGCGTAGCAGCTTGTAAGTTCGATGCCATCCGCATGAATCCCGAAACGGGTATTCCCGAGGTGGATGAGGAGAAGTGTACCGCTTGCGGTGCCTGTGCCAAGGCCTGTCCGAAGGGCATCATCGAAATTCGTCTCAAGGGCAAAAAGTCGCGCAGAGTCTATGTAAGCTGCGTCAACAAGGATAAGGGTGCTGTGGCTCGCAAGGCCTGCTCTGCTGCTTGTATTGGTTGCGGCAAGTGCGTGAAGACCTGTCCGTTCGAGGCGATTACCCTGGAGAATAACCTGGCTTACATCGACTACAACAAGTGTAAGTCATGCCGCAAGTGCGAAGAGGCTTGTCCGCAAGGCAGCATCATCGCTCTTAACTTCCCTCCGCGTAAACCCAAGACCGAAGAGGGTGCCGCTTCGGCAGCTGCTCCCAAGGCCGCTGCATCTGCTGCTCCTACAGCTCCCAAGGCAGCCGAGGCTCCTAAGGCCCCCGCAGTTGAGGCTCCTAAGGCTCCTGAAGCCCCTAAGGCAGAGGCATAAAGAAAATGAATTGGTTCAATAAACAATAAAAACAGAAGAAACTGTATGTTGAAGACATTTTCAATTGGTGGAGTTCATCCACAAGAAAATAAGCTTTCAGCCCATCAGCCCATCGTGAAGGCCGAGGTGCCGCAAAAGGCGGTTATCCTCTTGGGTCAGCACATCGGTGCTCCTGCCAAGCCCATTGTGGCCAAAGGTGATGTGGTGAAAGTGGGTACGAAGATTGCCGAACCCGGTGGCTTCGTTTCAGTTGCCATCCACTCTTCTGTAAGTGGTAAGGTGGCCAAGATTGATACGATTGTTGACGCCAGCGGATATGCTAAACCTGCCATCTTCATCGATGTAGAGGGTGACGAATGGGAAGAGAGCATCGACCGTTCGGAAACGTTGGTCAAGGAGTGTAACCTCACGCCTGAAGAGATTGTCAAGAAGATTGCCGATGCCGGCATCGTGGGTATGGGTGGTGCCTGCTTCCCCACGCAGGTCAAGCTCTGTCCGCCTCCTGCTTTCAAGGCAGAATGCGTCATCATCAACGCTGTAGAGTGTGAACCCTATCTGACGGCCGACCACCAGCTCATGCTGGAGCATGCCGAAGAGATTATGGTAGGTGTCACCATCTTGATGAAAGCTGTCAAGGTCAACAAGGCCTTCATCGGTATTGAGAACAACAAGCCCGACGCCATCGAGCTGATGACCAAGGTAGCCTCGGCCTACGCCGGCATTGAGGTGGTACCCCTGAAGGTACAATATCCTCAAGGAGGTGAGAAGCAGCTGATTGATGCCGTAATCAATCGTCAAGTCGCTGCCGGTGCCCTGCCCATCTCTACTGGTGCTGTGGTGCAGAATGTTGGTACGGCTTTTGCCGTCTATCAGGCTGTGCAGAAGAACAAACCTCTGTTTGAGCGCGTGGTGAGTGTGACCGGTAAGTCGCTGGCCCATCCCTCAAACTTCCTCGCTCGTATCGGTACGCCCATGAAGCAGCTGATTGAGGCCTGTGGCGGTCTGCCCGAGGACACTGGCAAGGTGATTGGCGGTGGCCCGATGATGGGTAAAGCACTGGTGAATACCGATGTACCTACGGCCAAGGGTAGCTCAGGTATCCTGATTATGAACAACAAGGAGGCCCGTCGTGGTGAACCCCAGCCCTGCATCCGCTGCGCCAAGTGCGTAGGTGCTTGCCCCATGGGTCTGGAGCCCTTCTTGCTGGCTACCGTCTCCTCGCTGGGCGACTTTGAGAAAGTGGAAAAAGAAGATATCATGTCATGTATCGAGTGTGGCTCATGCCAGTTTACCTGTCCCTCCAACCGTCCGTTGCTTGACTACATCCGTCTGGGCAAGGGCAAGGTAGGTGCCATGATACGTGCACGTCAAGCTAAAAAATAAAGCTGTATGAATAAGTTAATCGTATCCCTCTCACCTCACGTACATGGAGGTGACAGCGTGAAGAAGAATATGTATGGTGTGCTGATAGCCCTGCTGCCTGCATTTCTTGTATCGCTCTTGTTTTTCGGATTGGGTGCACTCCTGGTGACCGCTACCTCGGTTCTGTCGTGTGTATTCTTTGAATGGGCTATCTGCAAGTTCATCATGAAGCAGGAGACCACCCCCATTACGGATGGCTCGGCTGTGATTACCGGCGTACTGCTGGCCTTCAACGTGCCTTCTAACCTGCCGCTCTGGATTGTGGTGATTGGTGCTCTGTTTGCCATCGGCGTAGTGAAGCTCTCGTTTGGTGGTTTGGGTTGCAATCTCTTCAACCCCGCCTTGGCAGGTCGTGCTTTCCTGCTGCTCTCGTTCCCTGTGCAGATGACCACTTGGCCTGCCGTGGGTCAGCTCACGGCACTGGGTGCTGATGTGACCACTTGTGCTACTCCGCTGGGCATCATGAAGGGTGTAATCAGTCAAGCCCCTGGCTTCAGTCTTGACCAGCTCCCCTCGGCCTTCCAGCTCTTTATCGGCCAGAATGCCGGCTGTCTGGGTGAGGTGAGTGCCCTGGCCCTGCTGCTTGGTTTGGGCTACATGCTCTGGAAGAAGATCATCACCTGGCATATCCCCGTATCGATTCTTGCTACGGTGTTCATCTTCTCAGGCATCATGTGGTTGGTCAACAAAGAGACTTACGTTGATCCCTTGACGCAGATTCTCTCTGGTGGTCTGCTGCTGGGTGCTATCTTCATGGCGACCGACTATGTCACTTCGCCCATGAATCATCGCGGTATGTTGATCTATGGCGTTTGCATCGGCTTGCTCACCGTAGTCATCCGTCTCTTCGGTGCCTATCCCGAGGGTATGTCGTTCGCCATCTTGATCATGAACGCCTTCACACCGCTCATCAACACATATATTAAACCAAAACGCTTTGGGGAGGTAGCAAAGAAGAAATGAAAAAGTTAGAATCATCTTTAACGAATATGTTGCTGGTACTGACAGGAGTCACCATGATTTCTGTTGCGTTGCTGGCCTACGTGAATGAACTGACCAAGGGACCGATTGCTGAGGCTAATGCCAAAGCACTCAGCGAGGCCGTAAAGGCTGTAGTTCCTGGTTTTGACAACGACCCCATTGCGGAGAAGCGCGTGCAGGAGATGGATGGTGCCAGCTTTGCCATCTATCCCGCTACGAAAGAGGGTCAGTATATTGGTGCGGCTGTTGAGGCCATCTCCATGGGTTTCGGCGGTGAGTTGAAGGTGCTGGTGGGCTTTGATGCCCAGGGCAATATCCTCGACTACTCCGTGCTGCAGCATGCCGAGACTCCGGGTCTGGGCTCGAAGTCGGTTGATTGGTTCAAGAAGGGTAATGCAGGCGATATCACGGGCATGAATCCTGGTCAGGGCGAGCTCACGGTATCGAAAGATGGCGGTCAGGTGAATGCCATAACCGCCTCGACCATCACCTCGCGTGCCTTCCTGGCAGCTGTCAACAAGGCCTACGCAGCTTTTGCTGCTGCAGAACAGCCTGCTGCAGCCCCTGCAGAAGAGCCTGCTGCTGAAGAAGAAACCCCAAGTGCTAACGAATAAAGAAAGGAGACAGAAGATATGAATAACCTGAAAGTATTGATGAATGGTATCATCAAAGAGAATCCTACGTTTGTACTTCTGCTGGGTATGTGTCCTACGCTGGGTACCACCTCTTCGGCCATCAACGGTATGAGCATGGGTCTGGCCACGATGTTCGTGCTGATCTGTTCCAATATGGTGATTTCGGCCATCAAGAACCTGATTCCCGACATGGTGCGTATTCCTTCGTACATTGTCGTGATTGCTTCGTTCGTGACGTTGCTGCAGATGGTGATGCAGGCTTTTGTGCCCGATCTTTACGCTACTCTCGGCCTCTTTATCCCGCTGATTGTGGTGAACTGCGTGGTGCTGGGCCGTGCTGAAGCCTTTGCAGCCAAGAACAACCCACTGGCTTCGCTGTTCGACGGTATCGGTATGGGTCTGGGCTTTACGCTCGGTCTTACCCTGCTGGGTGCCATGCGCGAGCTGCTGGGTACAGGCAAGATTTTTGGTCTGACCCTCTTTGGCGAGGAGTATGGCATGCTGCTGTTCGTGCTAGCTCCCGGTGCCTTCATCGCACTGGGCTACCTGATTGCACTGGTCAACAAGTTGAAGAAGGCCTAACTGCCCGTGTGAATATAAACCCTTAAAAAGTAGCACATTATGGAATATTTACTGATATTTATCTATGCAATCTTCGTCAACAACGTAGTGTTGGCGCAGTTCCTTGGTATCTGTCCCTTCCTTGGTGTATCCAAGAAGGTGGATACGGCCCTGGGTATGTCGGCTGCAGTAGCCTTCGTGTTGACGCTGGCCACGATTGTGACCTTCCTGATTCAGCACTATGTATTGAACGTGTTCGACCTGCAGTACCTGCAGACCATCACCTTTATCCTTGTGATTGCCGCCCTGGTGCAGATGGTGGAGATTATCTTGAAGAAGGTATCGCCCGCGCTCTATCAGGCGTTGGGTGTGTTCCTCCCCCTGATTACTACCAACTGTTGCGTGCTGGGTGTAGCCATTCTGGTGATTCAGAAGGACTACGACCTGCTGACCGGCGTGGTTTATGCTTTCTCTACGGCTATCGGTTTTGGTCTGGCGCTTACGGTTTTTGCCGGTATGCGCGAACAGCTCAGTCTGGTCAAGGTGCCTAAAGGCATGCAGGGTACTCCCATCACGCTGATTACGGCCGGTCTGCTGGCTATGGCCTTCATGGGCTTTTCAGGCGTAGTGAAGATTTAATGGAATATTTTTCGTGAATTTGTTTGTTTGATATAAGATAATTTGGTTATCTTTGCGGACACCTAATTGAAAAATACCTATTTATGAAGGAAAAGATCTTAGTTACCGGAGGTACCGGTTATATCGGTTCACATACCGTAGTTGAACTGCAGCAAGCAGGTTATGAGGTAGTCATCATCGACAACCTCTCAAACTCGAATGCCGACGTGGTTGACAATATCGAGAAAGTATCGGGTATCCGTCCTGCCTTTATCAAGCTGGATTGTCTTGATTTCGAAGGACTGAAGGGCGTCTTTGAACAGCACAAGGGCATCAAGGCTATCATTCACTTTGCAGCCAGCAAGGCTGTGGGTGAATCGGTTGAGAAGCCGCTGAAGTATTATCGCAACAACTTGGTTTCGCTCATCAACCTGTTGGAGCTGATGCCCCAGTATGGTGTAGAGGGCATTGTGTTCTCTTCGTCTTGCACCGTATATGGTCAGCCCGACCAGCTCCCCGTGACTGAGGAGGCTCCGATTAAGAAGGCTGAGTCGCCCTACGGAAATACCAAGCAGATCAACGAAGAGATTATCCGCGATACCGTTGCTTCGGGTGCTCCGATCAACGCCATCTTGCTGCGCTACTTCAACCCGATAGGTGCTCATCCTACGGCACTGCTGGGCGAACTGCCCAACGGCGTTCCGCAGAACTTGATTCCTTACCTTACGCAGACAGCTATCGGCATCCGCGAGAAGCTGAGCGTATTTGGTGACGACTATGATACCCCCGACGGCTCGTGCATCCGCGACTTCATCAATGTAGTTGACCTGGCCAAAGCTCACGTAGTGGCCATCAGCCGCATCCTGGAGAAGAAGCAGGAGGAGCAGGTTGAGGTATTCAACATCGGTACGGGTCGCGGATTGAGCGTGCTCGAACTGATTAATGCCTTTGAGGCAGCTACGGGCGTGAAGCTCAACTACCAGATTGTAGGTCGTCGTGCTGGCGATATCGAGAAGGTATGGGCCAACCCCAAACGTGCTAATGAAGTATTGGGCTGGAAGGCCGAGCAGACCATTGAGGATACGCTCCGTTCTGCTTGGAACTGGCAGCTGAAGCTTCGTGAACGCGGCATTCAATAAGAAATGGTATATGGTTTAGCAAATTGATATTTTTTTGGTGAACAAACAGATTACGAAGTTTGTTTATCAAATGTTCAGTTCGATGCGCCACTTGCGTATGTGAATACGGATGTGGAGCTTCCCCATGGTTTCAATGCCTATAGGGCGGACTGATGCATAGTAGTTTTGTCGTGTTTTATTTTGTGTTTGTGTTGTAAGTAAGTCCTGTCGCGAGACAGGACTTATTCTTTTTTCATAGGTTTGTAACAAGAATTGTTAATAGATATTTGGCCAATTCCGTTTTTTTTCGGAACTTTGCATCGTTTTTTAGAGAAAAACGCTTTTTTATTAACTAATTTAAAACCTGTTATGTTAAAACGAACGACGTTCTTACTGACGACCTTGCTGCTGCTATGTGTAGCAACAGGCCTCCATGCTCAGGTAACGACCTCTGCCATGGCCGGTATTGTAACCGACAACGTGAAAGAACCTGTAATTGGTGCCACCGTCCAGGTGGTACATGAACCTTCGGGTACGCGCTACGGCGCTATTACTAATGTAGATGGACGTTTCGCCATCCAGGGTATGCGCAGTGGCGGACCCTACAAGGTGGAAGTCTCCTACGTAGGATTCCAGACGATGATTTTCAAGGACATCACGCTCCAGCTGGGTGAAACTTACCAGTTCAAAGCGGAGATGAGCGAATCATCCGAGGTGCTGGGTGAAGTAGTGGTAACCGCTTCGCGCAGCAAGTTTACGGGTGAGAAGATGGGTGCTGCTACCAACATCTCGCAGACCCAGATGCTGGCCATGCCTACCATCAACCGCAGCATCAGCGATATGGCGCGTGTATCGCCTTATGCTAACGGTATGAGCTTTGCTGGTGGTGATGGCCGCTCAACCAACTTCACCATCGATGGTGCTAACTTCAACAACAACTTCGGTCTGAGCTCTGACCTGCCTGGTGGTGGTAACCCCGTATCACTCGAGTCTATCGAGGAGATTCAGGTGGTGATTGCCCCCTTTGACGTACGTCAGACCAACTTTATCGGTGGTGGTATCAACGCCATCACCAAGAGTGGTACGAACGAGTTCAAGGGTTCAGCTTACACCTACTTCCGTAACCAGAACATGCGCGGTAACCGCATCGATCACCAGGATTTGGGTGCACGTGCTGACGAGTCGAAGACCACTTACGGCTTCTCGCTGGGTGGTCCGATTATTAAGAACAAGCTCTTCTTCTTCGTGAACTATGAAAACGAAAAGACCCCGGGTCAGGTTATCAAGTACCGTGCCCGCGAGGAGGGCGAAGCCGCTGGCGGTATGGTATCGCGCACTACGCTCAAGGACATGGAGCGCGTTTACAACCACCTGCTCAACAAGTATGGCTATGATGCCGGTTCCTACACCAGCTTCCCTGCCGACCAGACCAACGAGAAGATTCTGGCTCGCATTGACTGGAACATCATCGCTGGCCATCGTCTGAGCCTGCGTTATAACAACACGAAGAACCTGGCTTGGAATGCTCCCAACGGAAACTCTTCCGATACGGGCTATCGTCTGAACGGTACGTCGCGTGTAGGCGATAAGTCTATGTCGTTTGCCAACAGCATGTACTCGATGGAGAATAAGGTTGAGTCTTGGTCGGCCGATCTGAACAGCCGTTTCAACGACCAGATGAGTAATCAGCTCCTCTTCACTTACACCAACATCCAGGATGTTCGTGGTAGCAACTCGTCGCCCTTCCCCTTCATCGACATCATGTATAAGGATGCCAACGGCAACGAATACCTCGAGCCCTACATGAGTGCCGGTTATGAGCTTTTCACCTACAACAATGGTGTGACCAATAAGATTACTTCGCTGACCGACAACTTCACCTATCTGCTGGGCAGCCACAAGCTGACGGCCGGTTTCAACTACGAGCACCAGTTTGCCAACAACGCCTACATGCGTAACGGTACGGGTTACTACCGCTACCGCAGTGTAGATGACTTCATCAACGGCGCTGCTCCTGAGTCGTTTGCCTTGACTTACGGCTTCAACGGCAACAAGACCCCTAACGCCCAGGTTACCTTCAACCAGATCGGTATCTACCTGCAGGATGAGTGGGACATCACCGACCGCTTCAAGCTGAGCTACGGTCTCCGCATGGATAACCTGATCTTTGATGATAAGGACATTGCCCGCAACAACGCCATCTATGACATCGACTTCGGTGGCCAGCACATCGATACGGGCAAGTGGCCCGATGCCGGCTTCCGCTTCTCTCCCCGTGTAGGTTTCTCTTGGGATGTATTTGGTGACAAGTCATTCAAGATTCGTGGTGGCTCGGGCCTCTTTACGGGCCGTATCCCCTTGGTATTCTTCACCAACATGCCGACCAACGCCAACATGGTGCAGAATCAGGTGAAGTTTACCACCACTTATAAGAATGGTGTAGCTACGGGTCACGACTCGCGTCTGGACCAGCTGGCCGGTGGCATGATTACCGACATGGACGAAATCATCAAGAAGTTCAACCTGCCTACCACGCTTGAGACCCACACGGCCAGCAACAAGATTTCGGGTTGTGCCGATGACTTCAAGATGCCTCAGATTTGGAAGAGCACTATCGCAGCCGACTATCAGCTGCCTGTAAGCTTCCCCCTCACCGTGACGGGTGAGTTCATGTTCATGAAGAACGTGAATGCTGTAGTCATCAACAACATCAACATCAAGGATCCCGTAGCCAACAAGTGGGAGCGCTTCAATGGTGCCGATAACCGCTATATCTACCCCTCTGACTATTATTACCAGAAGGTTGATGGAAAAGTTGCCAATGCCGTAGTGCTCGACAACACGTCGAAGGGTTGGGGTTACACAGCCAATATCACGCTGAATGCTCAGCCCGTGAAGGACCTGAACTTGATGCTGGCTTATACCCACACCGAGTCGAAGGAGGTGAGTGGTCTGCCGGGTAGCGACCCCGTATCTACTTGGCAGGGCTTGCTGACCATTGATGGTCCTAACTTCGGTACCACTCAGCGTTCACGCTACGTAGTGCCCGACAAGGTCATTGCCTCTGTGGGCTACTACATCCCCTTCACCCACAAGGGTCTGAAGCGCGGTACGCACATCAACCTGTTCTACAGCGGCTCAAGCTGGAGCAACTACTCCTACTGCTACACCAACGATATGAACGGCGACGGTATCTCGAACGACCTGATGTACATCCCGAAGGATGATTCAGAAATCAAGTTCAAGACCGATGCCGACCGTCAAGCCTTCTGGAAGTTTGTGAATCAAGACAGCTACCTGAAGAACCACATGGGTGAATATGCAGAGTCTTACGCTGCACGTCTGCCTTGGGTACACCGCTTCGACCTGCGCCTGATGGAGGACTTCGAGTTCCGTGTTGGCAAGACGAAGCACAACCTGCAGATCAGCCTCGACTTCCTTAACATTGGCAACATGATTCACTCCAGCTGGGGTATCCCCAAGAGCACCACACCCTCGAACGGAGGTCGCATCTTGAAGTATGAAGGTCGTGACGAAAACCGCACACCGCTCTTCTCGATGTACAAGGTGAACGGTGAATATCCTACGCAGACGTTTGAAACCCTCAAGGACTACAGCAACTGCTGGAAGCTCCAACTGGGCGTAAAATACATCTTCAATTGATGTCGCTACGGTAAGCAGAACCCGTTACGATAACCTATAAAAAATCTCCCTCTACTCACACAGCGTAGGGGGAGATTTTTTTTGTTCTTGCGCACTTGTAGGGCGTTACTTATGGCTTGAACCTGCGTGCTGCTTCGCCTTTCAGCTGCAGGTGGTGGATACTGATTTGTTCGGCCTGTTCGGGAGTGAGGAGCCCTTTGACCACAAGCCGTTCGGCCAGGAGGCGGAAGTGAGGTTCTTGATTGTCACGCAGGATGCCTTCGGGGGTGAAGCTCCACCACCAATGCTTGGGCCGCGGGATGATGGTAGCCAGAAAGATGCACTCCTCAGGCGTGAGCTGCTGGGGAGTCTTCTCAAAGTAGAACTGGGTCGCTTCGCGCAGGCCATAGACCAGGGGACCCCATTCAGCGATGTTGAAATAGACCTCGAGCATGCGCTCCTTCGAGGTGAGGCGTTGCTGCTCAATCAGCCATACGATAAGGGCCTCTTCGAGCTTGCGGGCCAGGTTCTTCTCCCGACTAAGGAAGACGTTCTTGACCAGCTGCATCGAGATGGTGCTTCCTCCACGGGCAAAGCGGCGTAGCTTGATGTCGTAGGCCAAGGCATCGCGCAGGGCGTCGGGCAAGAAACCTTGGTGGTAGAAGAATCCTCCATCTTCGCTCTGCAACACAGCGGTCTGCAGCAAAGGAGGAACTTGGGAGAGAGGAATAAAGTGCTCCCACGAAGGACCTATGGGAAAGGTACGCACAGGCTCTCCCTCTTCGTAGGCAGTGTAGAGAAACTCCTCACTCATCCGGTCGAGCGGTGTGGCACCATAATGGTCGATGCCAAAGCCACGTCGATGCAGGGCCGAGTAGAGTTGCAGGCTGTCAGGTTGGCTGAGGTTGAGGTCGAAATGCAGGTCGTAGGCCAGTTCGCCATGGGTGGCCATACCTTGCAGATTGCTGAAGAGTCCGCGTGGTAACGAGGCAAACAGCTGCTGCGAAGGGAACCAAGGCTTATGGAGGTGGAGCAGCAGATGCCAAGCAGGGAGCCGTTCGACCCGTAGATAGGGATGAAGCTCCAGCTGGTTCAATCGGAAGCTGCTGCAACTATCCAGTTCCATGGCGGTAGGGTGGATGTGAAGCGTAAACTGAGCCGATGTTCTGTCGATGGCAACGGTTGAGGAGGAGAGGCGCTGGTGTGCCATTCTCAAGCCCACCAACGAGGTGTTCCCCAGAAGGGTGATTCGTTCCGATGTCTCGTCGGCAGCCACCTCCATACCAATGGAAAGACTATCAAAACCCACCATGGCACCAAAGCGACGGCCGATGTAGGGTAGGGGTGAAGCTGTAGGGATGAGGTCAAGTTGCAGCTGTCGAGCTGCAGGATGCAGTAGTCCTCGGAGTTGCCATGCTTGCATATCGCCGTTTTCAGTCACCTGTAGTGTGGTGTGAAAATGGTGCTGTCGCAGCTCCAGGCGTGGTAGAGCAACCTGCAAGGAGAGTGAGTCAGAGGCATGATTCAGATGGATGCGACTGAGCGTAGCATCAGCAGGCAGCAGGTCGAAGAGGAGCCGAAAGAAGCGGTGTGCTTCACGGACATAGTCTGTCTCTTCCTTACTCCCTTCTTCAGCCCGAGCCTCAGCCTTCTCCCTCTCTTCGCCAGTCGAGGGAGTGTGCTGTAGAGATTTGAGGAGCAGGTTAAGGCTATCAGCTACGATCGCTTCCACCTCCAGGTTCTGACGGAGCAGGGGCAGAAAGCGCAGTTTTACCTTTAGTGTCTTCAGGCTGAGCAAAGTATCAGTCGGTGGATTACCAGTTACCCATAGCTGTTGGATATGGAGGGTAGAGAGGCCTTCCACGCTGAGGGAACCAAAGCCTGCTTGCAACTGGTGGCTGCGAGCGATTCGTTCCAGTCGGCTGCGGGCCACATGGGTTGCCATGGAGCTGCGCAAGGCATAAGCCGCAGCAAGTCCAGCAAGGATGAGCAGGGCACACACAACAAGTGTGCGATGAATTCTTCGGCGAATAGTGGGTGTCATAGTCTAATAGGGATATTATCCATTATAGCTGGTTGCTCTATGCGAGGCCGTTCTCCCGACAGATGATGCCTGAAGTGGCCGCAAGACGTTTGGCTGTAATGGCGTAAATCATGCCACAAAAATAGGTAAACTTGTTGAAAATAGCCTCTCTGCTTTTCCTCTTTTTATAATAAATAACAGACGAAATTTTTTCATTCAATAGAAAAGAGATTTTCGATATATAGAAAAAGAATTATCCATGTGATGAAAACAGCTGAGGAATTTCAGTGCATAGCTGTGCATCAATTGCTTGGCCGAACCATTGATGATGAGGTCGAAACGTAGTTCGACTGTCTTTCTTCCTCTATTGAATGGTATGACCTATTTATTTATAGACAATTAATAATATAAAGTAGAAATATAATAATTCTTCTTTATATTATTTTCTTGATTCTATTGGATTTTCAAAGCCCTCTCAAAAGTAGCTTGACATAAAAGAAATAGTATCTAAAGATACTTGGCTATTTATCTAAAGATACTTGGCCATTTATCTTTAGATACTTTTTTTGCACCGAGTTTCATGTACAGCGTACCTACAGGAATGCGTGTGTACTTGTATTTAAGCGTATGTAACACGCTATTATACAACGAAAAAGAGGAAACTCTGTATAGAATTTCCTCTCTTCTTCCGGGTGACTAGTGGGACTCGAACCCACGACATTCAGAACCACAATCTGACGCTCTAACCAACTGAACTATAGTCACCATGTTGGTGCATCTCTCAAATGCGGTGCAAAGGTAAGGCTTTTATTTGAATCTGCAAACTTTTTGCGATATTTTTTTTCTGAAAAACTAATTATTTCTTTCTGAATCTGGCTTGCCCTCTTCGGCGTAGGTATGCTCGTTTACTCCTATATTATACTTTTTCAATAGGTTACGCTCGTTTTTGAGAAAGGTGGAGCGCAAAGCTTCGGCACGGGGTGATGCAAAGGGCAACGGACCTTGCGCCGGGCAAAGCAGGAAGTTCTTCAAGCCACTGACCTGCGGACGGGCGGTCCATACCAATTCGTAGTTGCAGATTCCAAGGGTGCAATACGGCTTGAGTGGGGTGAAGCGCAGACTGTCAGCTGGTGTACTGAAGGGGTGAACTGCCTGCGGAGGGGCTGGCTTGATGAGCTCCATGTGCAGCAGCATGCCTCCATCGGTATGTGGTGCGCTCATGTTGGAGATGAAGTTGCCCAGCGAGTAAGCCACTACATGCACTTTGCTGCCGGCTTTTCGAAGCTCTACGGGCTGGATAACGTGTGGATGGCTACCGATAACGTGGGTTACGCCTTGCGCCAACAGCCAGTCGGCTAACTGACGTTGCTCGCTGTTGGGCAGTGAGCGGTACTCTTCGCCCCAATGCATACAGGCTATGATGGCATCGGGCTGCATGGATCGGGCTTGGGCAATGTCGGCAGCCATCTGCTGTTTGTCGATGTAGTTCACCACGTAAGGGGGCGCTGCCTGGATGCCGTTGGTGCCGTAGGTATAGTTGAGAAACACCAGACGGAAGCCTTTGCAACAGTAGAGTAGGGGATAGTGTTGCCGGCGGTGGGCAGCGGAGAGAAAGCTACCGGTATGGGCCATCTGCAGGGAATCGAGCTGATGGATGGTGCGTGCCAAGCCGCGGCCTTGACGGTCCAGGCAATGGTTGTTGGCCGTAAGCAGCAAGTCGAAGCCTGCCTCACGAAGGGCTTCGAGATAGGCATCGGGGGCGCTAAATGCCGGGTAGCCACTGTAGGGTGCTCCACCTAGAGGTACTTCGAGGTTGCCTACGGCAATATCGGCTTGGCTGATAACGGGTTGAAGCAGGGAGAAGCAGGAGGTATAGTCATAGCGACCATCAGTGGTGCGGGCAGCATCGAGCTGGGCACGATGTTGCATCAGGTCGCCAACAAACAGCAGCGTCAGCCGCTCGGCCTGTTGAGCCAAGAGGTTGACGCTGCTGTAGAGCATCAGTAGGGTCAGTATGATGCGATGCATTAGGGCGGTAGTTCTACGTCCTATAGCGGACAAGGTTATCCATAGATGGCTTTTTCGCCCGCCAGCAGGGTGTTCATCATCAGCGAGACGATGGTCATGGGACCTACGCCGCCCGGTACGGGAGTGATGAAGGAGCACTTGGGGGCTACTTCGTCAAACTTGACATCACCGGTCAGCTTGAAGCCCGACTTACGGGTGGCATCGGGCACACGGGTAGTACCTACGTCAATGACTACGGCACCCTCCTTCACCATGTCGGCTTTCACAAAGTGGGGTTGGCCGAGAGCAGCGATGATGATGTCGGCTTCGCGGCACTCCTTGACCAGGTCGCGACTGCGGCTGTGGCAGACGGTGACCGTGGCATCTCCGGGGTTGCTCTTCTGCATCATCAGGGTAGCCATGGGCTTGCCTACGATGTTGCTGCGGCCCAGCACTACACACTTCTTGCCTTGCGTCTCGATGTGATAGCGACGCAGCAGTTCCATGATGCCGTTGGGAGTGGCTGAAATGTAGCAAGGCAGGCCGATGGAGAGGCGACCTACGTTGATGGGGTGGAATCCATCTACATCCTTGCGGTAGTCGATGGCTTCGATGACTTTCTGCTCAGAGATGTGCTTGGGCAGGGGAAGCTGCACTATGAAGCCATCTACGTCGGCATCGCGGTTCAGTTCATCTACCTTGGCCAGCAGCTCTTCTTCTGTTACATCAGCCTCGTAGCGGATGAGTGATGACTTGAATCCACACACTTCGCACGCCTTCACCTTGGCGGCTACGTAGGTTTCACTGCCTCCGTCGTGGCCCACCAAGATGGCAGCCAGGTGAGGACGCTTGCCCCCTCGGGCTACTATCTCTGCCACTTTGGCAGCAATCTCTTGCTTAATCTGCTCTGAAATAGCTTTTCCGTCAATTAGTTGCATATCCTTTCAAGTTGAATTATTTCTTGGGCTGATTCATGATTTCGTCGATGGTCTCATATATAGGTAGAACCATTTATCGTTTCAGGCGGGGCATCATCATCTTGCCCATCTTGCTGCCTGTCACCATCTTCATCATCTTGCGGGTCTGGTCGAACTGCTTAATCAGGCGGTTCACCTCTTGAATGTTCGTGCCGCTACCCTTGGCAATGCGCTGACGGCGGCTTCCGTTCAGAATCTCGGGGTTGGTACGCTCTTTGGGCGTCATGGAGTTGATGATGGCTTCGATGCTCTTGAAGGCGTTGTCGTCAATGTCGATGTCCTTGATGGCTTTGCCTACACCGGGAATCATGCTGGCCAACTCCTTGAGGTTACCCATCTTCTTGATTTGCTGAATCTGACTCATGAAGTCGTTGAAGTCAAACTGGTTCTTCTGAATCTTCTTCTGCAGGCGCTTAGCTTCCTCTTCGTCGTACTGCTCCTGAGCACGTTCTACGAGCGAGACAATGTCGCCCATGCCGAGGATACGGTCGGCCATACGTGAGGGATGGAACTGATCAATGGCATCGAGCTTCTCGCCTGTACCCACAAACTTGATGGGCTTATTGACCACGGTACGTATCGAGAGGGCAGCACCACCACGGGTATCACCATCGAGCTTGGTCAGTACTACGCCGTTGAAGTCGAGTCGCTCATTGAACTCTCGGGCAGTATTGACAGCATCCTGACCAGTCATGGCATCGACTACGAAGAGGGTCTCGTCGGGGTTGATGGCCTTCTTGATGGCTTCAATCTCGTTCATCATCTCTTCATCTACAGCCAGACGACCGGCGGTATCGACGATGACCAGGTCATATCCCTTGGCCTTGGCCTCTTGGATAGCGTGCTGGGCAATGGCTACGGGATCTTTACTCTCCAGCTCATAATACATGGGCACGTTAATCTGCTCAGCCAGAACGCGCAGCTGTTCGATAGCAGCAGGACGATAAACGTCGCAAGCTACGAGCAGCGGACGGCGGTTTTTCTTGCTCTTCAGCATACGGGCCAGCTTGCCGGAGAAGGTCGTCTTACCTGAACCCTGCAGACCCGACATCAGGATGACAGCCGGTTTGCCTGTGAGGTTGATTTCGGCTGTCTCGCCACCCATCAGTTGGGTCAGCTCGTCGTGCACAATCTTTACCATCAGCTGACTAGGCTTCACGGCAGTCAGTACGTTTTGTCCCAGGGCTTTTTCCTTCACCGTATCGGTAAAGGTCTTGGCTACCTTATAGTTTACGTCGGCATCAAGCAGGGCCTTACGCACATCTTTCAGTGTTTCTGCTACATTGATTTCAGTGATTTTTCCTTCACCTTTCAGGATTTTGAACGACCGTTCAAGCCGTTCACTCAGGTTGTCAAACATGGGCTATATACTTATTTATTTTTATACTCATGCTGGTTGCATCAGCTGTTGATGCTCAGCAGGAATTCGTTGTTGTCTTTGGCATTCTCGAGGTTGGTCTTCACCGTATCGATAGCTTCGATAGGGTTCATGTCGGCCAGGAAGCGACGCAGGCCCCACATGCGCTCCAGCGTGAACTTGTCTTGCAGCAGGTCGTCGCGACGGGTGCTCGAAGCCATGATGTTGACAGCGGGGAAGATACGCTTGTTGGCCAGGGTACGGTCGAGTTGCAACTCCATATTACCCGTTCCTTTGAACTCTTCAAAGATGACTTCATCCATCTTGCTACCGGTATCAATCAGGGCCGTGGCGATGATGGTCAGTGAACCACCTCCTTCGATGTTGCGGGCTGCACCAAAGAAGCGCTTGGGCTTGTGGAGGGCATTGGCATCCACACCACCAGAGAGCACTTTGCCCGATGCGGGCGATACCGTGTTGTAGGCACGGGCCAGACGGGTGATGGAGTCGAGGAAGATGACCACATCGTGTCCGCACTCTACCATGCGTTTGGCTTTCTCCAGCACGATGCCGGCAATCTTGACGTGGCGTTCGGCAGGTTCGTCAAAGGTGGAAGCAATTACTTCTGCCTTCACGGTACGGGCCATGTCGGTCACCTCTTCAGGACGTTCGTCGATGAGGAGCATCATCAGATAGACTTCGGGGTGGTTAGCGGCAATGGAGTTGGCGATATCTTTCAAGAGGAGGGTCTTACCAGTCTTGGGCTGAGCCACAATCAGCGCACGTTGTCCCTTACCGATAGGAGCAAAAAGATCGACGATGCGTGCAGAGAGCGAGTCAGAGGGATTGCCTTGGCAGAGGCAGAACTTCTCGTCAGGGAAGAGCGGGGTAAGGTGTTCGAAGGGCACACGGTCGCGGATGAACTCCGGTGAGCGGCCGTTGATGTTGGATACCTTGACCAGCGGGAAGTACTTCTCGCCCTCTTTGGGAGGACGAATCATACCTTCTACCACGTCGCCCGTCTTCAGACCCAGCATCTTAATCTGCTGTTGGGATACGTAGATATCATCGGGTGAAGAGAGGTAGTTGTAGTCGCTGGAGCGGAGGAAACCGTAGCCGTCGGGCATAATCTCGAGTACGCCGGTACCCGAGAGGATGTCATCGAATTCGTAGGGCTTTTCTGCGACAGGGAGTTGTTCGGGTGCAGCATCTGCGATTTCGGCGTTCGTTGCTTCAGCTTGTAGCTCGGGTGTATTGGGCCGTTGCATAGGCAGACCGGTTTTTACGTTGATGGGTTGGCGTGCCATATTGTCTCCAGGACGTCCCTGGATGCGTTGACGCTTTTTGCGCTCAGCGGGTTGTGCTTCGTTATTTTGGGCATCACCTTTGCCTTCTGGCTTTTCCATCTTGGTGGACCCGAATTTGCCAAACAGTTCTTGCGGAAGGTCCACTTTTTCTGTGGGAAGGTCTTCAATGGGAATGAAGTCGTCTATCTGTTCGGGATGGGAGTAGGTTGCTTCAACTGTTTCGGTTGCGGTGGGTTGTTCGCTAAGCTCTCCCTCTGCTGCCGCTTTGGGTTGAGGTATGTTGGGGTTCTCTTCGGGATGGTTGTCTGTGGCGGTCTGTTTATCTTCAGGGAAGAGTTGGAGGTTTTGGTCTTGTTTCACCTCTTTTTTCTTGCGGCCTTTGGTAGTTTTGGCTTTGTTCTCTTCCTTCTCCTCCTTAGTGCGTTTGGCCGGTTTAGCTCCTGTGTTTTGCTTATCCCCTTGTTGCGTTGTGTTGTCCGAAGCTTGTTCCGTCTGATTTTCAGTCTGCGAAGAGGTTGCAACCGATGGCTCCTGTTCGGCAGCAGGTGCGGAATCAGCGGGTTTCGTAGTGGCCTTCTTCACTTTTTCAGCGGGGGCGTTGGCTGTTGTTGTATCTTTTTTGGCTGTGTTCCGCGTGCGCTTGCTCTTCTCTTCTTTCCGGTCGGTTTTGCTCTTCGCAGAGCTTGACTTTTTGATAGCACCTGCGATGGCTTGTTCATCGAGAATCTTGTAAATCAGCTCATCTCGGCCATAGCCTTCTGGTTTCTTGATGTTCAGTTCCGACGCGATTTTTTGCAGTTCGGTCAGCTCTTTTTCCTTAAGTTGAATGATGTTATACATATTGGTTATTAGGTGTATGATTCATTACAGCATGCTGCATGTTGTAGATGAAATAAAGATGATTTCTGGGGTTTTGAAGTCCTGTGCTTAGGTACTTTTACCTTTGTCAAGGACACTCTTGTTTTTTTTAGCGCTGCAAAGATACATATTTTTTTAAAAACGATGCGTAACTTCTCCCTTTTTTTTCAAAAAAAATCGGGATATACGCCCGAAGGTGTATATCCCGATAGGGGTTTATTCCTTTTGCTCAAGAGAGGGGATTACTCCTCTTTTTTCTTTTTAGAAGCAGCCTTCTTTGCAGCAGGTTCTTTCTTGGCTGCGGCCTTCTTGGCAGGTTCTTTTTTCTTCTCTTCCTTGGCCAACTTAGCTTGAGCCTTTTCCAATTCCTTGCGCAGTTCTTCGATTTCGCGTCCCTGGTTGTCGATGGTGGTGAGCAGCGGGTTGAGCTCTTCGTTATCTACATCGACGGGGTAGAGGGAATCTACGCGCTTGATGAAGTCACCCAGGATGTTCATGTAGTTGGTGAAGGCATCGTAGGGGCTCTCGTAGATACCGCGGAACAGGGTGACGCTGCTCTGTTTGGTGGTCATGAAGCGGAAGTTATTGCTGGCCTGCAGGTAGTCCCAGTCTTGCTTGATACGGCGGTCGTCGCAGAGGTGAACGCGTTCAGCTACGCTGTAGAGCTTATTGAAGGCTTCGCGCTGCATCACGTTACCCAGCCAGCAGCTGGTGTCGCGCTCCTCGTCCACCCACGACAGGGGATAGGGAACGTCGAGCTGTGATACGGACTTGAGCTTGCTGACAATCTCGGTGGGCGTAGAGAAGGTGATGCCTTTCTCCTTGGCGCATGCGGGCAGGGCCTTGAGGAAGTCGAGGACATGGCTCGACAGCGGCTGGTAGATACCCAGGGCACAGAGTTCCATGAAGATGTTGATGACCTGCTCTTCTTGAGGCAGTTGGTCGATCCAGGAGATGTACTTGTCGGCCATCAAGGGGTACTCGCTCCATTCAGAGTTCGAGAAGCGCAGGCTGATGTCGTCTGAGAGCTTAAAGTCACGGAGCAGCAGCTTGAGGTTGGGGTTCATGTTGCAGTGGTAGAGGTAGTGGGGGCTCTTCCAACCCAGGATGTGCTTGGCACCCTCGGTCAACATACCCTTGAATCCCATGCTGGCTACGGCAGCACCGATCTCGTCGGAGTAGATGAGGCTGGAGTTGCGGAATACCTTGGGGGCTTTGCCGAAGAGCTGTTTCATCTTTTCGCTCTGGCGCATCACCTCTTCCTTGAAGCAGGTCTCGTTGGCCAGTGAGGAGAGGCCGTGAGAGTAGGGCTCAGCCAGGAATTCGCAGCAGCCCGTATCGTTGAGCTGGTGCAGCAGTTCGATGACGGCAGGTGCATAAATCTCCAGCTGCTCGAGGGCTACGCCTGAGATGGAGAGGGCTACTTTAAAGGCTCCGTCCGAACTCTTCACCATGTCGATTAAGGTGTTGAGGGCGGGGATGTACGAGCGTTCAGCTACGTCGTTGATGCTGGTTTCGTTGGCATAGTCATCATAATAGTAGTGGTTGGTGCCTATGTCAAAGAAACGATATCTTTTCAAGTGGATAATCTGGTGTATTTCGAAATAAAGACAAATGGTTCTCATATCGTTTGATAGTTATTAAGAGTTGTTATTTGCTTGAGTTCCTGATGGTGCTGTCATAGAGGGCACGGATGCGTAGGCCTACTTTCTCCCAGGTGATGCCGTCCACCTCTTTCTTACCCTCTTCTTGTAAGTATTGGAAGAGCGAGGGATTGGTGCAGATGGAGTAGATGGCATCGGCCATGGCGTGGATATCCCAGTAGTCGGTCTTGATGACCTTGTCGAGAATTTCGCCGCAGCCCGATTGCTTGGAGATGATAGAGGGGGTGCCGCACTGCATGGCTTCGAGCGGAGCAATACCGAACGGTTCTGAAACAGAGGGCATGACGAAGACATCGCTGTTCTTATAGACCTCATACACCTGCTTTCCGCGCATGAAGCCCGGGAAGTGGAAGCGGTCGGCGATGCCACGTTCTGCGGCCAGGCGAATCATCTGGTTCAGCATGTCGCCACTACCAGCCATCACGAAGCGGATGTTGCGCGTGCGCTGGAGCACCATAGCAGCTGCTTCGACGAAATACTCCGGACCTTTCTGCATGGTGATACGACCCAGGAAGGTAACCACCTTCTCCTTGTCGTGGGACGGACGGGGAATATCCTGCAGTTCTTGAGAGAGGGGATAAACGGCGTTGTGCATGGCGAAGACCTTAGCCGGATTCTGATGGTACTCGTTGATTACCGTGCGGCGGGTCAGCTCAGATACGCACATGATGCAGTCGGCATGGTCCATACCGTTCTTTTCGATAGAATAAACGGTGGGGTTCACCTTGCCGCGCGAACGGTCGAAGTCGGTGGCATGCACGTGAATGCAGAGGGGCTTGCCGCTCACCATCTTGGCATGTACGCCGGCAGGGTAGGTGAGCCAGTCGTGAGCATGGATGATGTCGAACTCCTCCTTGCGGGCTACCACGCCGGCAATGATGGAGAAGTTATTGATCTCTTCATGCAGGTTGCCCGGATAGCCACCGGCAAACTCCATACAACCCAGGTCGTTGACGTGCATGTAGGAGAAGTCTGCATAAATATGGTCGCGGAAGGCGTAATACTCTTCGGGAGAGGTGTACTCGGGTAGGCGTGACTTCAGGTAGTCGTAGTCCATGTCACGCCATACGATGGGCACCTGGTTCATGCCGATTATCTTCAGGAATTTCTCTTCTTGCCCACAGGGCTTGGGCAGACAGAATGTGGTCTCAACATCGCCTTGCAGGCTGAGGCCTTTGGTAATACCGTAGGAGGCTACCGCAAGACCACCATATATCTTGGGAGGGAACTCCCAGCCAAACATTAATACTTTCATCTTGTTCCTCCTTAATTATACATTGAATTTGGACAGCAGTTTGAGGATGCGGAGCATCTCGGCCACGTTCATGGCAAAGGATACAGCGCCTCGGCCTACGAAGGGCGGGTTACCATCGAACAGCTCGGGCAGTGTACCAATGCAGTGGTTGGTCATTTCGTCTTCCATGCCGATGAGGTAGCGCTCAACGAACGAGGTGCCGGCCATCTTGTAGATGCGCAGGTAGGCCTCCATGTAGAAGCCCATCAGCCAAGGCCATGCGGTGCCTTGATGGTAGGCATAGTCGCGTTGAATCTGCGGGCCTACGTAGTTGGGGTTGTATCCGCCGCTCTTCGGGCTGAGGGTGCGCAGGCCTTTCGGGGTGAGCAACTCCTTGGTCACGATGTCGAGCACCTGCTTCTTCTGTGCACGGTCTAAGGGGGAGTAGTCGAAGGCTACGGTAAAGATCATGTTGGGGCGTACACTCCAGTCCATCATGTAGCCGTCAACGTAGTCGAACAGATAGCCGTATTCGTTGCGGAATACCTCTACAAACGATTTGCCCGTCTGTTCGGCCTGCGTGTCGAGGCGGTCGGCAAGGGTGGTATTGCCGGCTTCACGTACCAAGTCGGCCACGAATCGCAGGGCGTTGTACCACAGTGCATTGATTTCTACAACGTAGCCAGTACGCGGGATTACGGGACGACCATTGGCCGTGGAGTTCATCCAAGTAACTGCTTTATCCTTACCGTTGGTGTAGAGCAGGCCGTTGTCGTGCAGGAACAGGTTGTCGTGCTTGCGCTCCAGAATGTAGTCGATGATCTCTTCCAGCAGTTTGCCATACTTCTGGCGGCACTGCTCGCGGCTGGTCTCCTTGGCATACTGCTGCAGGGTCCAAACGGCCCAGAGCAGGATATCGGGATGTTCCATCTCGTAAATCTTATAGGTCACTGCTTCGCCGGCCATGAACTGCTCCAGGGCCTTCTGAGCGGTAGCCATGACCTTCTCAAACTCATCCAGCTCATCCACGCCCAGGGTCAGGCCCGGCAGGGAGATGAAGAGGTCGCGTGCACGGCACTTGAACCAGGGATAACCAGCCAGGATGTAGTCGTTTTCGCCCTGATGGTTGTGGAACTGGTGGGCTGAGTTCTTCAAGCAGTGGAAGAAGCTGTCGCGCGGAGTGCGGTCTTCCACTTCTGCAGCAAAGGTCTGCTTGAGCTGACGCGTATTGACTTCGCTGATACCTGCTGAGAAGACAATGCTTTCGCCCTTCTTGATGTCCACTTCGAAGTAGCCGGGTACGTAGAGGTCTTCGTTGAAGTCGTAGCCACGCTCTTGCTCCTTGGGATACTCGATGCCTCGGTACCAGTCGGGCTGGAAATGGAAGGTGTTCTTCTTGTTAAGTTGCATGAAGAGCTCGGGATAGCCGGGGTACATGCAGGTCTTGATACCGTTCTCAATCTCCTGGTATTCGCGGCTGGCCTGTGCGTTTTCATGGGTGTACTCGCGCACGCTTCGGAAAGCCAGGAAGGGACGGAAGCGCAGGGTGGTAGCCGAGTGGGCATCTACCAGTGTGTAACGAATCAGAATGCGGTTTTCATGGTGCACGAAAATTTTCTCTTTGCGCAGGATTACACCTCCAACACGGTAAGTTGTAGCCGGTATATGTTCGCAGTCAAATTCGCGGATATACTTGTGTCCGTTGGGACTGTAGTTGTTTCCTTGATATTTGTGCAACCCCAGGTTAAACTCTGCACCATGCTGAATTACTGTTTCGTCTAACGAAGAGAGCAACACATGGTTCTCATCATCGAGGTTGGGGACGGGAATCACCAGCAGACCATGATACTTGCGCGTGTTGCAATCCACAATCGTTGTACAATGATAAGCCCCTGACTTATTCGTCCGCAGAATCTCCCTCGGAAGGGATTCCTCCAGGTTAATCATGAGGGTCTTGTCGAATCGTAAATAACTCATAGTTGTGCAATATTTAAAGGTTAATTATTCGGATTATGAGGTTTTGGGGCCTCAATACTTTGCCAAAATTACAAAAAAAAGCTAATAGCAAAAATTAAAAGCCCTTTTTTTTGCGATTTTCACGTAAATTATATGTAGTATTGTGCAAAAAATGATGAAAAACGTGCTGAATTATGAAATATGAATTGCAAAAAGTGGTTTTGGCAGCGGTGATTCCGCTCTTCCTTTTGCTGGTCATTGGCCTGATGAAATTCCTTGAAGTAGGCATGGACTGGGATTTCACGCACTTGGGCATCTATCCGCTGGAGAAGCGGGGTGTGTTTGGAATCTTTGCCCACCCCTTGGTACATGCCAGCTGGCGCCATCTGCTGGCCAATGCCTTTCCGCTCTTTTTCCTCAGCTGGTGCCTCTACTATTTCTATCAGGATATCGCCTCGCTTATCCTTATTACTATATGGCTGCTCGAAGGGGGGCTCACCTTCTGCATCGGTCACCCGGGATGGCATGTAGGGGCCAGCGGCATCATCTACGGACTGGCCTTTTTCCTCTTCTTCAGCGGTCTCATCAGGAGGCACGTGCCGCTCATTGCGGTTTCCTTGCTGGTCACCTTTCTTTACGGCGGATTGGTATGGAACATGTTTCCTCACTTCGCCAAGGCGTCCACTTCGTGGGAAGGTCACCTGAGCGGAGCCATTGCGGGCACCTTTTGTTCCTTGTTATTTATGCAGAAAGGTCCGCAGCGGATTGATCCCTTTGCTGACGATGCGCAGGAGGAGGAGTGTGATGCCGATGAATCCCTGACTCCAGCAGCGGAGAGTGAGGAGCAGCAACGTGATGACGACTCTATCCTGCTATTAAGAAACGATAAAAATACTGAAATCAACTCCGAAAACCAAGGATAATCGCTATTTTTGCATCTCATCTTAATTGAATATAAAGCCATGGATAGCATGTTTGATACTTTATTACAACTTCCTTTGTTCCAAGGAATGACATTGGACGATTTGACGATGATTGTTGAAAAGGCCAAGATGCATTTTGAGAAGAGGAAACAGGGGGAGGTGATTGAACAAGCTGGGACTACGTGCAGTCAATTCACTTTCATCCTGAAGGGTGAGGTGGAGGTGACCACGGTCTCGCCCGATGGTGTCTATGCTTTTACGGAGTATTTCAGCTCACCCTACTTGATTGAACCTCAGTCGCTTTTCGGTCTCTATACGACCTACGCATCCACGGTTCGGGCGATGGGTGAAGTGGCTACGGTGCGTATCGACAAACCCACCATTGCTCAGGTGCTCTTCAACTATGAGATTTTCCGTTTGAACTATCAGAATATCATCAGTGGTCGTGCACAGAATCTGCAACGCAAGCTATGGGTTACGCCTGCAGGATTGCTGCGTGAGAGGATTACGCAATTCTTTCTGGTTCACCTTGAACGTCCGGTGGGAAGAAAGGTGGTGAAAATCAAGATGGAGAATCTGGCGCTCATGGTAAATGAAACACGACTCAATGTGTCGAAGGTGCTCAACCAGATGCAGGATGAAGGGCTGCTTACCCTCCATCGGGGAGAGATCGAGATTCACGAGGCCAGCCTGCTACTGGACAACGAGCGTGTCTGAAGAGCTTGTTTCTCAGCGCTGAAGTGTTTGTTCCTCAACGCTGAAGAGTTTACTCCTCACGGCTGAAGAGTTTACTCCTCACGGTGGAAGGATGGATATTGTTCCATGAACCACTTAGCTGTTTCTCTTTCTCATCTGTAGGATGGAAAAAATAAAAAAGAATCACCAATGAGCTGCCTTTGGCTCGCTGGTGATTCCTTATATATACAGGTGATTCCTTATATAAACTTACCTACGCCATGAACGGGTTTACTTCAGTGCTTCGTGCATCGATGCTGCGGCACGGCGTCCGTCGCCCATGGCGAGAATAACCGTGGCACCACCGCGCACAATGTCGCCACCTGCATAGATGGTGGGGATGTTGCTCTGCATCTGCTCGTTCACGGCAATGGTGTTCTTGCGTCCCAGTTCAAGACCCTCCACAGACTTGGGCACGATGGGGTTGGGTGAAACACCCACAGCAACAATAGCCATGTCAATATCCAGTGTGACGGTAGCACCAGGGATAGCCACCGGACTGCGGCGACCGCTGGCATCGGGCTCGCCCAGTTCCATCTTCTGCAGTACGACCTGCTTCACGGCACCCTTTTCATCGGCAATGTATTCAATGGGGTTGTGGAGTGTCATGAACTCGATTCCCTCTTCCTTGGCATGTTTCACCTCCTCCAGGCGGGCAGGCATTTCAGCTTCGCTACGGCGATAGACGATACGCACCTTCTCTGCACCCAGTCGCTTGGCTGTGCGGCACGAATCCATGGCCGTATTACCACCACCCACTACAATCACGCTCTTGGCGGGGTTAATCGGGGTGTCGGTCTCGGGATTCGAGGCATCCATCAGGTTCACACGGGTCAGGTATTCGTTGCTCGACATGATGTTGACGCTATTCTCTCCGGGGATGCCCATGAAGTTGGGCAGACCAGCACCTGAGGCGATGAAGATGCCCTTGAAGCCCTGCTTCTGCAGGTCGGCAACGCCTTCGGTCTTTCCGATGATGCAGTCTTTGATAAAGTGAACGCCCATCTTCTCCAGGTTGTGAATCTCCACATCCACAATCTTGTTGGGCAGGCGGAATTCGGGAATACCATACTTCAGCACACCGCCAATCTCATGCAGTGCTTCGAAGACCGTCACGTCGTAACCATACTTCACCATGTCGCCTGCAAAGCTCAAACCGGCAGGACCCGAACCTACTACTGCCACCTTCATGCCGTTGCGGGGAGCCATCTCGGGCAGAATCATGTTACCACTCTCCCGCTCGTAGTCGGCCACAAAGCGCTCCAGGTTGCCAATAGCTACGGCAGGCTCGTTCATCTTCAGGTGGATACACTGGCTTTCGCACTGCTTCTCCTGCGGACAAACACGACCGCAGACGGCAGGCAGGGCAGAAGTATGTTTCAGCACGCGGGCAGCTGCAATGAATTCACCACGCTCTACGTTCTTGATGAATGAGGGTATGTTGATGCTGACGGGGCAGCCCTGCATACAGGTGGGATTGGCACAGTCAAGGCAACGCTTCGCTTCGGTCATGGCTTGCTCACGGGTATAGCCGGTGTTCACCTCTTCAGTACGCGTGGTGGCACGATAGACGGGGTCCAGCTCGTTCATCGGGCAGCGGGCAATCGCCGTGCGCTCCTTCGGCTTCATGCTCTTGCGGAGCTCTTCACGCCAGGGGGCTTTGCGGTCGAGCAACTCCGAGAGAGGAGCTTCAGCGGCATTGCCAGCACCAAGCTGACAGGTCGTTTGGGCCTGGGTTTCGGCAGTGGCCTCTACATGGGCCGTGGCATTCAAGTGGCTCATCTCTTCACGCTCTACGTTCTTGAACGAACCCATGCGTTTGAACATCTCATCGAAGTCCACCTGATGACCATCAAACTCAGGACCATCCACGCAGACAAACTTGGTCTTTCCACCCACCGTAATGCGGCAGGCACCACACATACCTGTACCATCTACCATGATGGTGTTGAGCGAAACGTCGGTGGGCACATTGTATTTCTTGGTGAGCAGACAGCAGAATTTCATCATGATGGCAGGGCCGATGGCGAAACATTTGTTCACCGTCTCGCGCTGGATGACCTTCTCGATGCCTTCGGTAACCAGACCTTTCGTGCCGTATGAACCATCGTCGGTCATAATGATGACCTCATCCGATGATTTTCTGACCTCTTCCTCCAGGATAATCAGTTCCTTGGTGCGTCCAGCCAGCACGGAGATGACCTTGTTGCCTGCTGCCTTCAGGGCCTGAATGATGGGGAGCATGGGAGCTACACCTACACCACCTCCGGCGCAAACTACGGTTCCAAACTTCTCGATGTGGGTGGCTTGTCCCAGCGGACCGACAACGTCGAGGATGTAGTCGCCTGCATTCAGGCGGCAGAGCTTGGTGGAAGAGAGTCCCACCTCTTGTACAACCAGTGTGATGGTTCCTTTGGCCAGGTCAGCACCGGCTATGGTGAGCGGCATGCGTTCACCCATTTCATCGACACGTACGATGACAAAGTGGCCAGCCTTACGCGATTGTGCAATCAGCGGAGCCTCCACTTCGAACTTGAACACTTTCTCAGAAAATTGTTCCTTGCTAATGATTTTGTTCATTACACTCTTTTTGCTATGTTTTTTGTTGGTATATACGTTTCATGGGTTGAGTTTACGTAAATGCAAAAGCACGTTTATTTCGTTAACTCAACAGCAAAAGTAGTGTATTTCTGTTATCTGAAAAAATAAAAGGAAGACAAAATGTTTAATTTGGACAAAATTTGTCTATTTTTGGACGAATGTGTTAGTTCGGGTGGTGTGGAGCTCCACTCCAGCGGCATCAATATCGGCATTCATGGGGGGATTTCGCTTCAGCAGGATGAGGTCTATCTCCTGGATGGTGGGGAAGTCGTGGTAGAGCCGATGGATGATGCGTCCGGCCACGTGCTCCAGCAGCTTCGAGGGTATGTTCATCTCCTCGCGTACGGCAGTAAAGATGTCGGCATAGCTCACTGTATCGTTCACGTTGTCGCTCTCCATGGCTTGGCTGAAGTCGGTGCCCAGGCGCAGGTTGATGGTGAAGTCGTTGCCCACCAGTTGTTCCTGGGGCGCTACGCCGTGATAGGCGTGGAAGTGGAGGTTTTGTAGGAGAATATACTGTTTCATTGTGGCCAGTGTAGTGAATCGGTTACTGTTCGTTAGCTATCGGTTATGTTTCGTAAGAAAAGAAAGAGAAGGTAAAGAGGGGCTGTTGGTGTGCGACTCTTTACCTTCTCTGTAGATTATCGGCCTGAAAGGGCAATCAGCTGTCTGATTTTCTCGTTCAACTGGTCGGATTTCATCAGCTCTTCAAGCGAGAGGTGCATCCGCCAGCGCCAGTAGTGGCGTGGGTTGGCCGGTACGTTGATACGCTCTGCCTGGGCATCGGGGTTGCGCAAGTTGCCGTCTATCGAGAGCCAGTCTTGCCAAGAGAGGATGCAGAGGATGGAGGCCCCCTTTAAGTGCTGGGTTACAATCTCTTCACACAGGTGGGCATCGGCCACCGCTGGTGCAGCACCTTGGTGGCCTAACATCTGGTTGTAGAAGTGCTGCGTCTGTTCCGCATTCTCCTCCCACCAGCCACGCAGGGTGGACATGTCGTGAGTCGAGATGGTGCATACCGAGCGATAGGGATAGGCGTACGGATTCGCAAACTCCTGCTTGGGGTCCTTAGGCATGCGCTGAATCTCGAGCGAGAGGATGCGCAGGTCGTTCATGACCCAAGGTACACAGTCGGGAATCATGCCCAGGTCTTCACCGCATACCAACATGTTGGTGCTCTGCGTAAGCTGCGGCAACTTCTTCATCGCCTGCTCTCCCCAGAAGTCGTTGTGACGGTGGTAGTAGTAGTGGTCATAGAGCCGGTTGAAGCAGGCCTTCTCCCAGTCGTTCAGCGCACGGTAGATAAAGTCGTGCTGCACGCTGATGCGGGGGTGGAAGAGGTTGGGATGGTTGCGGTCGGGCACGAAGAGCACATCGCTGATCAGACTGTACAATCCGTCGCGTATCTGGATGCTGGCTTCGTCCGTCTTGCCTGCAAAGTAGGCTTCTACCTTGCGTTGGGTGTCAAACTCCGGCTTCATCGCATAGATTTCCCACGTGTTGGTGGTCTGCAGGAAGGTCTCCTTCACGTAGTCGGTATGGGCACCAAACAGCTGTCCGAGGAAGTACTCATGGATGTAGGGCTTGGTGTAGAGCGCTTCGTTGAAGTGCAGGCCATAGCTTTCAATCTCTTCACGCGACATGGGGAGTGAGGGCACAAATTGTCCCAGCAGTCCATGCACGGCATGCATCGGAATCTCCCAGATGCGGAAGAAGCCCAGGATATGGTCAATGCGGTAGGCATCAAAGTATTCCGACATCTTCTTGAAGCGGCGCATCCACCAGGCATAGCCATCCTGCTCCATGATATCCCAGTTGTAGGTAGGGAATCCCCAGTTCTGTCCGTTCACCGAGAAGTCATCGGGTGGTGCTCCGGCCTGTCCATTCAGGTTGAAGTAGTGGGGCTCCGTCCAGGCCTCTACGCTGTTGCGGCTGATACCGATGGGGATATCGCCTTTGAGCACTACACCATGCTGGTGCGCATATTCGCTGGCGGCAAGCAGCTGGCAATGCAGGTTGAACTGGATATAGAGGTAGATGCCCGTCTCCTGGTGACGTTGCTTGCAGAGCGCCTCGATCTCCTCCGCGTCATAGGTCGCAAATTCGGGCCATTGGCGGAAGTCCGGTGTGCCAAACGTGTCGCGCAGGTAGCTGAAGGCTGCGTAGGGTTGCAGCCACTGCTTGTTGGCTTCAAAGAACTGCTTGAACTCCTCCGAGGCGAGTACCGCTTCCCCTTCCTGCTTGAAGATGAGGTGGAAGTACTCCCACTTCACTTGATTCACGGCCTCATAGTCTATTTGGGGCAGGGCATTCAGCTCTTTTTGGCGGCGGTTGAAGGCGGCCATCTGCTTCTTGTCCTTCAGTGTGCCGAGCTGACGCAGGTCGGTGTACATCGGGTGGAACGCATAGATGGAGATGCTGTTGTAGGGATAAGAGTCGGTCCACGTATGGGTGATGGTGGTGTCGTTGATGGGCAGAATCTGAACGGCCCGTTGATTGGTCTTTACGGCCCAGTCGATCATCAGCTTCAGGTCGCCGAAGTCACCCACACCCATGCTCTTCTCCGAGCGGAGGGAGAAGACGGGAATGGCTGTACCTGCACCCTTCCATTGGGGCAGGTCGAAATAGACGTAGCGGTCGCCGGTGACCAGGGTCTCGTTGGCCTCCAGTCCCGGATCGCTTTGGTAGCGGTTGGGGTTGCTTTCCCAGGCCACGACGCGTTTCTCTTTTTTATTATAGAGTACAAACTTATACTCCAGTGGGAAGCTCAACTTCGAAGCGTCCAGCTCCACTTGCCATTCGGGAAAGTCGATGTCACTCATGGGCACCGCCTTTTCCGCATTCCAGTAGCCCAGCAACTCCTGGTTGCCGCAGATGCAGAGGGTGTGGTTCTCGTCAATCTGGGGTGCATACGCCTTCACAACCCATCCCCTTTTCTGTGACTTAGGGGCCGCACTGCGCTTCTTGTGGGCCAACAACGATTGGGTGAAGGCTGAGGTAAAGAAGTACTGCTGCTCAGGAAGATTCTTCCAGCAGTCTTCCAGTCGGTAGTTCTGCTGTTTGCTTTTGCCGCAATGCAGGGTGCGAGGTAGGTTGTTCCATTCCGAACGAACCACCGCATGGTTGCGGAAGATGTGGTAGCAGTAGTGTACGATACCCTCTGCTGGGCACCCCATTTCCACCTCAGCATGCCAGTGGATGCCATCTTCGGTGTGCATCTCCACGGCCTGTTCCAGCTGGTTGCCACCCAACTCAGGGGTTGAGCCAGATACTCTGACCTCTTCGCCCCAGTTGGTACGATACTCGATGTTGAATGATAGAGTCATATATTAGATATTAAAATTAAGCTATAGTTACTTTTCACTATGCAAGTTTAGACATTTCTTGTCAGATTCAAGTAACTATAGCTCATTAATATACTAAAAATAAATTGCAAACGTTTGTGTACGGTTGGTACGGTCGGTTATCCGCAACGTGAGGCACCGCAGGTGGTGCAGATCAAGCACCCTTCTTGATAGACCAGTGTCTCGTTGCCGCAGTTGGGGCACTTCTTGCCGTTGGCTGCTGTACCGTCCAGCACATACTTCTTCAGTGCGCGCTCTACGCCGTTCTTCCAGGTGTTGATGTTTTCGCTGTCGAGCTGGAGCGAGCTGACCAGTTTCATCACCTGTTCAATGGGCATGCGGTAGCGCAACACGCCCGAAATCAGTTTGGCGTAGTTCCAGTACTCCTTGTTGAACTTTTCCGAGAGTCCTTCGATGGTCACCTTGTAGCCTCGTTTGTTCTCAAATTGGAAGTCGTAGCGCTTGTTGCCGTTTTCATCCACGTTCTTGATGATATGGCCTGTCGTGACGTTCTTGGGCAGTACGATGCCTTCATCGTCATCCAGCACACCGGTGAAGATTTCGTAGGGATGTCCGTCGAGCAGGCCGACGAAGGCCACCCACTTCTCCTTGTTGTTCTGAAAACGAACGACATCAGCTTCCAGGATACGCGGACGTACCTCTACTACCGTAGGCGGTTTGCAGGGGGGCAACTCCTCTTTCTTGTCCTTCTTGGTGGAGATTAAGACGCCTGAGCGTGAACCGTCGCGATAGACGGTGCATCCCTTGCAGCCCGAACGCCAAGCTTCTACATAGAGGCGGTTTACCAACTCTTCATCCACGTCGCTGGGCAGGTTGATGGTTACGCTGATGGAGTGGTCCACCCACTTCTGGATGCGTCCTTGCATCTTCACCTTCATGAGCCAATCCACGTCGTTCGAGGTGGCTTTGAAGTAGGGCGACTGGGCCACCAGGCGGTCAATATCTTCCTGGGTATATTTTTTTGCCGGGTCGTAGCCGTTGGCCTCCATCCAGGTCACGAACTTGGGGTGGAAGACGATGTACTCCTCAAAGGCATCACCCGTCTCGTCGATATAGTCCACGTGTACGTTGGTATCGTTGGGGTTCACCTTGCGGCGGCGCTTATAGACGGGGAGGAAGACGGGTTCAATGCCCGAGGTGGTCTGGGTCATTAAGCTGGTGGTACCGGTCGGGGCAATGGTCAGACAGGCGATGTTGCGTCGGCCATACTGCTTCATCTCCTCGTAGAGTTCCGGGTCAGCCTCACGTAAGCGGTTGATGAAGGGGTTGTTCTTTTCGCGTTCCGAGTCATACACCGCAAAGGCGCCACGCTCCTTGGCCATGTTGACTGATGAGCGGTAGGCGTTCAGTGCGATGGTCTTGTGGACCTCTTCGGAGAACTGCGTAGCCTCCTCGGTGCCGTAGCGCAGGTTGAGGGCGGCCAGCATATCACCTTCTGCCGTGATGCCCACGCCGGTGCGTCGGCCCTGTCCGCTCTTCTTATAGATCTTCTTCCAGAGTTCGCGTTCAGTCTCCTTCACTTCGTCGCTTTCGGGGTCTGAATCAATCTTCTCCATGATGCGTTCAATCTTTTCCAGTTCCAGGTCGATGATATCGTCCATGATGCGCTGGGCCAGTGCGACGTGCTTCTTGAAGAGCTCGAAGTCGAAGTAGGCTTCAGGCGTGAAGGGATTCACTACGTAGGAGTAGAGGTTGATGGCCAGCAGGCGGCAGGAGTCGTAGGGACAGAGGGGGATTTCGCCGCAGGGATTGGTGGATACGGTGCGGTAACCCAGGTCTGCATAACAGTCGGGAACTGATTCACGCAGTATCGTGTCCCAGAATAAGACACCAGGCTCAGCCGATTTCCATGCGTTGTGCACAATCTTTTTCCAGAGGGCCGAGGCATCAATCTCCTTGGTCACTGTGGGCGTTTGGGCATCGATGGGGTATTGTTGCATGAAGGGCTTGCCCTCGATGGCGGCCTGCATGAAGTCGTCGGTGAGCTTCACCGAGACGTTGGCACCCGTCACCTTGCCTTCGGTCATCTTCGCGTCAATGAATGATTCCGAGTCGGGATGCTTGATGGAGACGCTCAGCATGAGCGCACCACGGCGACCATCTTGAGCCACCTCACGGGTGGAGTTGGAGTAGCGCTCCATAAAGGGGACAAGGCCCGTAGAGGTCAGTGCGGAGTTTTTCACCGGTGAGCCCTTCGGACGGATGTGCGAGAGGTCATGTCCCACGCCACCGCGTCGTTTCATCAGCTGCACCTGCTCCTCATCTACTTTGAAGATAGCACCGTAGGAGTCGGCCTCTCCGTCCACTCCGATGACGAAGCAATTCGAGAGTGAGGCCACCTGGAAGTTGTTTCCAATACCCGTCATGGGGCTTCCCTGTGGCACGATGTACTTGAAGTGGTCTAACAAGCCGAACAGCTCTTCGGCGCTCAGCGGATTGGGGTATTTGGCCTCAATGCGTGCCACTTCGTTGGCAATACGCCAATGCATGTCTTCGGGAGATTGCTCATAGATGTTCCCGAAGGAGTCCTTGACTGCATACTTGTTTACCCAAACTCTTGCAGCCAATTCGTCGCCCGTAAAGTAACGCAAGGATGCGTTGTAGGCTTCGTCGTAAGTGTAAGTCTTCTGTTCCACGATATAGAATTATAGTTAGATTGTTATCAAACCTTGTTTATTTGTAGAAGTAAGGTTGGATTAGTTTGGTAAAAGCGGTGCAAAACTAATTAGGATTTTTGAATTGACCAAACAAAACTATAAAAAGTTTCTTTCGAGATGAAAAGTTTTCCAAAACAGAGAAAATGATTATTGCAAATCAAGTAGTTGTAATAATTGGTAGGAGCAAAAGTTTTCCGAAATGAAAATTCTGTATGGATGATAGCAATTTAATTTGAGCAGTCAGTGGAGTGGTCTAGGTGATAATTTATGTTCTTTTATGATATGGGGGAAAGAAACTTTCTGTATATTTGCCACCAAAATAATAGAATCATGAACAGCTTATACAATCGTAGAACCATTCGCAAATATCAGCAGCGTGAGGTAGCCCCCGAGTTGCTGACGAAATTGTTTGAGGCCGCATTCCGTGCCTCCACTTGTGGCAATATGCAGACCTATAGTGTCGTTGTGACCCGTAGTGCAGCGGGAAAGCAACGTCTGGCTCCCGCCCACTTTCATCAACCCATGGTGACTGAGGCCCCCGTGGTGTTGACCTTCTGTATCGACCTGCGTCGCTTCAGCACCTGGTGCAAGCTGCGTAAGGCAGACCCTGGATATAACAACTTCGAGTGGTTTGTCACCGGTGCGGTCGATACCTTGCTGGCTGCGCAAACCTTCTGTGTGGCGGCCGAAGAGCAGGGGTTAGGAATCTGTTATCTAGGTACGACCACCTATAATCCCGAGCAGATCATCGAGGCGCTTCAGCTGCCCGAGCTGGTATTCCCCTTGACCACCATCACGCTGGGATGGCCCGATGAACAGCCGGAGCAGACCGACCGTCTGCCTCTTGAAGCTATCCTGCACGACGAGGTCTATCACGACTACTCCTCAGCCGATATCGACCGGCTGTATGCTGCGAAGGAGGCGTTGGAAGAGAACCACCGATTTGTTGCCGAGAATGGCGTAGAAACCTTAGCGCAGGTCTATACCAATATAAGGTACACGCGCGAGGCTGCTGAGGCCATGTCGGCAAAGCTTTGGGACATTATGAAGCAGCAGGGTTTCTGAATCCCTGTTTGATCTCCCGCATCTCCTGTTGGAAGGCCTTGTTCACTTCGAGCTGGGCCTTCACTGTTTTACAAGCATGGAGTACGGTGGCATGATCTTTGTTTCCAATCAAGGTACCGATTTTGGCGGCAGAGAGTTCGGTCATCTGCTTGGCCAGATACATGGCCACTTGGCGTGCTTGCACCACGTCGCTTTTCCGCGTTTTGGAGTAGAGGTCCTGCGTCGATACACCAAAGTGGTTGCACACCACGGAGATGATCTGGTCGATACCCACCGGCTTGTTCTCGCAGTGCACCACCTTGCTGATGATGCGCTTCGCCAGATCGAGATCCACGTCGCGGTTATAGACGCTGGCATGTGCCAGTAGGGAGACTACGATACCCTCCAGGTCGCGTACGCTTTCGTTGACATTCTCCGCAATATAATCCACCACCTCCATGGGTATCACCAGGCCGTCGCGATGGATTTTGTTCATCAAGATGTTGCGTCGCAGTTCAACGGTCGGTTTCTCCAGTTCGGCCACCATACCCCATTTAAATCGGGTGATGAGGCGTTCTTCCATACCCTGTAGCACCACAGGGGACCGGTCGCTGGTCAGAATCAGCTGCTTACCGTTCTGGTGCAGTTGGTTGAAGATATGGAAGAAGGTGTTTTGCGTCTTGGTCAGTCCGGCAAACTCCTGGATATCATCCATGATGAGCACGTCGATGTGCTGGTAGAAATTGATGAAGTCGTTGGTCGTATTGTTGCGCACCGAGTCGGTGTATTGCACCTGAAAGAGGTGAGCTGACACGTAGAGCACCCGCTTCTCAGGGTAGAGTTCCTTGATGCGTGTACCGATGGCATTGGCCAGATGGGTCTTTCCGACTCCCGATGCACCATAAAGGAAAAGGGGGTTGAAGATGGTCTTGGCCGGATTTTCAGCCACAGCCTCAGCCACGCTACGCGAAAGCTTGTTGCTGACACCCTCAATGAAGGTCTCGAAATTATAGTTGGGATTCAGGTGTGGGTCGAGGTCGGGGAGGGGAGCTACAGCAATCTTGGCGGTCTCTACCTTCTTGGTAGGCAGGATAGAGCGTTTAGACGACTCCATCTGCACCGTCTGCTCGGGCCGTGAACTTTTGTTCACCACCACGTCATACATCAACTGCGTACCCTCGCCAAACACCTTGTACAGGGCTTTGCGGAGCAGGTCAATGTACTTATCCTCCAGGAACTCATAGAAGAACTGCGTCGGTACACGGACCAGCAGCGTCTTCTCCTTGAACTCCAGGGGCTCAATGGGCAGAAACCAAGTTTTGTATGCCTGCTCTGAAACATTATCTCGGATGATATCCAGACAGCGGTTCCACAACTCGACATGATTCAATTCACTCATAGTGCTTTTACTCTACTTTTATTAATTCAGCGAAACTTCTACGCATGCAAAATTCAGCATCTTATTTGAAAAAAACAAATGCTTTTTTTTTTGCTTTTTTGGAGATAAGAATAATGTGCTATGTTTCAGAATATTGTAAATCCCTTCCCGAGTACAACCTCCAGAAGGGATTTGGATTATTGCAAATGCTTGAATGTTAGAACCGTGTCGTCCTATCCACGCACGAAGCAGCAGGTGCTGACTGGGACAAAAGAGGCCGCTAACCCCCTTTTATTGCGCTCTTTCAGCCCTTATCGCTTCTCGCTTCAAGGAACTCTTTATTTAGACGAATTTTAAATAAGACCCATCAAGGAGCATTTTAACCTTTCTCTATAGCTCAAAACAAAATTAACTTAACCGAGAACCGCCCCAACAATATAACAAAAAGAATACCGACACTGTAGGGGCGCAATATTTTGCGCCCGTATTCCGAAACGTGGTGCCGAGGATTACTTCTCTTTTTTGCCGAAAAGTGAAAAATGCACGTAGCGTTTGGGGTGGGCTTGCAGGTCCTGCAGCAAACTGGCTGCATTGGCCGTTGTCGCACTCAGGTTGTTGTAGAGCGTGGGGTCATGGAGCAGCAGGCCGATGGTGTTGTCGCGGCTGTTGAGCTGGTCGGTGAGCCGCTTCACGTTAGCTAGTGTGGCATCCACCTTGCTCATGGCGGCAGCATAGTCGATGGTCTTGAGGTTGTCGGTAATCGTCACCATATTGTCGCCGATGCGGTTCAGCTTACCGGTCAGCGCAGGCATATCGTGGCTCATCATGCGGTTGAGTTGCTGGCTGGTGGCGTTGAGGTTGGCCGTCAACCCCTCTACGTGGTGGAGCGTAGCCATTAGGGCGGGGTCAGCCAGTAGGTTGTTGATGGAGCAGAGGATGGAGTCCAGCTTGGGCAGCATCCGCTCCACCTGGGGCATCATGTCGCCCACCTGTCCCATCATGCCGTTGTTGAGTGTACCTTGCAGGGTGTCGCCTACCTCCATGCGTTGGCGAGGGTTGTTCGCCAGCAGGAGCGACATCTTCATGCCCCCCAGCATGTCGGTCGTCAGTTCAGCCGAACTTCCAGCAGGGATGCGCAGCTCAGGATCTACATCAATCTCGGCCACTACACGTCCAGCCGTGGTGTAGTCGTAGATGAGGTCGCGCACGATGCCTACCCGATAGCCGTCCGCAAAGACCGGAGTCGATTTCGTCAGCCCATTGACATTGGTAAATTTCACGTAGAAATAGCTGGTCGGCTTAAACAGGTGGATTCCCTTCAGGTAGTTGATGCCATAGACCAAGATGCAGAGGGCTGCAACGCCCGCTATGCCGATTCTCACTTCTTTGGATAGTAATTTCATTTCAATAAACTAATAATAAGCTGGTTATCGTTTTTGTTTTTTTGCTCGATAGGTTTGGATCGCCTGTTGGATGTCGGTCCGTTTTCCTTGCTTGAAGGCGATCACAAAGGCCCCTTTGAACCGCTTCTCCAAGGCGCGTTTGGTGCGGAGCGCTTCGTCGTAGTTGGCTGTAGTGCCCGCAGTGTACTTGTAGATATTGCCCTCCTTATAGACCTCCACACGGCTCACACCCTGGAAGCGCTTGTTCGTAGTGGCTATCTTGGTGGACGAGGTGTAAATCTGCACCTTGAAGATCAGCTCCTCATCCTCCTGTGGCGCGGTCTCTACCGGCTTGGTGGCTTGTGGCTTGCGGCTATCAGGTTGGGGCAGGGGGGTACCCGTCACCGTTTCCCCTTTCGTCTCCTTGGTCGTGGGGGATGGCTTCGGTTGGCTGGGGACAGATTCCGTACCGTTGCCGTTATGGCGCGCCTCTTGCTCCTTTTTATAGGTCAAGAAGGCTTGATAGATTCCTTCCGCCAGGGTACTGGTACCGCTTTCAGTATTCAGATACCGCTCTTCGGCCGGTGTAGAGATGAAGCCCAGCTCCACCAGAATACTGGGCATGGCGCTCGCCTTGAGCACGAGGAATCCCGCTTGGTGCACGCCACGGTCCACCCGTTTGCACCGGTTCTTGAACTGCTTCTGTACGAGCGAGGCCAGATGCACGCTTTGTGACATGTATTTGTCTTGCATGAACTCAAAGATGATGTACGACTCAGCCGAGTTGGGATTGAAGCCGGCATAACGCGTCTCGTAGTCGCTCTCGTAGAGGATGACGGCATTCTCGCGCTTGGCCACCTCCAGGTTATCGTCCGACTTGGCCAAACCCAGCGTCCAGGTCGAAGCCCCTTGTGCAGTACGGTTTTTGGCCAGAGCGTTGGTGTGGATGGAGATAAACAGGTCCGCCTTGGCATCGTTCGCAATCTGTGCCCGTCGGTCCAGGGGGATGAAGACATCCCGCGTGCGGGTATAAACCACCTTCACATCCTTACAGTTCAACTTAATCAGTCCTCCCACTTTAAGGGCCACTTTCAGGTTGATGTTCTTCTCCTTGGAAATTTTGCCTATGGCACCAGGGTCATGACCACCATGTCCGGCATCAATGACCACCACAAACTCTTTCGCCGCAACGGGGTTGCAGAGAGCAGATGCGCAGCAGAGCAACACAACTATGCATTGCATCAGGCGCCGAATGAATCGAGAGTCATAGTTCATCAACCTATCCTTTTATCAATTAAGCATCCATCTATATTTGGGTGCAAAATTACAATTTTTTTAGCAAAATGTCATTTTTGCAAAAAGTTTTCTTCGCTTTCGCACATTAAAAGTGGATTTTGTGCTAAATTCGCCCCCAAAATTGAGGAGAAAACAACGATGATCATACGATTTCTAAAAGATTGGACGCTCCCTGTTGCGATGCTGGCCGGAGCGCTGAGTTATTTCTTTTTTTCCCGTGTAGCGTGGGTTGCTCCCTGTAAACCGCTGTTGCATCAGCTCATCGCTTTCCTGACGCCCACCCTGATTTTTGCCCAGTTGCTGCTCACCTTTTGCAAGGTGGAGGTGCGCGACCTCAAGCCTCGGGGTTGGCATGGCTGGTTGTTGCTCTTTCAGGTGGTGGCGGTCCTCTTCTTCACCTATCTGCTGGTGGCGCTTCCCATGCCCGAGATCTATCGTGACGTGTTCGAGGCGGCCATGGTCTGTCTGGTCTGTCCCACGGCTACAGCCGCTGCGGTGATTACGGCCAAGTTGGGAGGCAGTGCAGCTACGCTCACCACCTATACGTTGTTGTCCAACTTGATGGCCGCCGTGGCAGTGCCCCTGCTCTTTCCGTTGGTCGAGCCCCACGAGGGGTTATCCTTTTTCCTGGCCTTCTTGCGCATCCTGCAGAAAGTCTTCCCCCTGCTGCTGTGTCCCTTCTTGCTGGCTCAGTTGCTGCGTTACTTCCTTCCCCCTGTACATCGCTGGTTGATGGATCGTCACGAGGCCGCCTTCTACCTGTGGGCCGTTGCCTTAGCCATTGTCTCCGGACAGACGGTACGCTCGTTGGTCAACAGCGAGGCACCCTCCTTCGTGATGTGGCTCATCGCCCTGGCCGGTTTGCTCACTTGCGTGGTGCAGTTTCTCTTGGGTAAGCGCGTGGGTCAGCATTATGGCGAACGCCTTTCAGCCGGACAGGCCTTGGGACAGAAGAATACGGTGCTGGCTATTTGGATGGCCTACACCTACCTGCAGCCGCTCTCGTCGGTTGGCCCAGGCTCCTATGTGCTGTGGCAGAACCTGATCAACAGTTATCAGCTCTGGAAGAAGCGCAAGCTGGATGCGCATCAACCCGTGTCGCACCAATAGGGATGAGTGGATATGGCCCGACGCATAGCCGAGATTGATTTCTTCAAGGGGGTGCTGATTCAGCTCATGATTGCCTTTCACCTTATATATATAGGTGACTCTTACCCCTACCTGAAGCAGGTGGTCTATACCTTCCACATGCCTGGGTTCCTGTTGCTTTCAGGCTATCTGTCGAAGCAGCACGCCTCCACATCAGCTCTCTTTCGCTCCGTGGGATGGCTACTCGTACCCTATGCCGTGATGGAGACGGGCTATGTCGTGATGTCCTCCTTGGTGCCGGTGCGCGAGGCGGTCGATCAACTCTCGCTCTCGCTACTCATTCAGAAGCTGTTGCTTCATCCCCTGGGGCCCTATTGGTACCTTCATACCTTGGTACTCTGCACGCTCATCACCTGGTTGGTGCGTGGGGTGCCTTCCGCAACCTGGCGTTTTGTTTGGGCCATGGTGGGGGTCATCGGTTGTGCGCAAGGGTTAGGACTACTCTCCGCGGCCAACGGTTGCTACTTCCTGCTGGGGGTTCTGCTGCGGCAGAGTGGCTTGTCGGCCAGAGGCTTGTTGTGGCGCTCTTGGATAGCCCTAGTGCCGTTGTGCCTGCTCTGCCTCTTCCCATCCGCTCTCGACCGTTCTTCGCTCGGTGGCCTGTTGATTCTCTACCTCGTCTTTTCGGTGCTGCTCAGACTCTATGCCTCCGCACCTCAATGGGTCAGTCGCACCTTGCAATGTGCAGGTCGCAACAGCCTCCCCCTGTTCCTCTTCTCCCCCCTTTTCACCCTGTTGATGAAGTTTGTGGTGCCTTGGTTCGCTTTTGACCCTACGGGGTTGCTCTTCCTGTGCATCTCCCTTGCCGTGGCCTCATGGGGTTCGTTGGGCATCGCCTGGGCCATGGACCGGTGTGGCCTTTCGCCCTACTTCTGTGGACGGCAGCTCCTAAAACCATAAACCCCATCCAGCCATGAGAGGCCAGATGGGGCATCTATAAATCTATAAAGAGATGTACCCTTTCAGGTAGAGTCAGACGACGATCAATCAGACGGCGAATTTCTCGGGGTGCTTCCCTTTGTATTGTTTGAAGTGCTCCTTCATCTCACGAATGCACTCCTCCACGTTGTCCGTCAGGGTGAGTTGCTTGGTAATGCTCAGCGTGCGGGTAGGGAAGTCGAACCCCATCAGCAGTACCGGCACGTTTGCTCCACGGGCAATGTAGTAGAACCCCTTCTTCCAGTCGGGATTGGCTTTGCGCGTCCCTTCCGGAGTAATGGTGAGCAAGAAGCGCTGACTCGTGCGGAACCGTTCCGCCATCTGCTCGGTAAGTGAGCTCTTGCGACTCCGATCCACCGGAATCCCTCCCATGGCGCGAAACAGGATGCCCAGCGGGAAGAAGAACCAATCCTTCTTCATCATGAACGACCCCGTGATGCCATGAGCCCCAGCAAAGAGCTTACCGATGAAGAGGTCCCAGTTCGACGTATGTGGAGCCATACAGACCAGACACTTGTCGGGAATCTCAACGGTGACGTTGCTTTTCCATCCGATGACTCGGTAGAAAAGGAATTGGCAGATGCGCTGTTTCATCATGCGTTGAGTTGGCCCAGTTCATCGAGGATAGCAGTCACCTCGCTGTTGAAGTCGGCACGCAGCTTCTTGAAGAAGGGCTTCACGTTGCCCGGTTCAACGTGGCTGATGCGTGCCAGGAACTCGTCCTGCAGGCTCAGGATACGTCCCATCAGTTGGTCCGCTTTTTGTTTGTCCGTGCCAGGCACGTAGAGACTCTGGATAAGGCACTCCGTGAAGAGTTCACTTGCAATATGGTTAATCTGCTTCTTAAGATTTCTTTTGTTTGCCATAATTTTGATAATGAATGGGTTAATACTTTATTCCTAAAATTTTTGGTAAAGATAGTGCTTTTATTTATTTTTGCACCGTTTTTTTTAAAATATTTTTTTATGTCAACATCCAATGCCTCTGCTCCCGCGGCCATGCCCGAGGGCGATTCGTTCCTGAAGAGAAACAACAAGCTGATCTACAAGCTGGTTCTTGCCGTACTCACCCTCTCTCTGCTGCTGTGGTACCTCCCCGCTTGCCGTCCCTTCACCTCGTGGGTTACCCCTCCGGTGGCTCTGTTCAGCGGTTTGGCTTTTGCGCTGCTTTGCGGACAGCCCTTTCCGAAGTTCAACAAAAAGATGTCCAAGTATCTGTTGCAATACTCCGTGGTCGGCCTAGGCTTCGGCATGAACCTCGAGGCCTCCTTAGCCTCGGGCAAAGAGGGTATGGCCTTCACGGTCATCTCGGTGGTGGGCACCCTGCTCATCGGCTGGCTCATTGGTCAGAAATTCCTCAAGGTGAATCGCGACACCGCTTACCTCATCAGCTCCGGTACCGCCATTTGCGGTGGCAGTGCCATAGCCGCCGTGGGCTCCGTGCTCAAGGCAAAAGATAGCGACATGAGTGTAGCGCTGGGTACCATCTTCATCCTCAATGCCATTGCGCTCTTCATCTTCCCGCCCATCGGTCATGCCCTGGGCATGGACCAGCAGCAGTTTGGCATGTGGGCTGCCATTGCCATTCACGACACCAGTTCCGTAGTAGGTGCCGGTGCCGCTTACGGCGAAGAGGCGCTTCAGGTGGCTACCACCATCAAGCTGACCCGTGCCTTGTGGATCATCCCCTTGGCCCTGCTGACCAGTGTGCTGTTCAATCGCAAGGGAGGCAAGATCACCATTCCCTGGTTCATCCTCTTCTTCGTGCTGGCCATGGTGGTGAACACCTACCTGCTCTCTACCACAGAGACAGGAGCCGCCGTAGGCCGTACGGTCAACTCACTGGCCCGTCAGTCGCTCACGGTGACCCTCTTCTTTATCGGAGCCTCCCTTTCGCGCGACGTCATCAAGCAGGTAGGCATCAAGCCGATGGTACAAGGCGTGTTGCTCTGGATTGTGATTTCCGTCGCTACCTTGGGCTATATCCTCTGGTAACTTAGGGCTGTACGTCACTCACCTTTGCCAATCCCCCCTCGCTGGTCTCTTTATAGAGCGAGGGCAGGTCATTACCCGTCTCCTTCATCACCTCCACCACCTTGTCGAACGACACGCGGTGCATTCCGTCGGTAAACGAAGAGTAGAGGTTGGCATCCAGTGCACGAGCCGCAGCGTAGGCATTGCGCTCAATACAGGGAATCTGCACCAGTCCACACACCGGGTCGCAGGTCATGCCCAGGTGGTGCTCCAAGCCCATTTCGGCCGCATACTCAATCTGTGTGGGACTACCGCCAAAGAGCTGGTTGGCCGCAGCCGAAGCCATGGAGCAGGCCGTACCCACCTCCGCTTGACAACCCGCTTCCGCACCCGAGATGGAGGCGTTCTGCTTCACGATGTTGCCGATGAGGCCGGCCGTAGCCAGCGCACGCAAGATGCGGATGTCGCTGAACTCCCGACTCTTCTGCAGGTGATAGAGCACGGCAGGCACCACGCCACACGAACCGCAGGTCGGAGCCGTCACGATGACACCCCCTGACGCATTCTCCTCACTCACAGCCAGGGCATACGAGAAGACCAGTCCACGCGACTGCAGCGAGGCCTTATAACCGCTGGCCTTGATGTAGTAGGCCGATGCCTTTCGTCTGAGGTGGAGCGGACCGGGTAGCACCCCCTCCGCATCCAATCCGCGGCGGATGGACTCCTGCATCGCTTTCCACACCTCAGCCAGATAGTCCCAGATGTCGCTCTCCTCACACTCCTTCACGTACTCCCAGTAGTTGCGTCCCGAGCGTTCACACCACTTCAGGATATCACTCAGGTGACTCAGCTCATACACGTCGGGTGTATTCACCGACTGCGCTCCATCGCTCTCCTCAGCCAGGGCACCCCCGCCGATGCTGTACACCGTCCACTCATCCAGGATGTCGCCCGCACCATTCAGTGCCACAAACTTCATCCCGTTCGGATGGAACGGCAGGAACACCTTAGGCTCCCAGATAATCTCCACGGGGGCATGCGGTTGCAGCACCTCCACAATAGCCACATTGGTCATGTGTCCCTTGCCCGTAGCCGCCAGACTGCCATAGAGCGTGACTTGAAACGAAGCAGCCTCGGGATGACGCTGCAGAAAGATTTCGGCTGCCTTGCGAGGAGCCATGGTGTGACTGCTCGAAGGCCCCGTGCCGATACGGTAAATTTCCTTAATAGATTTCATGGTGTATATCAATATAAAAGATTATGCATTCATTTAATTCAGATCTACGACCGTAATGCCCGCACCCCCAAACTGCACATGCTCGTCCTGGAAGTGGCGCACCCCACTCACCGTCTGCAGGTACTGACGGATGAGGGTGCGCAAGATGCCCGTTCCCGTCCCATGCAAGATGCGTACCCGGGCCATTCCCACCAATATCGCATCATCGATAAAGTAGGTCACCGCCTGAATCGCTTCATCCCCTCGCATCCCTCTCACGTCCAGGTCCTGCTTGAAGTGCAGCTTTTTCTCGTGCATCGCATCCCGTGTCTCCGTCGTCACAAAGGTGCTTTTCGTTGCGAGTTCCACGGGGCGGAGTGGGGCATTCGTGCGCTCCAGTCGCTCCAGCAGCACCGTTGTCTTCAGTTGCCCAAAGACCACAATCGCCTGTTTCCCTTTCACCTCCATCACTTCACCCACCGTAGATTGACCCTTCATCTTCACCAGGTCGCCCACAGCGATAGGCTTCGGCTGTTCCCCTTGAGCAGGCCGTCCATTGCCCATACCCTGAGGCTCCGTTTTCCCTTTCCCCTTCCGTTGCTGCTTGCGCTCCTGTCGCTCCTGCAGCTGCTTCATCTTGCGGGCAATACGCTCCTCCTCCTCAGCCAGTTGCTGCTGTTGCAGTCGCTCCCTGAAGTCGGTCAGCTCCTGTCTCGCCTGTCGCGTCTTCTGCTTCTCAGCCTGTGCCTCTTTAATCGCACTGATAGTGTTCTCAATGCGTGAGTTGGCCTCGCTCATCAGCTGCTGTGCCTGCTCCTTAGCTTGGCGGATAATCTCCTTCCGTTGCTGCTGCAGCTCCTCCATCTCCCGTTGATAGCGGGCAATGGTCTCCTCCATCTGCTTCTCCCGTTGGCGGATGTTCTGTCGCTTACCCTCCCAATAGCGTTTGTCGCGCACGATATCCTGCAGGTACTTGTCCGCTTGGATGTACTCACTGCCCACGATGTCCGAAGCATCCGCAATCACCTCCTCTGGCAGGCCAATCTTGCGGGCTATCTCCACGGCAAACGAGCTGCCCGGGTTCCCGATTTGCAGTTGAAAGAGCGGCTGCATCAGGTGTCGGTCGTAGAGCATGGCCCCATTCACCACCCCCTCATGATCCTCCGCAAAATGCTTCAGGTTCTGGTAGTGGGTCGTGATGACCCCATAGGCCCCCTTCTCGTTGAACCGTTTCAATACCGCTTCAGCGATTGCACCGCCAATCTGTGGCTCCGTGCCCCCACCAAATTCGTCGATTAAGATGAGGCTCCGGCTATCCGCCTGTTTCAGCATCTGCTTCATGTTGACCAGGTGCGACGAGTAGGTACTCAGGTCATCCTCAATACTCTGCTCATCCCCGATGTCGATAAAGATGCTGCTGAAGAGCCCCGCATGACTCCCCTCGTGCAGTGGGATGGGTAGGCCGCACTGCAGCATGTACTGCAAGAGCCCCACCGTCTTGAGGCAGACCGACTTACCCCCGGCATTAGGCCCCGAGATCAGCAGGATGCGTCGTTTGCTATCCAGCACAATGTCTAGCGGCACCACCCGTTTGCCGTGCTTAGCCAGCGAAGCCCGTAGCAGCGGATGCACCGCCATCACCCAGTCCATCACCAGCTCCCTCTCCAGGGCAGGCTTGATGGCTTCATTGCTCAGTGCCCACGCCGCCTTGGCCCGGATAAAATCCACCTCCCCCAGAAACTCATAGCTGATGAGCAGCGAGGGGATAGAGGGCCGTAGGTCGTTGGAGAGCTCCGTCAAGATGCGGATGATCTCCCTTCGCTCATCACTCTCCAGCTCACGGATGCGGTTGTTGGCCTCCACCACCTCTGCCGGCTCAATGAAGACCGTCTTTCCGCTGGCCGACTCATCATGCACAATGCCCCGAATCTTTCGCTTCAAGGCCGGTACCACGGGGATCACCAACCGTCCGTCGCGTAGGGTAGGGGTAATATCCTTATCCACTACCCCTTCCGATTGCGCATTGCGTAGGATGCTGTTCAGTGTCCGTCCAATGCTTCCCATCGTTGAGTTGAGCTCTCGCCGTATGCGTGCCAGCTCAGGCGAAGCATTATCCTTGATTTTGCCGTAGGGCGAGAGAACCCCATCGATTCGCTTGATCAGTTGCGGATAGACCTCCACATCCGTAGCCAGCCGTCCCAGGCGGGGGTAGCGCAAATCGGGTAGGGGACCGTCCGTCTCCTCCTCTTCCCGATGGAGCAAGAAGCGCACAATCAGTCCGATGGTCTCCAGCGAACGTCTCAGGTTGAACAGCTCCTGTTCATCCAGATAGAGCCCCTCCACCCGAATGCGTGCGAGCGACGCGCGTACATCATAATAATATTGCGCCGGAAACTCCTCCTCACCTTGGAGAATCTCCATCATTTCGCAGGTCTGTTCCAGCCACTCCTCCACCTCCTCAAATCGGTCAGAAAAGTGCATCTCCTCCACGCGTTGCTCGCCCAGCGTGCTGAGGCAGCGTGACTTGAGCAGGTGTCGTATTTGGTCGTAACCTATCTTATTTTCAAAGTTTTGCGGGTAAATCATTGTTGGTTTTATCTGATTACGTTGCGCAAAAGTACAATTTTTTTTTGAAAAAAGTGCATGAATATTTGGAGGATAAAAAAAAAGTCTCTACCTTTGCAGCGCAATTAAGGGAAACGCCCTTGGTTGAGCGAGCATCACAACATATTGGAAAGGTGGTAGAGTGGTCGATTACAGCGGTCTTGAAAACCGCCGTACCGAGAGGTACCGGGGGTTCGAATCCCTCCCTTTCCGCAGATATAGATTAAGGGAATCATTGCGATTCCCTTTTTTTTTGTGCCTGTATGTCAGCAGTAAGTCCCTGAGAAAAGACTCTCAGAGACTTACTGCAGGTTGCCTAAATGAATATGCAACCTTTTTTTTTTTGGTTGGCATACCGCTTGACGTCCTTCTTGTATTGCGTAGTGGGGATTAATTGTTTCATAGATCCATTGACCGAAGCATGTTGTCAACACTGGATAGGTCAATAGGCTTGGCCTCAAGCGTTCCCGATTTGTGTGCGACCTGCATATCCATAGCCTCTCGGATAGCCCCTTGGGTCGTCTCGTTCGGCTCATTGGCCATAACGTTCAGTAGGATGCTCTCCACATAATTGTTCAAGCTCCTATTGCTTGCCTTCGCTGCCTTCTTCATTCTTGCTACCAGTTCCGCATTAAGTCGGAAAGAGGTTGATACTTTCATTTCTGTCTCCATAACCGTTTTCCTTGTTTTGTATGCAAATGTAATACATTGTATTTAATTGTAATATATCCGCCTCTCCTTATTTTGCATTTTTTCAGAATTAATCTCTTGTTTCATTGAGATAGATTGACTTACTTTGCAGAAGAAATTTAAGGCAACTTGTATTAGAGTGTACAACTGTTTTGGATAGTGTATTTATTGTAATGAATTGATTCTCAATAGAATAGGGCTTGGTAAACGTTCTTGTTGAAACTCCCTCTCTAATTCTATCGTTTTTTATTCTCCGTGCGCTGAGCCTCTTTTTGAAAGATGGGAATCGGTATTCTCAGCTGTGAGTCTTTGTCACAGCTGAGACATGGCATACAGGGGACAGATGCGGACATGACGGATGGCATTGTCATCTGCTTTGTCGATGTACTCGAATGTGCTTGAATTTCAGGTGCAAAGATATACTATTTGCTGAAATCCGAGAAATAATTTGGGGATTTTTGTCGAAATCCGAGAAATAATTCTTCTGTTTTTGTCGAAATCCGACTAAAAAGTATTAATCCGCCATATAGCACTGTGGGAAATATGGATGGTATTGTGGGGGGGACGAATGGTGTCGTTTTGCAGAAAAATGGTAAATTTGTTGCAGGTATGAAATTAATTCCGTTGTGCAATCAACAACAATCTGAAAAGGCTCTCCCGGCATGAAACCCTTTCTGTTAGCTTTAAATCTGAAAAATTAGCATTGTTTCACTAAAATAGGTCATATAAGAAAGAATATTTAAAATTAACAAGCTATAAACTTTCTTTCAACTCCAAAAACACGTGTAAAAAAAAAAATACCTATATTTGCCACGAATTTTCAGCCACACGGCTGAAATTCAAGGTGGATTACGGAGATACACCGCCTTGATTTTCTTAATCAGGCCCTGTGTAGGGTAGGTTAAAAATCATCGATATGGAGCTGAATAATAAGACCATAGATGACGCGCAATGCACCCCAGAGGGTGGGATAATCCCTCCACACACCGGGCTTACCCCCGATGTCCTCCCCGAAGTTTCCGCGCCCCAGGCGGCCGAGAACTCACCAGCAGGGGTGTCCACCAAAAACACCCTCACGCCATCTACCCCCTCATCCATCCTCATCCACAACGACCATCAGTTGCATTGGTATGCCCTGCGTGCCACCTACGGACGCGCCAAGGCCTCCTACGACTACCTTGTTGAGCAGGGCCTCGAGGCCTACCATCCCACCATACAGGTCTATCGCATGGTCAAGGGCAAGCGCCGCAAGGTCGAGGAGTCACGCTTACCCAACATCTTCTTTGCCCGCAGCACCGAGCATAAGCTCAAGACCTTCGTTTACGACAATGTCAACCTGCCGCACCTCCGTTTCTACTACCGTCGTTTCGGTGTCGGACCCGATGCACGTAGAGAGCCGCTCATCGTCCCCGATGCCCAGATGAACTCCCTCAAGATTATCTGCGGTCATGCCGAGGCCGACAACATCCTCCTACCGCCCGACGACCATCACTTCGAGAAGGGCGACACCGTCATGGTGACCGGAGGCGACTTCCAGGGGGTGATTGGCAAGGTAGCCCGTTACTGCGGCCAGCTCCGCGTAGCAGTCATTATCGACGGCCTGCTCACCATCGCCACCGCCTACGTCCCCCGCGGCTACCTGAAGAAAGTGGAGTGACGCCTACCAACAACAAACCAGCAATAAACAGCCGTTACGCGTTAACAAGTTAACAATTCACCACAGCCGGATACTACTCTCCGCTTCTACGATTCCTTTTAGGAAAGAAAGTCTGGCAGTGGTTTTTAGATACAAAATCAAGAATGACTTACCCATTCAGAGCGAGACTCGTGTGTTTATCTTCCCGGATTTGAATCTCCGAAAAGGTGAAAGCAGCCTTAGAAGCAAAAGATATGGATAAGGCATACGCACTACTGCTAGCTGAGTGTGCAAAATAAACTCATCGGTGAAGGGGAATTATGACGGGGGTGTTAAGAGGATTCCGTCATCTCCCTTCACCTTTTAGGAATAAATCGGCAAATATAGTAATTTTTTGGTGAAAATGCTGTGCCTATGGGCTTTAACTTTTTCATATAGTGAAAATTAGTCCAACAATATCATAAAATGAGAAAACTACTCGATACAAAAGCCGGCGCCACCTTCTACGAAGAAATGCCGAATCTCACGATCTGCACCCGAAAGGACTGCATTGAATTCATCTTCAAACTGAAGCCTGGCATATACGTCATTATCAACATGACACGAGGCACCGGAGGCAAGATCATGCTCTATGCTAATTGGGACAAATACTTCATGCGCATGCAGAATCCCGATGTCCAACTGCCGAGAATCAAGAAGAACTGTCCAACACTCTTTGCCATTCTTAATGGCGAAGACAATGACGACGTCAGCCTTCTAAGTCATAGAAATGCCCCTGCTCATGAAAGAGGTTTTGGTGTTTTTTGCGATGGCGACGTCGATGCCCCTCTCATCACCCAGATAGACGAGAGTCTCCTGGACAAAGTGGCGATGCTTGTCAACAAGAACGTCGATATATACAACGAGCTCAACACCACTCCCCCATTCCCCGCATGGAAAGACGGATTGAGTGACTTGTGGAATTAAATAATCAATCAGATAGGACATCCTGCAATTTAGGCGTAAGCAGTCATTTTAGGCCGTATTGTATGTGATAAGATAAAGCAATAGCTTTGCTGCGATTATTAAAAACAATCGTAGTAAAGTATGAATAATAAAAAGAAAGAAGGAAGTTTTTACGCTTCTAAGGTCCGCCTATTTCTGAACGAGTACGGCGGCGAGAATTTGCAGGAATTCTACAAAGCAGAGAATGTCAGTTATACAAATGTAAGAATGCTTTTGTGTATGGAAATATCGAGTACCTTTGTAGCATGTTAAAGTCTGAGGAACATAGCCAGCAGATACTCGTTTCACAGCTAAATGCCGAGAAGCGTGCGCGTCGTGCAGCCGAGAAGAAGGCGCACGATGCGGACCTTCGTGTCTCTGACTTGACAAACCGTAATATGGATTTGGAATCGAGACTGGAAACCCAACTCAACAAGGTCTCAGAGATGGTCCAGCAGATTACTGCTATGCTTATGGGTGGTGGTGTGTTGTCTCTTCCGGATTCACTGAAGGAGGAATTGATAGGCGCCATGCGTGTAGAATTCGAACGTCAGAAACAAGAGTTGAAGGATATGCACGAGAAGGAGAAACAGGAGTTGATAGCCTCGTTCAATGCCAAGCTGGCGGCAAAGGACAATGAGATTGCACGGCTGAAGGGTGAGAAAGGAAAAGATAGTTGAAAGACTTCTCAAAAGATGCGATGCAAATCATGAAGCTGTATGATAGGATTTTCCATGAGGACAGACAGATAAAGGAATATTTGTGAGCGTCAAATCCGAAGAATAGCGAAGTACAGGAACAACAGCTTGTTTGTGGGCAGTCCTGAGTCTGGGGTCCGCTTTGCCCGTCTTATGTCAGTCTTTGCAAACATTAGATCCCATCACTTGAATCCCATCGAATACTTATGCGATGTGTTCCGTCGGATAGGTACGACAGTAAAGGAAAAATTAGTTGACCTGCTACCACACAGATGGCAGTTAGCTACAGTATCAGCATGGGATTAATCTACGCTTTTTCTTAATAAACAATAAAACCTTTCGTTTCTATGGGGCCTACGTGTCCTAAATGACCGCTTACCATTGACGTATTACGCAAATTGTTGGTTGATATGGTATCCATACGAGTGAACAGGATTATTACCTGTACCCCAGCGATATGGAAGGCCAAGTCATCAGACGAACTGCGTAACTTACTACCTTGTTATTGTCAATTATAAGATGGATCCATTTGAAATGATAAAGCAGATAGAAGCTGAGCTGGATTCCTTGCTCGAGCTCAAGTCGCGCTCCCAGTGTCAGGACGAACTATATGCATTTGCCTTAGAGCGTCTGGAGTTTTACCATCAGAAGAATGAAGGTAAGACTGTCCCTTCGATTCTGAAAGGCATCAGTAAGGGCGGAGTAATCTCCGATGAACTCTTCAATTCCTATATGGAAGATCAGTATCAGGGGTTCTGTAAATACCTTCGTGATTGCATGGATGAAGCGAGTGTTGAATATGAAAAGATTGGACAGCGAAATGAAGAGTGGGAGCGCGAACATCGAAAATAGGCCCTATATGTAGTTTATGAATGTTAAATCTGGAAAATTAGTAATTTTTTCTATTGAGTTATCTTTCCTGTAATCAGTGGAGTAATTTGGTTTTGGGGAGAATTGGACGCTTACAAAATATTCAGCGGATGCCGTGATTTTCTAAGCATGACCCCATTGAATATCGGGTTGGCATATTCTAAATGTTAAAACAATTATTGAATCTTTAACGTATATCCTGTTGGGCACTGACAAAGTGCCCTAAAACAGGGGTATGCCCTAAATTGAGTACATACGCAAATATAGTAATAATCATGTGAAAATGCTGTGCCAATGGGCTTTAGCTTTTTC